>NZ_JAGSOI010000099.1 GCF_023684405.1 Methanococcoides seepicolus | reverse complement strand
ATGCCAATAACTGCTGCCGGCACTAACTGACCCAGTGCAACAGGTATGCCTGCAATAGAAGCACTGTGCACAATAATTGCTGCGATGGCTTCAATAAATATCGCACGAATGGTACAGATCTCTGCGATCTCCGTCCCGACTGTCTCGAGAATACGACCGCCTATCAATATCGCTCCAATGCCAAGGGTAAGCCCTCCGACTATGGCTCCTGTTCCTGGGTCCATGAATCCTGCTCCTACCAGAGGTCCAACTGCATTGGCCGCATTATTTGCACCTGCCGAATAGGCAACATAACAGCCGGATACTATCAGAAGCTTCTTAATAGTGCTTCTGATCTGTGCTTCCGATTCATGTTCGACAAGCCAGACAACAAGTCTGGGGTGAATATATTTCCCGGAAAGGTAAGCAAGTACAAATGCAATTATCGGGGTAGCTATCCACCATCCAACTATCTTTGATAGCAGTTGAATATCGAGTATCCCGTAGAATATGCCAATTCCTACGATCGCTCCTACAGCTGACTGGCTCGCAGATATCGGAACCTTCAGTACGTTTCCGATGAAAAGACTGATCGCAGCTGCACTTGTTGCAATAATAGCTGCTACAAGTGTGATCGTGTTGCCAGATACTATTCCTTCACCAAGCGTCCTGATAACATCCTCGCCGCTAAGTATTGCTCCAAGCAGGGAAAAAACAGCTATTAATATTACTGCCTGTCTTTTAGTACGGGCTCTTGCACCATAAGCTGCTCCCATAGCTGCTGCTGCATTGTTCCCGCCAATGTTGATCCCCATGAAGATCGCAGATGCTATTGCAGCCAGTGCTATGATCATTTATTAGTAGCTCCTTTCAATATTGTCACTTCAATTCATTTATATATGTTGATTTTCCATCTCACACTCGAAGTAACTATATAGCAAATGAATGTGAATTTGTTATATAGCAGTGGGCAATGGGGCTAAAATTACCACTAATAAGTGCAACTTTTGCCTTTTTATATACATATATATCTCAATCTGCGGAAGTTAGGGTGATAATACATGAGTGAAAAGACGATTAACTATGAACGTCTCAAAAGAGGCGGTTTTCTTCGACAGAAGCAAAAAGAAGACCTTTTCTCAATGCGACTTCGTGTTGTCGGGGGTCAGTTAACTTCTGACCAGCTTCGGGCACTTGCAGATGCTTCTGAGAAGTATGGCAAAGGTGAGGTTCACATAACTGCACGTCAGGGGCTTGAGATCTCTTATGTTCCCTTTGATGACACAGAGGATCTTCTTGATGAGCTTCAGGAAAGAGATGTCCATCAGGGCACCTGTGGTCCGAGAGTTCGTGGAGTTGTTGCCTGTCAGGGCAATCTCATCTGTCCACGTGGGCTGATCGACGCACAGGACATTGCAAAGAAGATCGATGAGAAGTACTTTGCCATGGAACTTCCCGGCAAGTTCAAATTCGCAGTTACTGGCTGTCCGGCATCATGTATGAAAGCACAGGAGAACGACCTTGGTGTAATGGGAGGGCTTGAGCCAAAATGGGTAGAGGATGATTGTACCTATTGTGGTCTCTGTCAAACAGGGTGTCCCGTAGATGCGATCAAGGTCGAGGATGAAGCTCTGTATTATGACAGGGACAAATGTATCCTGTGTGGCCAGTGTCTCTTGATATGCCCTACGGACGCATGGATCAGGTCAAAAGAAGGGTACACGATCTACGTTGGTGGCAAGGTTGGAAAACAGCCAAGACTTGCTGTCAAACTGACCGAACTCGTGGATGAGAATACCCTTTTCGGGATAATCGAGAGGTCAGTGGAGTTCTTCAAAAAGGAAGCATCTTCAGGCGAACGGTTCGGAGATACTATACGGCGTGTAGGCTTCGAAGAGTTCAAGGGCTTTGTGCTGGAATGAATTGAGTTTTCCAGATAAACAGTGTATAGCTGTTATCTGGACCTTATTTCGTTTGAGCTTTGATAATTATAATTTCAACAAATGATTTGATCAAAATGATCGGGAAATGGAACTATGCCAGAACCAAATCCGGAATTAATAAAAGAAATAAAACAGTTAGCTGAAGGCTACAAAGACAGTTCGCCCCAGGAAATTCTTGAATATGCTTTGAAGAGGTTTGACAATGGTATCTCTATTGCATTCAGTGGTGCTGAGGATGTCGTCCTTATTGATATGGCATCCAAGATCAAAGCAGATGTAAGTGTTTTCTCCCTTGATACCGGCCGTCTGCATCCTGAAACCTACAAATTCTTCGATGTGGTCCGGGACAAATACAACATCCCACTGGAGATCTTCTTTGCGAACAGGGAAAAGACCGAAGAATTGGTTCTCAATAAAGGTATGTTCTCATTCTATAAGGACGGACACGAAGAATGTTGTGGTGCCAGGAAAGTTGATCCATTAAGGCGTTCCCTTAGCACGAGGGCTGCATGGATCACCGGTCAGCGTAAGGATCAGAGCCCTAACACACGTGCATCTATCCCTGTGATAGAAGTTGATTCAGCGTTCGGTGATGGTACACTTGTGAAGTTCAATCCTCTGGCAAACTGGACCTCTAAGCAGGTATGGGATCACATAAGGGAAAACGATGTCCCGTACAATGAACTCCATGGGAAGGGATATGCCAGTATTGGCTGTGAACCATGTACCAGACCGGTTCTCCCAGGTCAGCATGAACGTGAAGGGCGCTGGTGGTGGGAAGAAGCAACCAAGAAGGAATGTGGACTTCATTCCGGAAATAAATTAGTGGAGGATCAAATATGACCATTAAGGAAGAATCTTATCGGCTTTCAAATTTAAAGACACTTGAAGCGGAAAGCATAAGCATTATCAGAGAAGTCGCTGCAGAATTTGAAAATCCAGTGATGTTGTATTCAGTAGGCAAGGACTCGTCGGTGATGGCCCATCTTGCGATCAAGGCCTTTTACCCGAAAAAAGTACCTTTCCCTTTATTGCATATTGATACCGGATACAAGTTTCCTGAAATGTACGCCTTCAGGGATTACTATACGAAAATGCACAATCTTGACCTGAAGGTTCACAGAAACGAGGAAGCCCTTAAGAAAGGGATAAGTCCCCTTTCGGTAGGAACGGTCAAATGTTGTGCCGAGCTTAAGACGAAAGCACTCCTTGACGCATTAAAGGAAGGCGGCTATGATGCAGCGTTTGGAGGCGCCCGGAGGGACGAAGAGAAATCAAGGGCAAAGGAAAGAATTTATTCATTCCGTGACAAGCATGGCCAGTGGAATCCGAAGGACCAGAAACCTGAGCTTTGGAACCTCTTTAATTCAAAGATAGATCCGGGCGAATCCATTAGGGTATTCCCTCTTTCAAACTGGACCGAACTTGATATCTGGACATATATTTACCATGAAAAAATTGAGATCGTTCCTCTTTATTTTGCAAAGAAAAGACCGGTTATTGAGAAGTATGGCCAGCTAATTCCGGTTTATACGGATGAACATGAGGAAGAGACCAAGGAAGTTATGTGCCGCTTCAGGACACTGGGGTGCCATTACTGTACGGGTGCAGTACGGTCAGAGGCAGATACTTTGCCGAAGATCATTGAGGAGATGATGGTTGCCCGCCATTCCGAGCGTATTACAAGAATAATCGATCAGGATCAGGATAGCTCCATGGAGCAAAAGAAGAAGGAGGGATACTTTTGAAGGGTTCTGACTCTTTAGTTGAACGAAATCAGAATATTGATCTATTGAGGTTTGCCACTGCAGGAAGTGTGGATGATGGTAAATCAACCCTTATTGGGAGATTATTATACGATTCAAAATCAATATTCGAGGATCAACTGGATTTAATTAAGACATTCTCGAAAACCCATAGGAACCAGGATATTGATTATTCCCTGGTAACTGATGGCCTTAAATCAGAAAGGGAGCAGGGAATTACAATTGATGTCGCATACAGGTTTTTTTCGACTCCAAAAAGGCGCTTTATTATTACCGATACCCCCGGGCATGAGCAATATACAAGAAATATGGCTACAGGTGCATCAAATGCATCGCTTGCCCTGATTCTTATTGATGCCAGGAACGGAGTTGTAACACAGACAAAACGGCACTCATTTATCTCATCTCTTCTTGGTATCCGGAACTTTGTAGTTGCAGTCAATAAAATGGATCTTGTTGATTATTCAGAAGAAGTGTTTGAAAATATTGTAAGCGAGTATAATGCTTTTTCTGATAAGTTATCAGATGAATCAATTTATTATATACCCATAAGTGCCCTCAAAGGTGACAATGTCATCGAACGAAGCGCCAATATGCCCTGGTTCCAGGGATCGCCACTGCTTGATTACCTGGAGAATGTAAATATATCCGGTGGTCGCAACCTGACTGATTTCCGGTTTCCCGTCCAGTATGTTAACTGGGGAGGCGACGATTTCAGGGGTTATTGTGGCACAATCTCTTCAGGCGTTATACACAAAGGAGAGAAGGTAAGAGTTCTCCCTTCGGGAAAAACGAGTGAAATTTCAAAAATCGTCACGTATGACGGGGACCTCGATTATGCTTTTGCTCCTATGGCAGTAACCCTTTGCCTTGAGGATGACATTGACATAAGCCGCGGTGATATGATCGCGAAGGTTGATGACCTTCCTGTAATTGCCGGAAGTCTGGAGGCGAATGTAGTATGGATGGATAGCGCTCCCATGGAAATAGGGAAGGATTATTTAATCAAGCATACTACCAGCACGGTTAAAGGAAATTTCTCAGAAGTACTTCATGAGTTTGATCCTGAAGACATCAGCATGAAACCTTCGGAGTTTTTGAGATTAAATGAGATCGGAAAAGTTAAGGTTGAGTTAAAGACCCCGATATTTGCCGATATTTATTCTGAGAACAAGATCACGGGTTCATTTATTGTAATTGATCCCCACACCAATCAGACGGCTGCTGCCGGCATGATCACGAAATACAATCAGGTATCTCCTGACAAAGCATGCAAAGCTGTAAAGACGAAGGTTATAAGATATCCAGGAGACAAAAGGGAAGAGGCACAGGCCAATTATGACCGCCTTTCCATGCAGGGTACACATTGTATCTACGTGGATGATGATCTGCTGCTTGAAACCCTTTGCAAGGGAATCCCGGTTGACAGTGAGCAATATTCCGACACAATTGAGGATCTGTGCAAGATTGTTACGAAATCAGGTGTGTCTGTGGTTTTGTGCTCTGATCATTTGAGCAGTTGAATTTATTGAGATGGGATACCTCTGCATTTGATAGATGGGTGCGGAGTTATTGCCTCTCTATTATGGGCACATTTCCTGCCTTCTGTTAAAGTTGGCAGGTCTTTCACCTTTTTTTTAAAAAAATAAAAAAAATTCAAAGTCTTAATTCTTCAACAAAACGAAGGTCGAAAATGTCCTTTTGCTCGAGCTTCTTTGAGATATATCCGAGTTCGTTCAACACATCT
>NZ_JAGSOI010000098.1 GCF_023684405.1 Methanococcoides seepicolus | reverse complement strand
CACGATATATTGTTGTTGTTTTAGCCATGAAGACTGGATAAGTTCTAATAAGCTAATGATGGCTATTTGTTGCAGAAAAAGTAGTGGAGTTAATGAAAAATGGAATAGGTTTTTAAGTTAACTTTCTAATTTGAAATTCTCGAATAGTTACAATAAAACAAACACAAAATATATTAAGTTGTGAACTAACTACACGGATTAATTCATTACAATTGTGATTATATATGCGAACTTGATGCGTATTGATCCTAAAAATGATTATTTAAAAACGAAGGGATAATGAATGAACTTTAAAGATGTGCCATTGGATTTCAAAATTTTATTGTATATAGTAATCGGTATCATCCTAGTCATGACATTCACTATGTCCCTGATCATTTCTACAACAACTGAACAGCATGAAGAACTGATACACAAAGAAATTATTTCTCTTACGAAAAATTATGCATCTAATTTTGATGCAGATATGCGGGCCAATATGGCAATTTCGAGAGGGATTGCCAGCTCAATGAAAGGGTACAGATATGGGGATCGAGAAATTGCCAGTGGCATTGTCAAACAGACATTGACAGATAATCCAAATATTTTAGGAGTCTATGCAGGGTTCGAACCTAACGCTTTTGACCTAAATGATTCTGCATATGCAAATACGAAATTTCACGATGAAACAGGTCGATTTCTCCCATACTGGAACCGGATCGGTGGAAAGATCTTCCTCGAGCCTCTTGTGCATTATGATTCCCTTGACTACTACCAGTTGCCAAAGGAACGAAAAATGGATGTGCTGACAGAACCCTACCTGTATCGGGGAGAACTTATTGTAAGCTATGTTTCACCCATTATTATCGAAGGAGAATTTATCGGTATTGGCGGTGCAGATGTTTCTTTGAGCTACATCGATGAGGAAATATCCAACATTAAAATATTAGATTCAGGCTATGCTTTCACTGTTAGTAATACCGGACTGCTCATATCCCACCCAGTTCATAAAGAATGGATCGGATCAAAGACACTCTACGATTTCGAAGAGCCAGAAATACTGAAAATGGCAAAAGATATCGAAAATGGTAAAGAAGGTCATATCGAGATGATCGATCCTGTAACAGATAAGGATTCTATCATTTTCTATGAACCGGTCAGAACTGGTAATTATTCCATGCTGGTCGTAGTTCCAAAAGGGGAAATGTATGCAGGTGTTACAGACATGCAGAATATATTGGTGGCTATATCTGCAATCGCAATTCTTTTTATGGGAACTATTGCAATCTTTTCTGCACAAAGGATAACAAAACCTATTAAAAATATAGTCAATGACTTTAAAGACATATCAGATACTGCTCTTAAAGGATCGTTTAACAAGCGAGCAAATACCGATATAGAAGTTGATTTTAAGAACATACCGGAAGGTTTGAACGATATACTTGATGCATTACAAAGATCAAACGAACTTAATGATGAATTAAAAAAAGTGGTTGAAAGCAGTCCTGTTATCGTATTCAAATGGAAGGCACAGGAAGGGTGGCCAGTAGAGATCATTTCGGATAATATCAGTAATTTAGGATATGAGGCTCATGAGTTCATTGATGGTCATCTCAATTATGACGACATTATTCACCCGGACTGCAAAAGGAATGTTGAAGTAGAATTTAAAAAGCTATACAGTGGTGATTCCCCTTCCGTGAATCTCGATTACAAGATCATAACCGGTGACGGAGAGACAAGATGGGTCAATGAAAGAACTACCTTAATATACGACAGCGAAGGGAATGTTGACCATCTGAAAGGACTTATTATTGATACTACTGAAAAAAAGAATGCAGAGAACGCATTGATAAACTTAATGATGGAAGCAGAAGCAGCAAATAAAGCGAAAAGTGATTTTGTGGCAAACATGAGCCATGAATTAAGGACACCCCTTAATGCGATAATCGGATTTTCGGATCTGTTGAAGACAGAGATGTTCGGCAAACTTAATGAAAAACAGACCAAGTATGTCGATAATGTTTTAATCAGCGGAAAACATCTGCTGGGCCTTATCAATAATATACTTGATATTTCAAAGATAGAAGCTGGAAAGATGCACTTGCGAAGCGAAGATTTTGAGCTCAATGAAATGATCGAAGATACGACCTCTATCCTTTCACCCCTTGCGAACAAAAAGAAAATAAACTTATCCCACAACATTGCTAATAATACCATTACTACAAATGCTGACAAGACAATGTTCAAACAGATAATGTATAATCTGGTAAGCAATGCCATTAAGTTCACTCCTGAAGAGGGGAATGTTACCATCAACGCATGGTCAATGCACAAGAAACTGTATGTCAATGTTGAAGATACCGGGACCGGGATCTCAAAGGACCATCTCGATGAAGTTTTCAAACCATTCATACAGGTCGGGGACTTTAACACAAAAGAACAAGAAGGTACAGGCCTTGGCCTTGCTCTTGTGAAAAAACTGGTTGAGTTGCACGGTGGAGAAATATGGGTGGAAAGCGAGATGAACGAAGGCAGTACTTTCACCTTTACGATCCCTGCTAATAAATGAAAAATAAAAAGAAGAGAGCAGTGGATAAGTGGTCAGCCGTACATTGACATGTCGTACTTAAGCGATGTGACATTAGCAGCACACACTGAACCGTTCTTCAGGAAATCCTCAATGTTCCTTTTAAGTTCAGAAGGATGGGAAACACCTGCCATGCCCCGTATCATTTTTCCAGCACACATGAATATAAAAGTGGGTGTTCCTTCCACACCATATCTTTCTGAGACCCATGGGTTAATTTCGGCATTGAGCTTGAAGAATTTACATGAATCTTTGTATGTTTCTGCAAACTCCCTGAAGTAAGGTTCTATCGCTTTGCAATGAGAACATGTAGTCAGATAGAACATTACCAGAACAGGTTTAGGCTCCTTTTCAACCATCTTTTCCCAATTACCGTTACTTACTTCCCCTACATAACTATTGTGCATGCTACCCCCTTCATTAATATCGTTTATGAAATAGATGATCACTTTTTTATTTGGTGAGGAACATCACTTTTCGTCCCTATCAAATATTTCGACCGTATTGTGATCATAATAAAGTTGCTTTTCAAAGATAGAAATATCCTTTGGTAGGATACCAGGACGTTCATCGGTCGTCATATAGAAATAACCTGCAATTTGGGTATAGTATTCCAAATAGCCTTTTATGACCTTGTTCAGAATTTGAAGTCTTCTTCCGAGTACCAAAATAAAAGGTAATTGCAAGAAAAAACAAATCGTCATTAAAAAACTATAGAGAGATAGAATGATCGCAACAGGTATACCATAGAATATCCTTACGAACAATTCCAAACGGGAAGCTTTTTTGTTCCATACAAAAAGCTCATTCATTCTTTTCTGATCCATTATTCTGACACCGAAACACTTTATTAAATTATAAAATATATAAAGTAAACTATATGTAAGAATCAAATGCATAAGTTATATGTTTTTTCAGTGAAAAAGAGAAAAAATAAGGAAGGAGGGTTTGCAGACCAGAAATTGTCTGCCTGTTCAGTCCAGCCTTTCCCCACAGTCTTCACAGAACTTTGCATTATCCTTTACTTCTTTTCCGCAAACGGGACACTTCCTGACTTCAGATTCCGAACCTATTGTAGAGCGCTGGATAAGGCTATCAGTAATATTGGTAGTGCTTATATTGTATTGTGCAGAACCCCCATCAACGAAAAGTTTGATATCTGTTCTCTTTTCGATCTCTTCCAGCATCTTATAATAGAAACCGGTAAGTGCATCTTCTTTTTCAGCCCATGCCCTTAATATAAGGCGTGATCGGCTCTTGCCTACAACTTCGACATATGATGCATATTTCAACCCCCTAACACATTCAGCATAGAACCTTGCAACTCCCGTAAAAAGGCGAGGTGTTGATGTGATCTCCGGCTCGATCATGTACATGTTCATGTCCTTGAGAACCCGGGTAGCAATATCGAACAGGTTCTCTGCAGGGATCTCAAGGTATTTAGAATCCTCTTCTGCTGAAATGAGGGTGCTGACCAACGACCTCCAGGAAGGTTCATCGATCTGCCTGACCCGAAGTACCGGACACACCATGCTTACCATCTTGCCTTCAAGATCAACATGCTTCCGCTTCTTTGTGTTATAGTCATAGTAATCAATGCTTGCAGAGATCTTACAGTTACCACATTCACCAGTTAGGGCGAACCTCGAAAGTAACCGTCTTTCCTTCACCGGGTTCAAGCATAGACATCGTTTTCTCATCCCCTTTCAACAGGAAAACATCAGGTACGAAAAGAGAGATTTTAATGTCCCCTATCGGTGAGAATGTCGATGTCTTTGCTATCAGTGACCTTGTGGACAAAATGGACATGGGATTTAGCCACAGGATAGAGCTTACAAACAAGAACCTGAGCGAATACGAGAACAGGATCGGAAGTAAAAAGCAAGCTGAAAGAGAAGAAAGGGAAATAAGAGAGAAAGAGCAGAAAGAAGCTGAGGAAAAAGCCCCTGCAGAAGACAAAACTGAAATGTCTGAAACTTTCCCCACCGAGATCAAAACTAGCTCAACTGATGATATTGAAGATGAAACATCAGTTCCCTCTGACACCCAGGCCCATACTAAAAAAGATGAACTTGATACTGAAACCCTTTCAAAACTTTACAGTTACGTAAATATTCTGGAGCAAAAATTTGAGAAACAGCATCCAGAGGTATCTTATGATGGAGAATACATTGCAGACAAGCAATGGAAGGTCGAACTTTCAAAAAAAAGTGTTCGCGGCTCCATAAAGGAAGGAAGGTTCAAAACTCCAATGCTTATCGTCGATAACTACGGGAAATCCATAGACGACAAGAGAGATATCATCGAGATGATACAGGCAAAAGCAAGTACCATCGAACAAAACCAGTACATGAGCCTGTGTTTTATCAGCAGTTCATGGGATCAAAACATAAAGGACTGGGCAAGGACATATTCACATCAGAGACTGGGATTTTTCATCTACGATCTGGAGGAAGACGATCTTGTATACAATGAAACTGATGAAAATAACCGGAAATTTGCATTCTGGCATTCCACAAATGGAACCCGGACTAAATTGACACAGATCGTGGATCAACTCATTGAAGATGAAGAGTACTTTGACCTCAATGATGTTATGGAACATTCCGGGCTTAACTTAAGAGGAGCTAAAAAATTCATAGATAGCCTCGTCAAGAAGAAAGCACTCATCGATGTTGGGCTGGACTCACCAAAATATACAAGATCAAAATAATACAAGGTAAATAAAATTAATTAAAAAAAAAGGTAACTATTCAGCCATCCTCACGTATTTGATATAAACTTAGAATACTCAACACAATTCCATCAGTGCTTGATATTGATTTTACCAAAAAACAATATACTATGCCTCTATTTTAGTCACTCCCTGAAA
>NZ_JAGSOI010000097.1 GCF_023684405.1 Methanococcoides seepicolus | reverse complement strand
CCTGAATATGGCGTGCTTGCGGTGGTAGCACTTATATTCTTACTGTCTGCAAAAGAGATACTATCGGCATCCAAATACTGGAATAAATCCGTTTCTGCATCCCTCGACATGAGCATATTTCCACTACTCCTTGTATTCGCAGGAATTGTCGTCTTCAAAGTTGTAGAGATCGTCTGAATCTGATCGAAGTAGTGAACTACTCCGCCCTTACGGACGGAGCTTCCTGCTCCATTCCTTGAACTATTGTTCACAAGTCCACAGGCTCTTTCTGTTTTCACTCGATCTTTTTTGCAGGACATTCAACCCCTTCATCAGCTTACGCAAGGTGTCTCCTGCTCATGCTGATGAACTTATTTCCATTCTCATACCCATGGATTCACGTTAGATGAGGCAGAATCCCGAAAAGGATCACATTGATAAAACCGTGAGTAACACTCACAAGGAAGAGATTTCTGCATCTCTGATAGATATAACCCAGCATCATACCTGCAAAAGCCGTGAAAAGCATTTCATAGGGGGTGCCATATCCGGAGTGCATAACTCCGAAAAGGATGCTTGCAAGGAGCAAACCCCGATAATCACCCAGGATCTCCTCCAGTTTCGTTTGCAATATCGCCCTGAAAATGAGCTCTTCAATAAAACCTACAAACATTACCATCACCAGGGAGAGCTTAAGCAAGTTGAAAAATGAAAGGTCGGGAATAAGATATCCCGGTTCGATGATCATGAACTCGCCCAATGCAATGATCAGACTTACAAGCAGAGCAACAGGCAAATAATAATATTTTATAGCCGTACTCATCCCCAGATACTCCATATCGAGCTCCTGCCCCTTCACCATAACATAGGCAGGTATCAAAAGAGGAGCATAGACGAACACATACGTATATAATGTCATATCAAAGAAAACCGGCATCGAAAGATTCAATATCCGCAACATGGAGATTAGAATAAAAGCACGCAACAAATACTGTTTGTCCACATCATTGATCACAATGGTCGACAAGGTCAGGACCAGCAGCAAAATGATATGCACCCATGTAGAGAACTTTGTATGCCCCAGGAACAACGAAAGCTCGGCCAGAATGATCACCATAGAAGGGATGGCTATCGTCAAAAGCTCCATATTGAGGCCACTTGTGCCGCTGATCTTCTGAAGAATACCCTCCTCACCAATAGTGACGAACTCACCATCTGACTCCATATTAGCTCTCCATCACGTCGATCCAGAGATGAAGGTCCCTATATGGAACCGTCATATTACCATCTTTATAGAGCAAGAACTGTAACTTCATGTCATCCCCGACACTCTCCGGCGTAAATGACAGCTCCTCCTCCCAGGTCTCATTATGCCCAAGGCTCATGAAAAGCCGTTCATGTCCCACAGAGGACGAACCGTTCTCAAGCAATAGGCCCATGGAATAATTAGTAACTTCATACTCATGGTTCACAACACCAACGATCACATTACCGCTCTGCCCCAATGTGAAATTCACAGGATAGCCATCAGCCATACCATCCATGCCAAGGATATAGAACTCGGTGAACTTCTCACCCTCCTTCGGTGTCACCACCACATAAGCAAGGGTCACCATCGAAGCGATTATGGACAGGACAAGGATGACCGAAAGGACCCTGTCAAGCCTGTTGTCCGGTTTTCTTGACAGCTCTTCCCTCAGAGAAAGATAGGTAGCATTGAACGGAACGCTGAACTCCTCCCCCTCTGGCAGAACACGCCGTCTATAAACCGCCACCACGCACATCGCAATAGTAAAGAACGACAGCGAGACCAGAATAGGCAATAGTCTGATCCCCCACGGGGTATAATTAAGACCAAGTCCGATAAGAGGCACCACCGCGATACTCAGACCAAAACTAAGTGCCACCCTCTCGATCCCGTCAAGGTCATCCTTCTTAGGAAAAAGAGCTGCAATAAGTGCATAGCCCGGCAGGAAAAGAACCATAGGCAAACCTAGGATCGTACGAATAGCAGTGTCGCTCAAAGGCGGAAGCAGTATGAACGCACAGGTAAGTGATACCAGTAATACAACGATCTTTATATCAGCGGGAACATTATTCCTATCAGCCATCTTTATTTCTCTTCAATATTTTAATATTATATGCCCCTACATTTTATTCATGCCATATAAACATGTTTGAAGGGCATATTACAGTGTTTAACATTTGAGCGGGAAGTCCCCCTCATCAAGCAGCCGAAGGCTGCTAGGTGGGGGATGAGAGCGTACCGATTTATATGAAAATAGTATTGGATGCTAGCACTTAAATAGTTTTGAAACATTTGTAAAATTTGGAGCTATTATATGCAGTTAACTCTACCGATCAGGATTCAACCTACTCAAGAACAGGAATCTGTTCTATGGGATCTTTCTGAAAAGTGCAGGTTGATCTATAATTTCGGGTTAACTGAACGACGTGATGCATATAAAAACAAAACCAGGATAAGTTACATCAAACAACAGAATGGTTTGCCTACACTCAAGCAACAGTACCCTGAATATACATGGGTATATTCGAAGGTATTACAGGGTGTCCTGAAAAGTCTTGATAACGATTACAAATCCTTCTTCAATCTGAAAAAGAACAAGGACAAAAAAGCAAGATCACCTGGGTTCAAAGGCAAGGATTACTTTACGACCATGCTCTACAATCAATCGGGATTTGAAATATCCGATTCAAATGATCATATTGTCATACGAAAATCAATGGATACCAGAATCAAACGACCAGTATCAACGTATATTGAACACGATCAACTGTACATTGACCTATCGCATAAACATCCATCTGGAGTACCATTGAAATTTGAATTACCTGCTACTTTACTTGAAGAAAGGATATTCAAGCACGCTGTGACAATTGACCAAGTTAACGTTTACCAGAAGGGTAATGAATTTTACATATCAATTACATACGATGTACCATCGATCAAGTTCAACAACAATGATGCATATCTTGCTATTGATATTGGTGTATCCAAACAAACCATGATAAATTCGGACGGTAACTTTACCGAACTTATTAACCGACGGCCCGATAAATACTGGGAACCTAAAATCAATCAGGTCCAGTCAAGACGGGATCATTGCCTGAAGAACAGCAGGAAATGGAACTTGTTACATGGTAATTTGAAAAAGATTAAACGTAGATCTTCGGATCAGTTATGTGATAACCAACATAAGATTACCAAACGTATCATTGGAAATACGGATGCTAATGTCATTGTTATAGGTAAACTGGATGTCAAAAGTATGGCAGCAAGTAAACCTGATGATAAAAAGTACAATAAAAGTGTACACCGAGGTACCCATAACTCAGGACACATGGGACGATTTGCTCAATTCTTAACCTATAAAGCTGAAGCAATGGGTAAGAGAATAATAAGAATTGATGAATCATATACTTCAAAGATGTGCTGCGTATGCGGATCCTTAAAGGACATGTCACTTAACGATAGAACATATGAATGTGAAGTCTGTGGCAATGTTCTGGATAGGGATTGCAATAGTTCAGTAAACATCCTATTGAGATATTTCAAACATAATGCTCTGTGGACGAGCTATCGACAAACAGTTGATAATCTGCGACAAACAGGTTTACAGATCGGGATAATTCCTAACGGAATGATCTCGAAATGACGTAAACACTCGCAGGAAGCTCCTTCTTCAAATCAACATGCCTTCGGCACGGTGATTAGGGAGGAGTAGTTCACGATGTAACAGACATATAAAATAATATCATAATATAGATCTTACATGATTTTTTGACAGATATCAGAAATCCTTAAGTATATTGTAATGAAGTCAAAGAAAGAGGGATATACATAACAATTTTATAATTCATCAGCAAGAAGACCACTGTTTTTAAGCTCGCAGTAAATCAAAGATTTAATGGGAGTTTCATTTCATGGAAAACATCCAGATCAATCTGGATGTCTTGCAGTATAACTGCAAGATGAAACAGGTGGATGAATTGCGTAAATAGTTATTTACTCTTGTTTCTGATATATATTAATAGTATCAAAACGTATGTTGCAATATGCGGAAATCCTACAAATTCCGTCTGTACCCGACTAAAGAACAGGAGCTCGTTCTGGTCAAAACTCTGGATGTTTGCAGATACATCTATAACGAGTTTCTTGCGGACAGAAGGAATGCGTATGACAGATGCAATCAAGGATTGACGACATTTGACCAGATCACTCAGGTCAAGTACCTTGAATTCAATACCGAAGTATTCTCACAGATCAAGCAGGATATATTGCGAAGACTTGGAAAGTCATTCGATGCTTTTTTCAGACGGTGCAGATCAGGTGAAACACCAGGGTATCCAAGGTTCAAAGGAAAAGACAGGTACAACAGTTTCACATGTCCTCAATCGGGTTTTAAGATCGAAGGAACTAAACTGAAACTTTCCAAGATCGGGGGTATCAAGATCAAACAGCACCGAGAGATAGAAGGCAAGATCAAGACGTGTTCCATCAAACATGAAACCGATCAGTGGTATGCAGTGTTCTCTGTCGATACGGGTGCAAATCCCGAAAAGGTCAATCCGAATACATCCATAGGGATCGATGTCGGGCTTAACTCATGTGTCACGCTGAGCAATGGGGAACAGTACGATTCTCCTACCTATTTCCGCAAGTCAGAGAGATCCCTTGCAGTTCAACAAAAGAGACTTAGCAAGAAGAAGAAAGGTTCAGTGAATAGGCTCAAACAAAAAACTAAAGTTGTTAAGATTCACGGAAAGATACATAACCAAAGAATTGATTTTAACCATAAGTTGAGCAGGATCCTTGTCAACAGGTTTGACAGGATAGTGTTCGAGGATTTGAGTATCAAGAACATGGTTAAAAATCATCACTTTGCAAAATCAATACATGATGTTGCATGGGGTCAACTGATCCAGATGGCAAAAAGCAAAGCGGAAGAGGCTGGCAAGTATGTCGAATTGGTTAACCCATACAACACATCACAAAAATGCAGCAGCTGTGGAAACATCGTCAAGAAAGGTCTATCGGTCAGGGTTCACAGATGTCAAGAGTGTGGACTTGAGCTTGACAGAGACGTTAATGCCGCCATTAATATTTTGAATTTAAGCACCGTAGGGACTACGGAGGGAGCCTGTGGAGTCACGGACATTGGTCTGGGCTATGAAGCAGGAAGCCACCTATTTTAATGGGTGGTAGTTCACTAGCTGGTAGTACATATGACCAAGAACACAAAAATATGCTTACTTGCGTGCATCACACTAAGCCTTTTCTTATTGATACCTTCCGCGGGTGCTTTTGAGATAGCACCTGCAGACCCGAACGTTGGCGATGAGATCATCGTGACCGGAGACTCACCAACAAGCTCGGTCCCCGCAAAGATGGTGTTCACTAAAACCGTCCCGGTCGAAGATGGGACATATCTTTATTATGTTGGTAAAGT
>NZ_JAGSOI010000096.1 GCF_023684405.1 Methanococcoides seepicolus | reverse complement strand
ATATCAATTGCTGGTGCTTACTGAGTTACAAAATAAGGTTGAAGGTAGTAATTTGTTTGGTAGTTTTTTTTAAGGAAGGTGTTATCAAACTAGAATGGGGGGAATTATGAGCTAATTTGAAATTCTCCAATGTAATAAACTACTTCAAACGTTTTCTATTTATACCATTAATCATGTAGTATTAATGATTATTATGGATACAAATACACAACTGAGGGATCGATTTTTACGTCGATGAACCCATCCGAAACCGAAAGATAAGCATTTTTGACACTACCCTTCGTGACGGCGAACAAACCCCCGGCGTATCCCTAACTCCTGAGCAAAAGATCGAGATAGCTCACCAGCTTTCCAAGCTTGGAGTGGATACCATCGAAGCAGGGTTCCCCATAGCCTCCGCAGGAGACATGGAATCCGTTCGCAACATCGCAAACGCAGGCCTCACATCAGAAGTATGTGGTCTTGCGCGCGTACTAACAAAGGATCTTGATACATGTATAGATGCAGGCGTTGGAATGATACATACTTTTGTTTCCACATCTGACATCCAGAGGATACATACCATCAAAAAGAGTCGCGAAGAAGTCGTCGAGATGTCAGTAAATGCCGTACAATACATAAAGGACCACGGTATGCGCTGCATGTTCTCTGCAATGGATGCAACCCGCACAGACCTTGACTATTTAATAGAAGTATACAAGGCAGTTGAAGACGCAGGATGTGACATCATCAATGTCCCTGACACAGTGGGAATAATTGCACCCTCCGGTATGTACCGCCTTATCAGCAAACTGGACAAAGAGATGAACATCCCGATAGACACCCACTGTCACAATGACTTCGGACTTGCCGTTGCAAACAGTCTCATGGCAATAGAAGCCGGTGCAAGTCAGGCACAGGTCACCGTCAACGGATTGGGAGAACGTGCCGGTAATGCAGATCTTGCGGAAACAGTAATGAGCTTGCACTCTATATACGGTGCAAAGACGAACATCAATACCGAGTATATCGTAGAGACCGCCCGAATGGTCGAACGTTACACAGGCGTTCAAATACCTCCCCACATGCCTATTGTAGGAGAGAACGCATTTGCTCATGAATCCGGCATACACACCCACGGTGTCCTCGAAAATTCCGATACATTCGAACCAGGCATCATGACACCTGAAATGGTCGGACACACTCGAAGGATAGTACTCGGAAAACACGCAGGAAAGCACGCTGTCCTCAGATCATTGCAATCTGCGAACATCAACCCAACCGATGCTCAGCTCGATGCGATCATCAAAAAGGTGAAAATGCTTGCAGACAAAGGCAAACGCATAACTGATGCAGACCTTTACACGATAGCATTCGATATCCTTGGAAGACCTGAAGGAATGCCACCTATAGACCTCAAAGAGGTCAGTGTCATGACCGGTAACATAACCACATCTACCGCAGTCGTAAAAGCACTCTTCAACGGAAAAGAATGCGTAGCATCGAATGTAGGTGTAGGTCCAGTTGACGCTGCCCTAAAAGCAGTCGAAACCCTTATCGGACAGCATGCAAAAGTGACCATCCATGACTTCAGGATAGAAGCAGTCACCGGTGGATCCGATGCACTCGCAGAAGTGGTGATCGGAGTGCAGAACGACAAAGGCAGGATAGTGACCGCACGCGCAGCAAACGTTGACATTGTCCTCGCATCGGTCGAAGCTCTCGTAACAGCTATTAACATGCTCCTCAAAACATAAGGAGCATGCTAAAGGTCATAGACTCACACTGTCACCTTGACTTCCCAAAGTTCAACCGTGACCGTGATGAAACAATAGAAAGAGCACGCAATGCGGGTGTTGTTAAAATGGTCAACTCGGGAATTGACCTTAAATCAAACCAGGCAACACTCGCACTTGCAAATGAATACGATTTTATCTATCCTACAATTGGCCTAAGCCCTCTGGTAGTATCCCACTACGGCAATGAAGTCGCCAATTCGATCATTCTCCAGCTAGAACTACATGCAGAACAAGCAGCAGGTATAGGGGAAGCAGGTCTTGACTATCATTACTATAAGGAAGACAAGGAAAGAGAACACCAAAAACAATACTTCCGTAAAGTAATAGAGATAGCAGAAAAATATGAAAAGACACTCGTAATTCACGGAAGGGAAGCCGAAGAAGACTGTTTTGAAATGGTAAAGGACCTCGACAAGGTCGTCTTCCACTGCTATGGAGGCTCAATAGAAACAGCCGCCAGGATAACCGATGCAGGATACTACATATCCATCCCCACAATAGTCTGTTTTTCAGAGCACCATAAGAAAATAGCAGAGAACGTCCCCCTTGACAAAATGCTCATTGAAACCGACAGCCCATACCTATCCCCTCGCAAAGGTCGGAACGAACCCGCATTCGTACTGGACAACCTCTCAGTAATAGCAGAAGCAAAAGGCACAGACCCTGAGACCATTGCAAACGCCACCTTCAGGAACACGAAGAAGATATTTGGTATCTAAAACATACCCGGAGTCAAACAATGAAGATCACCAGCATAACCACATCCCCATACGCATCCAACTCATACCTCATAAACGAAAAGATACTCATCGATCCCGGAATGGATACCGATCGGCTCATACAAAAAATAAAAGAGCACACACAACCGGAAAACATCGAACTGATAATACTGACCCACTCCCACTTCGACCATTGCGCCGCAGCTAAATCCGTAGCAGAAATATGCAATGCCCCTATAGCCATCCACAAAGATGATGCTCAAGCCCTGAAAAGTAGAGAAGAAAGTGTATCCATACTCTTCTCAGCACCAGCCCCGGACATAGACCCGGACATCCTCTATGCAAACGGTGACATAATAAAGATAAGCGAAACCGAAGCCATGGAGGTCATTCACACCCCCGGCCACACCCCGGGAGGAATATCACTCTACGAGCCATCTTCGAAAAGCCTTTTCTCCGGTGACACTGTATTCCCGAACGGAGGAATTGGCCGCACCGATTTTACCGGTGGCTCATTGGACCAGCTTTCAGCATCCATAGAAAAACTAACAGAACTGGATGTGATCACCCTCTACCCAGGACACGGCCCAGTTACCAGTGATGACGTGAACAAGCAGATACGTTTATCACTACAGATGTCAAGAGCATACCGATAAAAGGACAAACACATGTCACAGAAAAAACGTAACCCGAAAAGGATAGATACATCCCGCTTTCTCCCAATGGACATTAAAGATATCAAGAGTCGCGGATGGGATCAACTTGACATAATCGTTGTAACAGGCGACGCCTACGTAGACCACCCCGGCTTTGGTGCAACCATCATAGGACGCGTACTGGAAGATGCAGGATTCAAAGTAGGGATAATCTCCCAACCGAACTGGGAAGACACAAAGGATTTCACCAAACTGGGAAAACCCCGGCTTTTCTTCGCAGTAACTTCAGGGAACACTGACTCAATGGTCAGCAACTACACCCCTGCCCTCAAGCCACGCCCAAAGGACATGTACTCCCCTGGAGGCAAACCAGGACTTCGCCCCAGCCGTGCAGTCGTTGTCTACTCCAACCGCCTAAAACAAACATATCCTGACGTACCTATTGTCATCGGCGGAATAGAAGCGTCCCTCAGGCGTTTTGCTGAATTCGACCACTGGTCCGGCAAAGTAAGGCAATCGATACTCGCCGATGCTCCCGCAGATCTGCTTGTATATGGAATGGGAGAGCTGCAAACACCTGAAATCGCCCGAAGGCTCGATTCAGGTGAAGATATCAGGAACATAAATGATATTCCCGGGACCACATGGAAACTTGAGGTGAAAAAATGGAAGGAAGCGAAAGAGAACGATCAGATACCTTTCCCTTACGTGGAAATGCCTTCCTACAATGAAGTATCAAAGGACAAGCCTACCTATGCAAAAGCATTCAAGCTAATGTATGACCAACAGGACCCCGTAAGAGGTATTGCCCTTGTCCAGCCTCATCCAAAAACGACCATCATCCAGAACCCCCCAATGAGACAGCTTTCCCAAAAGGAACTTGATCATGTCTATGATCTACCTTACACCCGACGGGAGCATCCCTCATACAAAGAGCCAGTACCTGCTCTTGAAACTGTCAGATTTTCAATAACAACTCACAGAGGCTGTTTTGGAAGCTGTTCTTTCTGTGCCATCGCACAACATCAGGGAAGAATGATAACAAGCCGTAGTATTGACTCCATCCTGCATGAAGCTGAGCTTCTGACAAGAATGAAAGAATTCAAAGGCAACATAATAGGGGTTGGCGGACCAAGTGCTAACATGTATGCCATGAAATGCAAGAACTGGGAGAACAAAGGCGCCTGCAAGGATAAACTTTGTCTTTACCCTGAACCCTGCCCCTCCATGGACACATCCCACAAAGAAAATATCGAAATGCTGCGCCAGCTTAGGGAAATGCCTGAAGTAAAGCGTGTTTTTGTAAGTTATGGAGTTCGATATGACCTCGCCTTACAAGACCCTGAATATATCACAGAGCTCTGCCAATATCACGTCAGCGGCCAATTGAAAATTGCACCTGAACACTTTTCAAAATCGGTTACGGACTGTATGAAAAAGCCAGGAAGAGAAGTATTTGAAAAATTTGCCAAGATCTTTAAGGAAACTAACAAGAAACTGAACAAAGACCAGTATCTTGTAACATTCCTTATGTCAGGCCACCCTGCATGTACAATGGATGATATGATAGAACTTGCAGAGTACATCAAAGCAACTGACAGATATACCGAACAGGTACAGGATTTCATACCAACCCCGATGACCGCGGCAACCTGTATGTTCCACACAGGACTTGATCCCTTCACAGGAAAAACAGTCTATGTAGCTACTTCTCGTAGAGAAAAGAACATCCAGAGAGCGATGATGCATTATCGTGATCCGAAAAACCATGGTCTTATCTTCGAAGGACTGAAAAATGCAGACCGTCAGGACCTTATCGGGAATACCTGGAATTGCCTTATACCACGAAAAGGCAAGAATATGTTTGCACCAAAAAGATGAAATTTTTTATAATATGAAGATTATCGATATGCTAGTGCGACAAGAAGTTAAAACATGAACTGCGGCAACGCTATCCCTTCCATTTGGGATAATCCTACTATGACATGCGAAACTGGTAACGGTTTGGTGTGAAGCTCATAGGACAATGTGGAGAAATTCAGAAATCTAATCTGAATCATCTGCTAGGATAAAGAATACTATGAAGAACGTAAAGTGAACCATTGTAAGAATCGTAACGATAAGCAAGCGAAAGTAGATTGATTAATCCACAAAGGGATTAATAACGCTTGAACCAAAAGGTACAGAATCCGACCATTATGGCTTAGTTTACATAATGGGAAATGGACAAATGATTCTCGGTTTATAGATGGCTTCTAAGGTATTCATAACTATTCATAATTTAGAACTTGGTAAGCCCTATATGTTCCCTTCGGGGTAGGAATTCCGCAAGGAATGACGATGATATAGAGGGTAGAGGAACGGAGTAGAAAGCGAATGACAAATGGTAATAATTTGTATAAGGGTTCAAAATTTGCCCTAACCCGAAAGGATGCAGACTTACTCTATGGTATCAAAACGTATGAATGAAGGTATAACTATGAATGTAAGTGATTCAACTACACCAAATAACGAAGCA
>NZ_JAGSOI010000095.1 GCF_023684405.1 Methanococcoides seepicolus | reverse complement strand
TTGAGTTGGCTTTCTAATTTTTCAACTCGTTCTTCGAGTTCTGTTATTCTAGCAGCCTGTAACTCGATGATCTTTTGTTGTTCAGCAATTATGTCGTATAACGTGGTGACAAGAGTAACAACTGCTTCTGGACCTTGTTCATAAACTGCTAGGATTTCTTTGCGTTTCGTAATCAATCACCTCGTGCCTGGTAAAACCAGGTTGAATTTCAGGGAGTGACTAAAATAGAGGCATAGTATATTGTTTTTTGGTAAAATCAATATCAAGCACTGATGGAATTGTGTTGAGTATTCTAAGTTTATATCAAATACGTGAGGATGGCTGAATAGTTACGCATGATTTTTAATTGTTCCTTCTGTTTATCTGCAAGTTTTGATCGTCTTCCTCCTGAATATCTTGGTTTTAGTCCATCGTACCCATCTTGATTCCATCGCTCCTGCCATGTATATCCTGTTTGTTTTGAACTCCCTATTCTTTGTATTGATTCTTCAACACTCAATTCCCCATAACGATATTTGATGAAATATAGTCTTTTCAGGAGTGTTGCATTCTTCTCTTATTTTATCTGCTTGTCTAACTCTTCAACGGTCATATGCCGTTCAATAAAGATCCCCTCAGGTCTAACCATGGAACAGTCTATATAACGAATTAGTCTAATAATTTGGGGTTTTAACTATAGAAGTCAAAAAGTGAGCTTTGCGTTTTTTGATCTTCATTCGTTGAGACTTCTTTTGTCCTTATGACCTTTTTCAAAGCAGGAGTATTATCTTCCACAGAACTGTCAAAGTCAAAGAGACCTTTTTGCTTTGAATCATGGTTTAGGGTAGCCATATCAACGCCGAAAACACTAAGGATACGCTCCACAGGAGGCAACATCTGTTTCTGTATGTAGTAATCCACATCCAGCGGAACATTGTTCTCACGGACATAGTCAGGGTCTTCTGCACGGTCTACGAACAGACCTTTTCCGGCAATTATCACAAAGGGAATTCGTTCACCAATGGAAGGTCGAACACCGGTACGCCTCTGTATATTCTCGACCACTGTCAGATGTGGCTGTTTGTTCTTATAACTTGAAGGGCTTTTTGAAAAGTTCTTTGTAAGCACCAGGTCTTCAAACAGATTGGCATCTTTCTTTACATCAAGATTCCTTACCCTGTCCACAAGGTCCCTCACATGCTCCACAGAGCCTTCTATATCTCCTTCCTTAAGTACGAGTTCCAGCACCCTGTTAAGCATCTTGGAGGTCAGTTCACACCAATCTCGCCGTACAGTCTCCAGCCCTTTTACCTTGATCGAGTCAGTCCACCCACCGTTCGTAGGCTCAAAGATCCATTGCGCATATCTTTTCTTGGCAATTAGCAAAATACGTTTTGCGGCAGCTTCAAATTCCAGTTCCATGGGATCAGGCAAAGATGCAGTTACTATACTTGCAACTTTTTTCCCAACAAGTGCTGAATCGTCAAGTGAGAAAACACCCTCCTCGAACTCCAGGTCCTGCTCGTTCTTACAATGCACGAACACACTGTCAGTATCGCCATAAGCGACCGAGAGCTTTACGATCTTATCATTATCCCTGAGCTCATCGATCTCATCCAAAAGATAAGCTTCATTGTCCCTGATAATGACCTTTCCTATGCGATTACATACAATATCCTCAGTCCTGGCAATGTTCCCCCTTCCAATACTGGTCACAGAATTTGCCATCTGCAAACTGTAGAGCCTGGCACGTGCATATCCCGAATAACCATAAAAACTGTTAAGAAGGATCTTCAAAGCAAGTTGTGTCGCATCAAGGACCTGAGATTCACCTTCGTCACTCGCCTGCTTCATAAGCTTCTTTGTCTCGACCCTCTTGTCAAGCAAAGCTTCCAGAACAGAAGGAACGATGCCTTTGAACATCTCGGGTTTTACAAATTCGCCTTTTGAGGGTGACCTTATCACTTTATCTTTAGGATATTTCCCAGGGGGGACCACAGTGGTATAACAGAGGTTGTGAGCCATCATGATGGTTGGATAAAGGGATTTATAATCAAGTACTATCACGTTCTTATGCAATCCCTTCTCCGGTTCGAGAACTGCACCCCCTTTAAGCTCTTCGTTCTGCTTTCGCCTGAAAGCAGATGTTTCTTCATCGGGTTTTGTGGACATCACACGCCCCTGTTTACCGAATTCGGTCAACAGTATATGTTCGACCATGTTGGTCTGCCCGCCACTTACAGTGTCCTGAAGAAGTACTCCGCTGACCCTTGAAAGAGCGATATACTTATCCAGAAGTTTAAGGTTCAGGAGCAGATCAAGAGCAAGTTCTGAGTCGCGCCTTGAATAGTCAATGAATTTGCGTATCTTTTCACCGGAATCATTCCAGTGCTCTTCCATGTCAGCCGCATCGACATCAAGTTTTTCCATATTAAGCAACTCTTTGGAGACATTGCGTAACGTGTATCTTTTCAAGCTGAACTGTTGCCTGATAAGAGGAAGAGAATCAACTACTACCCTTCCGGTAATGGAAACAATCGTACGATTTATGACTTTCCTATAATTAAGTACCCTTGAGTCCCTTCCAACAGCAGAATTGATGTTAGAACCTGATTCGTTCAGGAGCTTTACCCTGTCTGTGATATAGGGCACGTCAAAACCGTTTATGTTATAACCTGTAATTACGTCAGGGTCATAGTCCCTGATAATCTCAAAGAAACGGTCCAAAAGGTCGGATTCCTCCGGTAACATCTCGACATCTTCATCGACACCTTCCACTTCTTTCATAACAAGAACAAGGGTCTTGTGGCCTTTGTAAGCAGGTTCAAAGGCAAAACTTACCATGATGACAGGAGAAACATCCGGTGTTGGCATCCCGCCATCGTGAGGAAGGCATTCAATGTCGAATGCCATATATTTCAACGATGAATTGGCAATTTTCTGGACCTCGGATATGTGAGAGGTCCTTATGGTGCGCTCACATAGTATCTTCCCATTCGGAACCGGTTCTTCCATTTCGGTTGATACCCAGCCCATCCCCTTGAAGCCCTTATCAATCAGAAATCGGTTCCTGAAAAGGATGTCTGTTTCATATATAGCATTGACACCAAGCATAGATGCCACATCATCCCTGATCTCAGGCACATTGCCAGGATCATAGGTAGTGATCTTGAGCATATGCTTTTTGGTTTCCTGATAACCTATTGGCTCGAACCTTTCAACGATCTCAAAGGTCTTTACACCCTCGAAACGTTCCATGATCTCTTCACCGAGCTTTTGCAGGTCTCCTGAAGCACTCAAATAAAAATAAGGCTCAAATCCCGGAACCAGACAGCAAACACTTTCCCCATCCTCCGATCTCCCAAAGATTCGGATTATAGGTTGGTTATCCTCGCGAAAATAGTCTGCATCCAGAATTTGAAAATTCATGGAACTACTTAACGTGCAAGGATAATATATGCTTTATCATCAAGGTGAAGATATGGGCACATATCTTAAAAAAATAAGAAAGGCAAAGTGCCCGGAGCGTGACTCGAACACGCGACCTCCAGATTTCTCAGGAGATTTGGACGCACGGTTAAAAATTCCCTATGAGTCTGGCGCCCCAACCAACTAGGCTACCCGGGCATTGCAGCTCCTACATGGACATAGTAATATTAAAGCATATCGATTGAAGGGCTTATTTTTTAGATATTAAAAAAGTAACCGGATCAGAATCCGGTTGCTTTTGCAAGATCCAATACAACTGCACTGTCGTCAGTATTGCCTTTTACAAGGAATACGAAATTCTCGTTGCTCCAGACATAGTGATACCTTGGCACCTGTTCCCCGCCTGCTGTTATGTACTTCATTACAAGTGTAGCATCATGTTCGTTAAAGGATGCAGCTGTGAATCTCTCACCCATAGCAAGAGGAGTAAAACCTGCCTTATACTGAGTAATAAGTTCTTCTGCAGCTGCACTGGACTCCATCTCAATTGCAATAATAAAATAATCTACTGAATCAAGGTTGTAGATACCTTCAGATGCATTCACAATACCCTCTACATCAGCGTAACTTGTTTTTACAGTATCGATCTCAAGATCATGTACGCCAAGATACTCAAATCCTTCAGGAACTGTTTCCAAAACAACCCCATCGACGCTCAGGTCAGGAGTTTCAACTGTAGGACCGGTTGGTTCTGCCGGATCCGTGCAACCAGACACTGCCACAAGAAGCAATGCGATAAACGGTATCAATAATAGTTTCATATTCATCTTAAAGACCTCACTATCTAACAATGAGATAACAATAAGACTATTGGTATTTTAAATTATCGACAAACGTGTCAAAAAAAAGAAAAGATAAGAAGGATTTTCACCCTTCTTAGATTTTAGAAAATTAGTTCCTTCTTACGAAGAATGCTACTGCAAGGAGACCTGCAATTGCAAAGACTGCTTCAAAGCCTGGAACATCTTCGTCTTCGTCACCATCTTCTTCAACTGGAGTTACGTCTTCAGGAGTTACGTTTTCTGGAGTTACGTTTTCTGGAGTTACGTCTTCAGGAGTTACGTCTTCAGGAGTTACGTCTTCAGGAGTTACGTCTTCAGGAGTTACGTCTTCAGGAGTTACGCCATCTTCGTCTTCGATTGTCATCTCAACGAATGGGTAGAATCTTACGTCTATGTCATTACCGCCAACACTTGAGTAGTCATTGGTCTGAATCTTCATGCCATTTGAAAGGCCAATCACATCATCTGCATCAAGACTAATCTCGTCGGTGTTGTAGAGTGTAAGGTCAGCAGCACCAGTGGTTACTTCCATTTCCCCGAACTCTTCGTCATCCTCGATCTCCATTGCTTCATCTGACATGAGCCAGATACCTTCAATGATTGCAAGGCTGTCGACCTGTCCCTGGAATACTTCGTTAACGTGTACTCTCAGAACAACAATATCGTCCTCGCCAGCAACCTCTGCCTCGTAGTCCCATGATTTGTTATCTGGGTTTGTGTCTTCACCAGGAGTTGCGTCGTAAACATCATCATCAAGGAACTTGCCGTCCTTTGTGAGCTCGAGCCATACCTTGTCACCCTCAACATCGATCTGCTTTGGAGTCAGAGCAAAGCCCTCACCGAGATCGAGTGTCTCACCGACACGCATGGTGTACTTCTCATCATCATCAAGGATCAATGTTGAAAGAAGCTGTGCATCTCCATCTACAGGAACATACTCATTTGCGAAGAAGCCGATCTTATCGAATGTTTCGCCTGCCCAGCCATCATATTCATATGCTACACTTGAGATGTTTGTCTCATAGAGAACACCGGTCTCTTCCTTGATTGTGGTGTTGTCAGCTTCAACTGTGATTGTCAAAGTCTCATACTGGTTGTTGTCATCGAGGTCATAGACTAAACCTGCAAAGTTCTCTGGAGTCCATTCAAATGGTTCCACTGCAGCATTTGGCTCTGCAACACTGCCCCTTACCTCATAGGTACCAGGTTCAGAGACTTCCTCGAAGAAGTAGAAACGGAGGTAATCATTGTCGTCATCTGCGACCATGATGCTAATAGTATCTGTAACCTCGATCTCATCGCCTACATCCAGAGTGATGTCTTCGGTGCTAATGAGTGTAAGGTCAGCGTCACCAGAGGTAACTTCCATCTTACCGAACTCTTCGTCGTCTTCGATTTCCATTGCTTCATCTGACATGAGCCAGATACCTTCAATGATTGCAAGGCTGTCGACCTGTCCCTGGAATACTTCGTTAACGTGTACTCTCAGAACAACAATATCGTCCTCGCCAGCAACCTCTGCCTCGTAGTCCCATGATTTGTTATCTGGGTTTGTGTCTTCACCAGGAGTTGCGTCGTAAACATCATCATCAAGGAACTTGCCGTCCTTTGTGAGCTCGAGCCATACCTTGTCACCCTCAACATCGATCTGCTTTGGAGTCAGAGCAAAGCCCTCACCGAGATCGAGTGTCTCACCGACACGCATGGTGTACTTCTCATCATC
>NZ_JAGSOI010000094.1 GCF_023684405.1 Methanococcoides seepicolus | reverse complement strand
GATTCTCCACATTGTCCTATGAGCTTCATACCCCAACGTTACCATTGGCGCGTGTCATAATAGGATTAACCCAAATGGAAGGGATAGCGTTGCCGCAATTCATGTTATAACTTCTTGTCGCACCTTATCCTAACAGATTGTTTAGGTTAGATTCCCAAACTTCTCCATATTGTCATATGAGCTTCACACCCTGACGTTACCATCAACGCATGTCATAGTAGGATTATCCCAAATGGAAGGGACAGCGTTTCCGCAATTCATGGTTTAACTTTCTTGTCGCACTCTTCCATTCAGTATAAGGCATATCAATGATCTTCTTCCTCAACAGATTCATCTTGAGATCTTCCAATAAATATATATTAAATTGAACACATTTTTTTAGCGGGGAAATGCAATTTGGGGTGTTGTAGGATTTCTGAATCAATACAATATTGACTCTTGTGCTTATGCTGAAATATTGACGAATGAACATGATACATAAATCACAATCTGTAGAGGCATTATGGCCAGCATATGTGCTATAACTAACCTATTACACCTTGCAAGCAACCGGACTAAGCAACTTATATAAAATATTAAGCAAGCTTTAAAATATTTTGTAAATAAAATGGGAGTGGAAATAAATGGATAAGATGAAGAAAATTGGTCTATTGGGGGCAACAGCTTTGATCGGTGCAGGACTGGCAGCACTATCTGAAGAGAGAATTAAGGAGTTCGTCGAGGAAAAGATCGAAGAAGGTGCAATTAGCAAAGAAGAAGGAAAGATGTTTGTTGAAGACCTTGTGAGTGAAACAAAAAAGCAGAAGGTTAATCTGGAGAAGAACATCATTGAAAAGTTGCACGGTGCGATCCAGATGGCAGATAAGGAACTCGCAGACCTTACAGATAAGATCGATGAAATGAAGATGCAGGAACTTGAGGCTGAGCTTGAGAAGATGAAGAGTTTGAGGAAGGCTAAAAATTAAATTATCGGGCTACTTATGGTAAAGCCAATTACTTTTTCTTTTTTTGATGAAGTTGCTCTGTAGAAATTATTGGGTGGTATCTCTCAACACTCCCCCCATTTCTCCAACCCCTCATCACATGAGCATTGAGAGAAAACGGTTTATGATTCTCGTCAATACCAACTGTCTTGCTTCTTCCAGGCTTCTGGTGAAGTAGACAATACCGAATCTTATGCATGTCGCATAATAATGAGCATAATAACATTCGAAAACCGTTCGAATAGTTTATATGTTATTAATCGATTATTATATATTAAGAGCTATGTGTGTTTTACAACTCCGGTGGTACGGTGTAAAACACGAACACTGTGGTGGTGGTGGTTCTACTAACTTATTAAATGAAGGAGGCGTGTCTGCCCCTTTCTATTCCCTCTAGAAACTTTAGGTGGTATGAGTACGAAACGTGACAAATTAGAAATAATGGTGGACATATTGAAAGTCTTAAAAGGATCTGAAGTAACGAAAACAAAGGTCGTCTATAGCGCAAATTTGAATTTTAAAAGAGCAGATCAATATCTCGATGCGATGATGCGGATGAAATTGGTGCAAAAACCATCCAACAAATACATTATTACAGAAACTGGTAATGACTACCTCAAAATGATGAGTGAAGTCAATTCAATTATTATCGATCAAGCCCTTTGATCGTAGTAACATTGTTTGAAACAATCTTAATCAGTTGAATCTTTTTGCCACCTATTTATTTTTATTTATCGTTATACATTAACGAATGATGTCACGGTAAGCAACATTTGTATTTCGTGGAAGCTTGAATGGGGAATGAAACATTCAAATTTCACTTGTTTTCATTTTCTCAGCTAATGCAACTTCAACTGCCGGTCTAGTTTTGGCTAAGATCTGGATGTTAGATCGTCCGGTGTTGATTCTCCGTGAGTCTCTAATCAGGATATTAATCCACACGAAGAAACAAAGGGAGATCATGGCATCCAATTCTAACCTATCAGCCAGGACGGCTGAGATTGGCCACAGTGCTTCTGCAGTGAAAGAGACATAAGGGTTTGGTAAGAACCCGTCACAGAAACGTTCTGTGTAACTCCTCGGGGCTAGTGTATTAATCGATTGGATATTATGGTGCAGTTTGTTGATATAACATTAAAAGAATTGAATATGTGATTCACATGAGCAGTAATGAGATCTTAAAAATAAGGAATATTAGAAGCAAAGATATTTCAAATGCAATCTCTGTAGAAGGCGAGGTTTCAATCATAAAAGAAATCCATCCGATATGGAAAACTACTGCTTATATGTGTGATCATTGCGAATTTGTTATGTACTTACCAGTTGAAGGATCTAAAGTTGGGAAACCAGTACATTGTGAAAATGAATGGTGCGGCAATAAATCGGACTTTACTCTTTTAGAAAAAAAATCATCACGGACCGATTCTCAACAGATCTGGATTGAAGAATTGAATACTATTGATCCAAGATCATTGCTTGTTTATTTAGAAGGGGATTTGGTGGATACTGTAAATGTTAAAGATAAGATCGTTGTAACCGGAGTACTAAAAGCACATTTCAAATCAACATCTACTACTGGTGATTTTGTTATAGAAGCTAACTCAATTGAAAAATATAAAGAAAAGATTCCAGTTACCGACAATAAAGCGGGAACAAACTCAAAAAAAGAAATACAGATTGTGCGTGAAATCATCGAGCAGCTCAGCTCATATTCTCCTTCCAAAAACGCTTCACTTGAAGATGTTTACTGGGAAGCTTCAAATTTACATATTGGACGTGAGCGCACTGAGGAATTGATTAAAAAGATGAAATATCAGGGGGATTTATTGTCCCCGGATCCTGAGCATATAAGAGCTGTTTGGTGATGAAAATGAAGGTTGTAAGAAATACAAAAAATGCTGTATCAGTCTTCCGCTTTAACCCTCTGGATCTCCAACAGATAGATTGTCCCGATTGTTGCAAACCCTACTGTGCTTAATAGCAATGGAACGGTCTTCAGTGAACTAACACTGCTTCCCAAAAGAGAACTTAAATTGTACATTAGTAACAAAGAAATTGCAACTAATGAGATGATAATCGTTTTTACTTTTATTTCGTGTTTCATTTACTCCACTTTTCTCCATATGTAACATTTATAATAAATTTTTATAGTTATTTTGTATAAAATATACTATGTGTTATTTAAGAGTAATCCTCCACATTTCTGTACGAAGTCATTGCATCTCCGTAGAAGTAGATAGAGTGAAACCACCGATCTTCTCAAAGAATTCAGGATGCCGTTTCCATCTAGAAATCGACGTCTCAGCCGCATCAAGAAGGTTTCCCATGTGCCCGAAAAGAGGATGTAAAAGAGATAAGTGTCCCATCAGATCTTCTTGAGATTGGGGTTGAGGTATGTATAGAATATTCCAATGCCCTCTTTGAACACGGAGTTGATGCTGTTAACATATCCAATCCTGAAGGTGGACCAGCCCTTATTTCTCCTCAAATGTTCGAATCTTTCGTGCTTCCGGAGTACAAGAAGATCAATAAAAAGGTTAATGGCCTGAAAACATTACATATGTGTGGGGACTCTACCGCTATACTTGAATCACTGTCAAAATCAGGATTTGATGGTATTAGCATCGAAGAAAAAGTGGATGTAAAACGCGCCAAAGAAATTATAGGGAATAGAGCGTGCCTGATAGGAAATGTCTCACCCTCAGCAACACTCCTTAGTAAATCCCCCGAAGATGTGAAAAGGGAAGCTATGCAGTGTATAAGAGATGGGGTAGACATACTTGCACCAGGTTGTGGAATTGCACCGCATACAGCATTGAAGAACATGAAGGCATTCGTAGCTGCAAGGGATGAATATTATCTGGAGAATCACATCCTGTAATCTCTCGAACTGTCTCAATTTGTACGAAGTCATTGTAACACCGCATAAGACGAGAACTTCTTCTTTCCCCATCAACACCGAAGCAGCACCACCATCATAGAAGCAGATATTGTGGACCGGGCTGTGCTCTTACTTCAATCATTGACATGTTCCTCTTCGATTACTCTATGTGGAAATCTATTTATAGATGTATAATGCTTACGTGGATTTAGCGAGTTCTTTAAGGGCAGTACCACCACCCCCCCACCCCACCACTCCAAAAAACTTATTTTTTGCCCTTTTAGAACTCATCTAAAACTTCTGTTTCTTCATAACTTTGTGTCGTTATTTCAATCATTGTCATGTTCCTCTGCAGGTGTCCAACATGTATCGATGCCTATATATATAAAAAAAATAGAATTTATATATGATGAGTTCTTCAAGGACATTTGCCAATTCACTCCCACTTTTGAATTCTTGTCCTTTTAGAGCTCATGATTCATTCCTCTGGGTTAACACTGTTACTAGATATTTATAAATATACGAAAAAGATAATGGTGCGTGGGGTACATGTGGGTCCTTTAAGGACAAAAGCTAATTCAGGTCCCCTCTTTGAATTATTGTCCTTCTAGAACTCACTTATCATCCTCATTGTCACGACCATTATCAGGTAAGTAGACGACTACACTGCCAGTATGCTCAACACTCCCAGAATGCTCGACCTTCTGTTTCTTCAGGCCTTTGAGGTCAGCGATCTCCTGAACGTAGTGCAAATGGGTATTCTTGTCCTGCTCGATTTTATCACGCTTGATGTTCAGGCCTTTGTAGCACTCTCGGAGTAAACCGGCCTTGGTGGCCTGCTCTGCTCAAGCTCATCAACTCTTTGTTCAACTGATGCTAGAGTCATTCAATCACATCCCTGCCATTGTCCGGCAAATAGAGCATATACTTCCCACTGGCTAGGAACTGTCCAAGGATTTCCGTTTTAGGATTGAATATGTAAACTCCACACACTTGTTTTGCAGTCTCAGTTCTTTCAAGCTTCTTAAGTCGCTTCTCAATTGTCTGTGTGGTCATTCCCCCTTTCTCCAGTGCTTCCGGTCGGCGTTCGATGTCTTCGAGTTGTCCGTCCTTCAGAATCGAATTGTGACACTGCAGAGCTTGGATGAGCGCCCTAGCATAACTCAACCGGGCGGGACTATACAATTTCTTTGGATAGTCCTATTTTGACAGGGCTACTTTTTACTTTTTTGAAGTTGAACTTTTGCTATGGATATGTCTCATCAATCAACATTCAGTATTTGATGATTTATTATCAATGCTTCTGATTTTATAATCGTCCTGGTTCAGAAGCGGAATCTCACATCTTGTCGAGAGGATGAATCCTTTTTCTGGAGCTGCATCCATACAGTTTTTCACTTCGTTCTCAATATCAGCAAATGACCCGTCACCAAATACGTTTGGATTGATGTTGCCCATCAAACAGACATCATTTCCTAAACACACAGGGTTCGAATTTTGTACCTCGCACAGCATTTCAGGGATATAGGTAATAGCAAAAAACACTACGCTTTTGTAAAATTTTCACACAACCCTTTTTTTATAGTTTTGAAGATGGAAATAAAAAAGCTACGTTTTTTCTTTTTTGTCACTTACCATCAAGTCACCTACTAACAGCAAGTACGATTATGTATTTAATTTACCAAATGTAATATGTTTACTATACATTGTCAAATTATGATGCATAATTTGTGCGTATAAATGGGAGTACAAATTCAGTAGTTCTCTAATTTTTGCTTAACCCCCTAAATCCACATCAAACGGCACATTTATATACGGTTAAAAATCCCCTCCATGTTACCTCGACTAGAACTAACACCAACCCACTGCATCAAAACTGTTTTACAGCCTCTTCTCGACAATATCCATATTCCAATCAATGGTTCTCTCAATTGCAAAGATCTATTTGCCAGTGTTCTTGGTATGGCAACATGGAACCGTTCAATTCATTCAATTAAAAAACAGTATCATAAGATTCCTTGTGAAACATCAATGAGATACCATTTACAAAAAATCGAGTTGGATCAACTCATTGAACACAATACAAAAATACTCTTACAATCATCACTTGAAACTCTCAAACAAAAGAAAAAGCATGACTTTGCTATTGATTATACGAATGATCCATACTATGGAGGCATAGATGATAGCAATAATCGATATGTGATTAGAGGTCAAGCCAAAAAATCAACGAACTCATTCTATTCTTACATCTCGCTTTGCATTATTGACAAAGATGAAAGGGTTACAATTTCTGTGCTTCCTGTGAAAAAAGGAAAATCCAAGACAGATTATCTCAAATATTTCATAGACCAGATAAAACAGATTAAACTCAAGATCAATGTTCTTTGTTTGGACAGAGAATTCTATTCAAGAGAGGTTTTTTCTTTTTTACAG
>NZ_JAGSOI010000093.1 GCF_023684405.1 Methanococcoides seepicolus | reverse complement strand
GCAAAAGCGATCTGGTGCTCTCCCTGCTGGATGAGCTTTTAGATGATGTGTTCAGTAAAGTTACTGCAAGGAGTGTTTCTTTCAGATCAGTTACTATAACCGTCATATATTCTAATTTCAAGACCGTCACCAAAAGCCATACGCTCAATCATCCCATGGCTGAAAAGGCAGTGCTTCGGGAAGTTTCCTATCAGATAATGGGGGAATTGCTGGATAGCAGTACTGTCAATATCCGCCGCATTGGTGTGCGTGTTGGAAGCCTGCATGAGAACAAAGGTCAGAAGACGCTGGCTGAGTTCTTTTGATATTGGGTATGAGGGTTTGGCTTTATCTTCTTGCATAGCAAGGTGGGGATATGGGTAACGTTAAAAATGCCACTCTTTTAAAAGTTTGTGTTTTCAGAGGTTCGAATCCAACCCCTCGCATAGCAAGTTGGGGTAATAGGTATCTTGGAAAATAGATACTCAGAATTTCAAACTGTTTATAAGGTTTAAACATTAACTAAATCTGGGACTTGAAAATATAAAAGAAGTATTGAATAAATTACTCAATATTTCCCCAGTGGATTTTTATGTATTCGATTTTTTGTGAGCCACTTAAAAGTGGAGTGCTTGCAAAAAACCGAATAAAGAATTCTCCATTCTTGAGACAGAACGGTTTTTCAGATTTTTTAATCTCAATACAACAAATGTCTTTTCCAAAGATTTCATGATAAGTTATTATTAAAAAATCATTTAGAACTTCTTTTGGTATATATTTCTCCATAGTCCTAATTAATTTTAAGTTAAAATCGTCTCTATCAAGTCTGCTTTCTCTATTGGAATATTCATTATCAAGACCTAAAATACTTCCGCAATTCGATACTCCTATTAAAAGGTGGCCACCCTCTGAATTTATAAATCCTGCTATGCTTTTTGCAATCTTATATTTTTGATTTTTGTCGAGCTTATATCCATCTGGAGGGGTTGTTAAATATGGCTTAAATTCAAGTTTTTCGTATTCTCCTTTTTCAATAAACTTAAGAATCTCAGCTTTGTGAATATTGAGCACAGGTATCTTATTATCTTTTAGAAAAGGTTTTAGTGCGTTTTTTGCCCCACAATCTCTACACTCCAAACTTAAAACGATTCGATCTCTGTTTCTTTCAGTTGAATCGGTCCATATGCCGTTAACAAGCATTACACCTTTACCATCTGGCCGTTTACTTTCTTTACATTTAGGATGCAGAATACCAAAATAATCCGTACCCATAAATTTAAACTCAGGCTGTTGGGATTTCCAAGACCCGTGATGCTTCGGATTTCCAGATATTATAATTCCTCTTGTATCAAATTCATTTTCTTTTTTGGATGAACAAGATGGACAAATAAGATCTTGAGAAGGCCAACCTACATTGTCAGGTGTATTTGTGATTTCCATTCCACAATCTGGGCAAGATAAAGTTTCAATATTAATCGGACATAATCCAAAAGCTATAGTAAGATCGCATCCTGAAAATGGGAAATCATATCTTTTTTCCAATGGAAATGGGTATTCTTCTGATGAAGGACTACCTAAACTTGAAATTTCTGCGTGTATAACTTTTTTTAAATCGATGTTTGGATGTTCCTCAAAAAATTCGTTTGAATAATACATTGATTCATTTGAATATTCTTCAAAGATATTATCAATTTCTTCTTCAGTAAACTGACCATGCTCTACTAAAATGTTTGTAACTTCCTTTCGGCTCGAATTAGGTGCTTCATCATAATCTTTTAAGCGATAAAGGGTCCTGATAATAAATTCTAGCAATAATTTTCTACTTTCTTGTCCAGTAGATCTAAGCATCTTAATTTCAAAGAGGCTTTTATTTTGAATTTTTCTTAAAATATGCACAATACATTCGTCACAGTCAACTAACACGTCATTTTCTTTGCAATATGGCATTTGTCCCCTTCCCTAATAGCTTAGCTTTAAGAGTGCAATTGAGTAGTAATTTGAACATAGATATCTAAAAAGATTTACAGTACAAAGATATTATATAAATTATAGTGTATTTATAGCAAATATATAAGAAAATATATTAGATCTATAAATCAAGACATATTTGCTATAATGGTGATCCATTCATGACAATAGGAAGAACAATTTCAATTTACTTGCCAGATGCCAATCCACAAGGCATTAAGATTTGTGACTTTTTAGATTCTATTGTCAAAGCGGTCTCAATTCCCAGAGCAAAATTGAGTGACGCATCACAAAATCAAGAGCTTACTCAGCCAGGTGTCTATTTTTTAATAGGTGAAAAAGATGAACTTGGAAAGCCTAGCATCTACGTTGGAGAGTCTGAGGTGCTGCTAACTCGACTTAATAAACACAACAAGGAAAAAGACTTCTGGAACCAAGCTATATGTTTTGTTTCTGAGAAGAACAATCTAAATAAAGCACATATCAAGTACCTTGAAAACCATGCCTGCAATGAGGCAAAAAAGGTCAACAAATGTACTCTTGAAAACAGTAACAATCCCACCCAATCATCATTAACAAACCAAGATCGGGACTTTGTTTTGCGTATTTTTGAGGACTTAAAAATAATCATGACTACTCTTGGCTATCCTATTTTTGAGCAATCAAAAAAGCGTAGTAAAATTAATGTGTATTACTGTAAGAGCAAAGATGCTGATGCAGTTGGTGAATACACTGAAGAGGGTTTTGTTGTCAATAAGGGATCTAAATCGAATATTGAAGAAACCCCATCTATACAAAAAAGCATCAAAACCTTTAGAGCAAATTTGGTGGGAAAAGGGATACTAAAAGAAGAAAATGACGTTTATGTTTTTCAAGAAGATTTTACTTTCTCTTCGCCATCCATGTCAGCATCAGTTGTACTAGGGAGAACTGCTAATGGCTGGAGAGAATGGAAAGATAAAGGTGGTAAAACACTTGATGCTATTATAAGAAAAGGAAATGTAGAGGAGGAATAAGCTCTCACATGAGCTTATCCGCAAGTTCCCTCATAAACCTAGCATTCAGGTTGATGTCCCCTGTTTGCTTAATCTTATCCTGAATCCTCTTCAGAGTGCCTCTGTAAGCAATACCTACTGTTCGCCCCATCTCTACATCCAGTTGCATTATCTTATCCATAATCTCCTGCTTATTGATGAAAACTTGAGCCTGATATATGTCTAAAGGCTGATCATCAATATTGTTAGCCTCCTTTCCAATGAGAACAACACTATCCGCATGGATATGCCTGCGTTTCATCTGTCCAATATTCCCTTCATACTTGTACTCAGGATGATCTGCATACTGCAAAATTGTCCTGTTCAGAGATTTGAAATACTCAACTCCCTGTTTGATCTCACCTGTATTGTAGTCTATGAATGGTTCATAGGCTATTTTCGGAGGGTCATTGGAAAAGGGTGCTAGCGGTTTGATTGGTTTTCCATCATCCTCAATAACCTGAAAGCCAACATTGCAGAAGTTGAAAGGTTTTATCTGCCTTGACCAAGGTTGACCTTCATTGATCTTCTTAAATCTCTTCAGCACATTGGATGTACTGACTGTGAGCCTTGAGACTGCAAAAAGTGAAGAGTATTTCTCTTCAATATCTGTTGGCTTTATTATCCCATAATGCAACTTGAGAATATCTTCCCATATCTCAGCCTGCCAATCATCAACAGCTTTTGGAAATGGATTTGTTAAATGACCAAGTCCATGCAATTTGAAAGATCTTTCTCCTTCCATGAACTTGATTTCTTCATTCTCATAAGTGTATAAGGCATAACGTTTAGAGGATATGCCATAAGACCACATATCTTCTTTTTCAGGTTTCAACAAATCAATATCAAGGTTGTAAGGATTAAGAGGTTGGAAATAATCTATGATCTCCTGAGCATGTTCAGGAGGAACGAATATTGAATCCGTATCCATGAACTTCACCTTTGTAATTGAGATTTTTATGAATTGATTTTGTCACATACCCTAATATTATTTTTAATATCCTCTGAGATTTCTAACTTTAGATCATCGGGTATTAAATCCACTTTTTCCAAAGCAGAAAGTGCTTTATCGTAATAACCTCTGGCAATGTTAGGATGAGATACGAAAAAGAAATCACCAAGTTTAAGGTGTAGTGTGAACATCTCACCAAATTTCTTACTAAACCTTTTTGCCAGCTTTTGCATAATCTCAAATTCACCTTTTTCTTCAAGTTCAAATAGATATGACATGAAGATATCTAAATTCTCGGGGCTGTTATCTACCAGATAATCGAACCTTTCATCGTCGTCCAGTGCAAGAAAATCTTCAATACGAGCTACCTGTTCCGGGTCAAGATCTTCATCTTCATCTTCTAAATCTTTTGCTTTTACCAAAAGAGATTCGATCATCTCCAGAGAGATATCATATTTTTTTCCAAGCCTTTTTATTCGTTTAACATACCTAGCATCGTCTGCTGATATGTTAATGTCAAAGTAATAGCAAATCCATTTTAAATATGCCTGCCTGTCCGACATCCACGAGCGGTTATCAATAGATGTGAGTACATAATCAATCGCCAGTTTAAATTCATGAACAGTTATTGGTTCATCCTCAATTACTTCCACTAAATTCGCAATAAGTTCTGATCCAAGCGGATGGGTAAAATAGTTGAGCTTCTTATCCAGATTATATTTTATATCTGTCAGTAATTTGATGATTTCCCTATCAGTTATCTTTTTGTCACGTTCATAGTAATAATAAGCAATAGTGTACTCGAACGTACCAAGATATTGAGAGTATTCATCCTCTTTATCCTCAAGACTCTCAAGCCCCATAATTATCGCATTATCCGGTTCAAGCATATCCATCAGGGATATTTCATCAATAGCAATCATAGCATTTTTATCATCCATATTTTATCACTGTTTGCTTAGTTTTGCTTTTTCAAATACATGTAAACCATAACTCACACCACATATCTTTCCCACCAATCCCTCAAACTTCGCATAATTATAGTTAATAACCTAATATTTTTCGCTTCTAATCTTCATCAACAAACTTTTCAATCCATATTTTTGCAAAACTAATCTTTGATGAATATTTAATGAACGCATTAAATGTCAGCTGCTTCATATGATTTGTGTCAATGATGATTATAGATGAAATAACTCTCTTTATACTTTTACATATATGCTCTATTGGATTTAGGTCTGGAGAATATGGTGGAAGATATATCAGGAATTCTATCTCCATTTTCTTCCATTCGTCATAAGGCGTGTCAATGATCATCTTCCTCAGTAAATCAGTATCACCCCTTTCATCCACATAAACAGGTTTACTAAACTCAATCGTTTTTCTTTTCCCTACAAACTGATGGCGTCATTCCCTTTTACCAAAACCGCCGCCACCGGGGGTTTCTATCACGAACACATCCCCTTCTTCCATATCCACCTCAGCGGTTGGTTCCATTTCCTGTGTCCTTCCATCCTTCCTGATCACCAGGTTCTTACCACATTCCCCTTCGGAGCCGCCGTTCGATCCAAAAGGTGGATATTTCCGGTGCGAGGATATTATTGCTGCTTTCATTTCCTCAAGGAATCGCACTTTACGGACAACACCATTTCCTCCGCAGTATTCTCCTTCCCCTCCGCTCCCCTTCCTTATGGAGTATTCCTCAAGGAGCACCGGAAAACGCAATTCGAGGACCTCGGGATCGGTCATTCTGGAGTTTGTCATATGGGTCTGTACGGCATCGGTACCATTGAATCCGTCTCCTGCACCCGAACCGCCGCAGATGGTCTCGTAATACTGGAATTCCTGGTTTCCAAAGGTGAAATTGTTCATGGTTCCTTGTGATGCTGCCATGATTCCCAGCGCACCATAGAGGGTATCCACGATATACTGTGAAGTTTCCACATTTCCTGCTGCAACTGCTGCGGGGTAGGATGGGTTCAATAAACATCCTTCCGGTATTATTATATTGAGGGGTTTCAGACATCCTGCATTCAATGGGATATTGTCTTTTACAAGCGTGCGGAACACGTAGAGTACGGCAGCCTTACATACGGATGCAGGGGCATTGAAATTATTATTCTGTTGTGGCGATGTTCCTGTAAAGTCAATAGTTGCTGAACGGTCATTCTTATCTATCTTGATATTTGCGTGAATATGACTGTCATCATCGAGTTTGTAAGTGAATTCTCCGTCATGCAGTACTTCGATGACCTTCCTTACGGCTTCCTCAGCGTTATCCTGTACATGCTGCATATATGCCATTACCGTTGGCAGCGAATATTTCTCCACCATCTGCTCGAGTTGCTGTATGCCTTTTTCATTCGCAGCGACCTGTGCCCTGAGATCAGCGATGTTCTGATGATGATTGCGTACGGGATACTCGCCACTATTTAGGAGTTCTGTAATTTCAGTTTCCCTGAAATATCCCCTGTCCATAAGTTTGAGATCATCTATCAATATCCCCTCTTCAAAGATGAACCTGCTTT
>NZ_JAGSOI010000092.1 GCF_023684405.1 Methanococcoides seepicolus | reverse complement strand
GATATTGTGGTAATATTGTCCGGTATGACGGTTCCCGGTAAATACCTCCGTTCCTCACCGATAACTCCCGGTGAGATCGAGAACCTCTGCACCCTTGCTTCAGGTATCAAGGTCCTAGGTGGTCCCATCCGTCTTGGTTTCAGTAAAGAAGGTGGCAAAGGTGCAAAAGAGCTTGGAATAGATGCCGAGGATACTATTCTCGCAAAAAGTGATATCGAAGCTTTTGTCTATGACCTTTTCGAAAATGGTAAACTCTGTGATCCTGAAGATATTTCCCACAGGATGAGGACCGTGGATGAGATCGGCAGATGGTCTAAGCTCGGTGCTTTCATAATAGCTCAACATCCCGATTATCCTCACGTTATGTGTGAAATGGAAACCTATCGCGGATGTGGTCGCAAGGTACACTGTTCCTTCTGCACTGAACGGTTCTACGGTCATTCTGATCACCGTCCTGTGGCAGATGTGATCGCTGAAGTATCTTCACTTTATGATCTCGGTGCAAGGAACTTCCGTATTGGGAGGCAGCCGGACCTATTGAGTTATCATGCTAAGGATATAGGTGCTGATGTTCTTCAGCCGAGCCCGGACGTTCTGGAAACCCTTTACAGTGGTATCCGAAAGGTCGCACCTGAACTGAAAGTTCTGCACATGGATAACACGAACCCTGCAACGATGGTCGCCTATCCGGAACAGAGCCTCGAGATATTGAAGACCATCGTGAAATATCATACCTCTGGCGATATCGCAGCATTGGGCATAGAAAGTGCGGACCCTGCCGTTGTTCGTGCGAATGACCTCAAAATACACCCAGATGATGTGTTCGATGTCATTGAGATGATAAACGATGTTGGTTCGGCAAGAGGTAGCAGTGGTTTGCCGGAGTTGCTCCCGGGATTGAACTTTGTTCATGGTCTGCCCGGGGAGTCCAAGAAGACATTTGAGCTGAACTATGATCTTCTTAAGGATGTACTGGATTCCGGGCTTCTTGTAAGAAGGATAAATATTAGACAGGTCATGGCATTTCCGGGAACGAAAGTGTATGGGGACGATGACCTTGTTTACAAGCACAAAAAACTGTTTCTCAAATACAAAGAAAAGATCCGAAAGGAGATCGACCTGCCGATGTTAAGGAAGATCGTGCCGATAGGAACTGTGCTCAAGGATGTCATGTGTGAGCTCCATGATGAAAGGTCAAAGCATGACCTCACATTTGGCAGACAGTTCGGTTCATACCCTCTCCTTGTGGGATTCCCTCTCGATCTTCCTCTGGGTGCATTCGTCGATGCTGCTATTGTGGGACATGGGCAGCGTTCTGTAAAAGCGATACCTTTTCCACTGGATGTAAATTCCACTCCTTTGCAGGTGATCAAGGAAATTCCCGGGCTAAATGCTATGGATGTATCTAAGATCATAAGTGGTGTGCCTTATGCGAATATGGATGAACTTGTTCAAAAAGTGGCTCTTCCAGAAAATATACTTGAATACCTATCTGTAAATCCCTGAATCCTCATTCGGGGATGTCCATTTATCATTGTTCATTTCCGGATATGTTCATTTTTTGATGGATTCATTAATGATATCTGCATCTTTGAGTACCTTGATGCTGATAAACCCTCCAACAATGATATTCATGTAATATGTGAGTGCTCTCCATGTGAGCACTGTTATACCTATCAGTGAGGGGGTCGCGATAACAATGGAAAAGAGCGAGCTGGCACCAAATTCAGCAACACCGCTTGCTCCGGGGGTTGCAGGTATTATCATAAGGCATGTAAGAAGTATCTGTGCCATGAACGAAAGTAAGATCTCCGGAGGCTGTCCGAGCCCTGCAAGTATCACCGGCAGTATGGAGTAAAGTGTTCCTCTGTAAACGATAGTGCATATAGTTCCATAATAGAGTCCTTTCCTTCCCTCTTTGGTGAAATACCTTATACTATATTGGAAATGGTCCATCTCTACGTCTACCTTTTTCAGAACGTTTGCAAGAGCTTCATCTGTCTTCCTGCCATGGAAGCGTTTTGTCCTGTTTACAAAAAAGTGAATTGTGGACCTTGTCTTGTTCGGTTTCCATATTGCATAGGTCAGCATTCCCAGTATTATGAAAATGAAAAGTTCACCTGCTATCAATAGCATATCGAAGTTCCCTTCGGGGAAAAACCCTCTTAAAATGTAAAGGGCAAATGGTGCAATAAGAAGGATAAGAAATGCATCCGTCAGCCTTTCTCCCACTACGACAGCAGTGGCCTTTCCGATGGGGATCGCATTTTTGGAAAGCAGGTGTATCCTCAACGCTTCTCCACCGGCGGAAGAGGGGGTAACAGCTGCGACAAGAAGGCTGGATATTGCTATCTCGATCGTTTTCAAGGCCTTTATGTCATGTCCCAGTGACTGGCACATGAATTTCGTCCGCAATCCCCATACCACGTATGAGAACAACTGAAGGGCTATTGCAGCAACAATAGCCTCTTTCTTGATGTTCAGAACCGCATCAATGGTCGTAGTATCTACTGTGAATACCAGCAGAAGAACTATCGATATAAAGCTGATAACAAGCGAAACAGATAGCCACTTGAAGATCCGATTCATGGTTCTGGTAACTTCTAAATTTTAGTCGAATTCTGGATTAATTATGGTCTCCTTGATCCTTGAACCTGCTTTGATGGTCACCTCGGGCCATATCTTCACATCAGAGTGAATCGTCGCATCATCACGTATAATAACACGTGGTCCGATCACAGTCCCGTTCTCAAGGTTACAATTTTGTCCGACAATGGTATCGTTGTCGATTATGGATCCGGATGCATTTGTATTGCTTCCAATGGTCACATCGTTGAATATGTATGAAGATAATATCCTGCAATTGTCCTTAATGACGCAATTGGACCCGATGGCAGTATAAGGTCCGATAAGCACGTTGTCTCCGATGGTAGTGTTCTCTCCTATCACGATAGGTCCCACAAGTGCGGAATTCGTACCGACAATAACGTTGTTCCCGATCTTCAGGGGGCCTTGTATTCGTGCGTCCTTTGTATTGAAATTACCTTCAATAGATGTTCCAGGAAGGGATTCGAGCATCCATCTCTGTGCCTGCCTGTATGCCGTGGAGCTTCCTACATCTGTCCATTGGCCACGTAACAGCATCCCATTGATGTTCTCTCCTTTGCTCATCAATGCCGGGAACAGGTCCTTTGCAAAATCATATTGTTCATCTTCGGGTATCCAGTCGAATATTTCCGGAGAACACATGTATATGCCTGTACTCGCAAGATTACTGAATATCTCTCCTGGTCCGGGTTTCTCTAAAAAGCGGTGTATCCTGTTATTGACGTCCATATCAGCGATGCCGAATTCACGGGGGTCATCGATCGACATAAGTCCGATGGTTATCATGGCATCGTTCATTTCATGCTGGCGGTATATAGTGCGCAGACTAAGGTCCATTACGTGGTCTCCGCCCACTATCATGAACGGCTCATCTTTAAGGAACTCTTCCGCATTCTTCACTCCACCGGCGGTGCCGAGCCTCTTTTCCTCATATACATATTCGATATGAACTCCGAACATCCGACCGTCTCCAAGGTCTTCTTCTATTATATCTGCCATGTAGCCAATGGTGATGACTATCTCTGTGAATCCCTCCTTTGCGAGGTGTTCTATCAGATGCACTACAGATGGTTTGTTCAGAATAGGTATGCTTGGCTTAGGTCTTTCGAAGGTAAGTGGGCGAAGTCGTGTGCCTTCCCCGCCACACATGATACATGCTTTCATGCCCTCTAAGATGCTGTTTTTCTTTATTACTGTTACTATATTGAACAAAGGGTATGAAAGTGTCAGAGCTTTTCAATATCCTTCTTGTCCTTAACAATAATCTCAAGTTCACCTTCGTATTCGTCAAGGATCCCTGCAATATGCACCATGTCATTGACAGCCAGTTCCTTGTCGATATCTTTGGCACCTTTGTTATTCGGAACGAATACGGTGATCATCTCACCTTCGTGATCGACCTTCAGAATAAGATGGTCTCCGGAATAGGTCATCTTCTTATTGAGGACAGGTCCTTCAACAAAGACCTTTTCGCCGAGAGTGGTTGAATCTGACAATGGTTCAATATTGCCGCTCAACTCTCCTGGGATGTATATAAAATAAGCTACTGCCAGCGATAGTATAGCCATCGCCAGCAGGATCGCAATTATTTTCTCTTCTTTTTCCATATTAATGTTCAGTCCTGGCCAATGGAGACCAATGTGATCTTGAATGTCAGGGTCTCTCCGGCAAGGTGGTGGTTGTAGTCAACATATGCGTTGGTCTCATCCATTCTAACAATGGTGACCTGACCATACTGTGTGAAGAGGGGCATACCGACCTCTGGTTCAATGCCCATTTCTTTGAGCTGGGTTCTTGGGACCGGCTGGACAAGTTCCTCATCGTATTCTCCATAGGCTTCTGCTGCCGGGATGGTGACCGTTTTTTCTTCACCGACCGTCATGCCGACAACTCCTGCATCGAACCCGGCGATCATCTGTCCTGCACCGACCGTGAATTCAAGTGGTTCGTATCCTCTTGCAGGATTGTGTTGTCCTGCTTCCTTTGCGACATCTTCAAGGGATGTATCAAAGATAGTTCCGTCTTCAAGCTGACCGACGTAGTTGACCGATATTAGATCTCCTTCTTGTACCATGGTATTTTCCTGATCCCCGTTGCTTGCACACCCGCTCACAAGGAGCATGCCTGTAATTATTAGGAGTAATAGTGCTTTTCTCATTGGAATCAACAGTTCTAATCTTATTATGTGTGATAAGCGTTTTGATTACTGTGAATATTTCAAAACCACACTCTGTCGGCCGCTTCACATGTGTGACTCAATATGTTTATATACAGGTGCGTACATGTGTAGCATATAGGATACACATATGGCGTGTGTCTTACATTACTACTATGAAGGTGATCAATATGAGTAAAACAACAACAATGCTTTTGATAGGCGCTCTATTTATTGCAGGCGCCGGAATGCTTGCCACAGCAGGTGAAGTTCAGGCTGCTTATGGATATGGCGGATGCCCTGGTTACGGAGGCGGGTATGGTGCAGCTTACGATGGTGATGGTCAGGCCGTCGGTTACTCTGAGGTAGTGGTAACCGGTGTGGATGATGCACTAAATATTGCAAAGACCTACATCGATCCTGATGTGAGGGAAGAGGACATCTACGCAATGGGTAGATGGTGGGTCGTACAGTATGTAGACGATGGAGGCACTATTGCGCAGAGCTACATCGATGCATTCACCGGAGATGTTGTCGATCTTACCGACCAGTCTTACACTTATGCTCCAAGGGTATATGGCAGGATGCATGGTTATGGGCAGGGTATGATGAATGGCTATGGTCAAGGCTATGGTATGATGCGTGGCTATGGACAAGACTATGGACAAGGCTATGGAATGGGTAACGGTGGAATGTACCGTTACTAATAATTTTTCGATATGATCGAATTATGTGGGTTTCCTGTCGTTTATTGATCAGTACCACCACAACCACCTTTGGCAGGAAATCTGCTGATATCATTTTGTCTTTATCAATATCTGTATTTTAAAAAAGGAGCTGAGAAATATGATGGGATATGGTCTGTATGGGGGATATGGTGGAATAGGAGGTTTTGGTATGATATTCATGTTAATTCTGTTTGTAGTTATCATTTGGTTCGTGCTGTTTCTCTTTAGGAACGGGTCCACATCATTCTGCCACAATGGAAATGGTGTGCATAACAATGGTGTAAACAATAACGATGATCCTCGTCTATCGAGGATCGAACAACAGGTTGAGAGCAATCGTGAAACTCTGGGCAAGATATTGAAGAAGCTGGAGTAAACGCTAATATAAAAACAGTGACATACTATCGATTACTATGATGCACTATTACGATACTTTCAATGCTTTCGATTTCCTTCTGGAGATCATCCTCATACTTGTGGTTGTAGGTGCAGCTATCGTTTTCCTTAGCCGCTCAGGGTTAGTGGGCTCACAGAACAGCAATGAACGGCTTGTGAGTATGGAAAAGGATGTTGCTGACATCAAGAAGACTGTAGAGGAGATCAAGGATAAGCTGGAAGAGATCTAAAACAGCACCCGGTCGAACTATGGAACGGACAATTGAGCAAGTGGTGTCAATAGGGGAAGCTATTTCCCATCCATTACGCCTTAAGCTATTGTGTATGCTTTCTGAGCGTGAATGGTATGTCTATGAGCTTGCCAAAGAACTGGGCGTTTCGCGTCAGGTTCTCTATCTTCACTTGAAACGTCTTGAAAAAGCTGGTTTTGTTGAAAGTGATCTTCGACTTGAGGATGATGATATGAGGGCAAAGAAGTTCTTCAGTTTGAAAGAGTTCAATGTTTCATTGGGCATAAATGACCTTAGGTCATTCTTCGAATGATCTTGCTAAGAGCGCTGTAACTGGATAGTTTTCTCAGATAGCTTTCTTTAATTCTTTCTCTTTACTTCCTTTT
>NZ_JAGSOI010000091.1 GCF_023684405.1 Methanococcoides seepicolus | reverse complement strand
AGTTCATTATCGATATTGATCATATGCGGGATTTAATACATGAGAAATTTATGGAGTGCTCATCAAAAATTAGCTTTGCAAAGAGATGGATTGAAAAGTTTCTTAGTGAAAAACAGAAGTCCAAAATGTTGGGTGTTTGACTATAAATATATCTGATGAAACGAACAGCCTGTTGAAAGACAATGGGTTTAGAATCGAAGAAATCCAGGAGATTATCGAGAGTGCGGAATCCAGTGGTAACAAACTGAAGGATGCAGACGGAGAAGTTTTCATTGCAAGAGGCGATTCTGATAATCTGACGACCTATGCAGTTTATTCTCCTCTCGCAAATGGTGCATTTGAACTGAAAAGCGCATATGCCCATAAGATGAAAGTTGCCGGATTGACCGGTGGTTCTTTCGGTGAAGTCGAATATGATGACGAAAGTGGATGGACCTGTCACAAATGTAACGAAGAAGCAGTGGACAGGAATGTTGACATGTTCTATCTGGATGTTTCAAGACCAGGGCCTGGTATTGTTTGCCCCAAATGTGGTGATATCTATATTACTCAGGGCGTTACCAAGACACTGAAGACAGCCGAATCCATCCTGGAAGAAAAAAGAGCCTGATAGACCTTTGTAACTAAAAACTCCGGGAGGGAAAAGATGAAACAAATTAGTACAGTTGGTAGCCTTTGTCCTGAGTGTCTCAGGACCATTGAGGGTATCAAATTTGTAGAGGATGGCAAAGTATACATTAAAAAAGAATGTGCTGAACATGGTAGTTTTACTACACTCATTTCCAAGGACGTAAATCACTACCTAAAGATGGAAGAGTGTTTCGACGTAGATCGAGCGAGAGTTAAAGCACCTTTGACTGATGTAAATAAAGGCTGTCCTTATGACTGTGGCATCTGTCCCTCCCACAAACAGGATACCTGTCTTGCAATTGTGGAAATAACCGACAGGTGTGATCTAGGTTGTACATATTGTTTTGCAGATTCCACATCTGATGCCAGTAATGATCCGGACATGGATACGATAAGAAGAATGTTCGAAGCAGTAAAATCATGTTCCAATGAACCAACCTGTGTTCAGATCTCCGGTGGAGAACCGACATTAAGGAATGATCTGCCTGAGATCATCAAAATGGCAAAAGAAGTTGGAATTTCACATGTTGAACTGAACACCAATGGTCGTCGAATTGCCCGGGACCAGGATTATTTTGACCGTATAAAAGCAGCAGGCATCGATGCAATATACCTAGGATTTGATGGTGTTTCGGATGATGTATATTTACAGAGGACCGGGAAAAAGCTGTTTGATATAAAAGCTGAAGTTATCAATAAATGCGATAAAGCAGGAATTGGAGTTGTACTTGTACCTCTCGTGGCAAAAAATTACAACCTCCATGAAGTTGGCAAGATAATCGAATTTGCAAGCCAAAAAGTCCCAACTGTCAGAGGAGTACATTTCCAGCCGGTTTTCTATTCCGGAAGGTCTCCTGCTGAAATGGAAGGTAGGACTACAATTCTGGAATTGCTCGAAGAAATTGAGACACAAACCGATGGGCAACTGAAAGTCGAGAATTTTACACCTTCTTTGATGCCAACCGCCCACTGCGGAGCAACTTGTCTAACACTTATTGATAATGGCAATTTCATACCACTGACAAATGTATCAATGGGTGCTGTGAGATCAAAATCCGATGTTGCTAACAAAACTAAGAAATCAATAATGGGTCGATGGAAAGGTTCAACTCCGGATCTACAACCGGTTTCAAAGCCATCCTGTCATGATCTTCTTAGCAAAGCATCGTTGGTTAATGCCAGTAAAAGTGATGTTTCGTCTTCCTGTTGTGAAAAGCCGAATAACACTATTTCAATTGAAACAATACCCATGGAAAGCTCTTGCTGTCGTTCCAGTGGAGGATGGGCGGACTTTATTGAGATGAGCATGAACAAATACCTGACCATTTCAACAATGGCGTTCCAGGATGTGTGGTCATATGAAAAGGAACGTGTTGAGAATTGTTGTATACACGTAGTTACACAGGATGGAAAACTGATTCCTTTTTGCAACTACAATCTTAGCAATTGTAATGGTGATTTCCTGTATCGTAACAAGAACAAGGTCATTGGAATGGACGATTGATATCTCCATTTCTTTTTGATCGAAATTATGGGGTTTAATTTGTGAGTTGATAATAGTAACGGGGGTAATGAGATTGAATCTTCCTGAAAAAATCAGTGCATCCATTCGAATGAATGTAGCAAAAAGAAAACTGGATTCCAGAAAAATAAAAAACATACATGGAAATCCATTGGAACAGTGGGGCGTAGCTAAGATCAAAAAAGATATTGGTAAAGATAAAGAGTTAAAAAAAAATTTTGATGGCCAAGATCTTGACAGGGATGGTATAAAAGCATACAAACTTCTGAAATTGAAGGAACTGATGGATTATGTATCTGAGAACAGTCCGTTCTACAAGGAATTGTATGCAAAAGAAGGTCTCGACTCCTCCCAGATAAACACATATGAAGATCTGGCAAAGATCCCTCTTACAGATCAGGAACAATTGGCATCCCACCCTTATCATTTTCTCTGTGTTTCCAGGAAAGAAATTGCCCGTGAGTTCACAAGTTCAGGAACTACAAATATGCTAAAAAGAGTAGCATATACGCAGGGAGAGTTGCTTGAGATCGTCGATTCTGTTATTTCCGGGTTGAAGATGGCAGGAATGAGTTCTAATGGAGATACTTTGCAGATCATGTATCCTACAATAACGGCAACATGGGATCCAGGACTTGTTCTAAGTAAGGCCTGTGATCTTGCAGGTTTCCGTTCTGTGATAAATGATTCCGTTGATGCACAGAGCCAGATCAGCACTATAAAAGAAAATGGCACGACCGTAATTATCGGCACATCATCGTTCATCTATGATTTTTCAGTAGCAGCAAATAAGATCGAAAATGTAATGGATCTTGGTATTAAAAAGATAATTTGCTCATCTGAACCTTTAACTGACACCATGAGAATGGTGATCGAAAGTGTTTGGGGCTGCAAGACTGTCAGACAATGGGGGATGACATAACTTGGGCTGGCAAATGCTATTGAATGTGAGGGGCAGGATGGTTTACATGTGAATAACCCTGATTTCCTTATCGAAGTTATTTACCCAAAAACCGGGGAGATCCTGCCCCTCGGGGAAGAGGGAGAACTTGTAGTTACGACATTAAGACGCAGGTGCATGCCTCTAATACGATATCGCACACGTGACATTTCCGCAATTTATGACGGATCATGTAATTGCGGTGCTATTCTGGACCAGAGGATCATGAATGTGAAAAGGATGGAAGATTAAGGAAATATCTGTAAATATCTGCTGGAGTCTGTCGTTATACAAGTCGCTACGACTACCCCAGCAAATCTACCACACTAGCAGTCGCATTGGTTTGCATCTTCTTCAGGAGCTACAAACATATTTTATTTTATTACGATGCATTTTTCGATCCTTTCATTAAATATGGAGGTGGCTTCTTGATAAATTTAATATATAAAAGTTTGGCAGAACTCATAGGAACATTCGCTCTGGTGTTTGTTGCTGTTGGCTCAGTAAATATGAGTTGGGCTTTCTGGGAATCACTTGATGTTTTAGGTTCAGCGGCTGCATCTGGTATCATTGTTATGGTTATAGTATATTCCATCGGGAATATCTCAGGAGCACATATCAATCCTGCAGTGACTGCTTCTCTATTTGTTACAGGACAAATTGAACTGAAAAATACTATATATTATATTATATCACAACTAGGGGGAGCAATAGGGGCCTGTTTGCTATTGTCTTATATATTTCCTTCAATTGAATGTGGAACTGTTCTAGGGACAACGGTTTTGGCTTCAGACATTACTTTTGCTTCAGGCATATTGATCGAAGCAATTCTTACTTTTGCGCTTGTCTTCACTATTTTTGGAGTGGCAGTCGATAATAGGACTTCTACTAAGCATGCAGGTATCATTATAGGAACTATTGTATTTCTGGATATCATTGTGGGTGGAGGTTTGACAGGTGCATCAATGAATCCGGCAAGGACATTTGGTCCTGCTCTGGTTCTGGGACATTGGGCAGATCATCTGGTATATTGGATCGGACCACTTGCAGGTGGAACTTTTGCTGCAATCTTTTATAAAAAAGTATTTTCCCTGAAAACTGATAATAAAACAGATATTGCTTGAGAGCAAAATTTATTTTTTTAGCTGCATTCCAAAAATATCAATTGCCAATAGGAATAAGCAGCCTTAATAATGAAAATAAAAAAGTTCTGCAACCTATTTAGGTCTAATGATCAGTTTTTCGTGTCTATGGGTATTACAAATGAGCTGTTGTGTTCACTTATCCTGTAAACGCAATCCTTGTCACATTGTTCATTGTACTGAGTGTAGTGGCATTGAACATTTGTATTGAACTCATTTATCCAGTTAATTCCGAACAGTTCGGATAGATATTCCATCCCTTCTTTCAGGGAAAGTCTGGTAGCTTTTTTGCAACATCTTGCTCCGCCGGAATCGGCAATTGCTTTCAATGTTCTGGAAGTTCCCAGATTTGCATGTGAACGTTCTTTCGGGGTTAGTGGTGTAGCACCCAATAGAATGCTTATTGCAATTCCTGTTCCAATGCCTCCGCCGCATGCTCCCTGATAACCACAAAATCCTCCTGAAACTTTTTTACCTCTCTTGATACCTTCTATTATTTTGGTATCGTCTTTTTGGCCTCTAAAATTCAGGTATGCAGTTATAAGGACAGCAGGTACAAGTGAATGGTGTTCGGGACCATGCATGGGCATTCTTGGATGTGCCATTATTTTTTCTGCAATAAGAATTGGGTCCTTTAGATCCGTGTTCATACAAACGTTTTCGATAATTCCTAATGCATCTGTGGAATGGCAGCGATCACATACATAATGTGCACTTTCACAGCACATATAAGCATCTTCTTCAGTTCCACAATAATGGCATTTTGCTTTGCAAGTGTGATCATGGTAACTAATATCATTACCACAGACCATACAATTTGTTGTTCCTTTAGGTATTGCATCCATTTTTCTCACCTTCTTTTTAAATTTACGAATTCAAGGATAAGATGTGCTGTATTTGCTTCGATAGGATTGGTTATGATTTAAAGTTTTTGTGTTATATATAAAATTACGGCTCTGTAGAAAACCTATTTTTCATACACCCCAATTAATACTGGCTAATATTATAAAGAAATGATATGCCATTATAAAAACTTTTAGCAACTTGATTTATTTCAAGGTGTAGAAGTAAATTTATTGAACAATTAAAAAACAAAACTTGCTACTCCCCAATATCTAAATGGGTTCTTTTGGCGGGATATGGTTAGTAGGGAAAGATAGGAAGATAATGAATTACAATCGTTTCCTAAAATACATGTCCATATTACTGACCATCATTTGTTATGAAATATTAGAACCTTAAACTTTTTTACCAACACCAAGAACATAACCCACATACTTCGAAGTAGATCTCTTATTCAACAGTATCCTTTTACCCCTGCTGATCTGCTTGAACCTGTTCCTTATATTCCTGCTTGACAAAGCATATCTGATCATTCCGATCATCAAACCCAGGAACAGCTTGGCAAATTTCCCGAGCCCACCCATTGCCCTGATCACCAATTCTAGTTCCTTCAGGCTCACAGAAAGATGATGCCTATATACATGGACATCGCTCAATCCCGCTCTTTCGAGCCGCTGCTCCCACTCTTCAGGAGAATAAAGGGAAAAGGGTAACTGCGTGAGCTCACTAAAAATGCGTTCAGCCTCCAGGATCTCTTCCTCCATGGCTGGAGGGATATCCGCATCCCTGTACATCTCATTGATCCCCACCATGCCTCCGGGCTTCAATACCCGTACGAGTTCCTGAAATGCTTTATCCATATCAAAGAACTGTGCCACGAACTCAGTGATCACCACATCATAAGTATCAGGCTCGAAGGGCAGGTCATAGGCATCACCCATACGGAATTCCACCCTATCCCCAAGACCTAAGCTCTCTGCCCTCTCCTTTGCCTTTCTGATGGATACCTCTGCAATATCGACACCGACAACAGAGCAACCAAACCTTTCAGCTACAAAACATGCACTGAACCCCATACCACACCCAACCATCAGCACCTTGCTGGCTTTGTTGATCTGGCACAGCTCAGCCAATCTTTTCGTTGATGTCAGGCCACCCACATGAAAATATGGCACTCCGAGATAGCTCATGAAATCATAATAGCCCAGATCTTCGATATCTTTCATTGAAAGGTTTTTTTCTTGCATGATAAACCCAGTTTGACATTCAAATTCTTTCAAAAATAAATAGATCTAAAGATATCGATACTAAATAGAGAGGAATTAAAAAAAGAAAGAGTAATTGGCTTTACTATCAGTAGCCCGATAATTTATAGTCAAACACCCAACATTTTGGACTTCTGTTTTTCACTAAGAAACTTTTCAATCCATCTCTTTGCAAAGCTAATTTTTGATGAGCACTCCATAAATTTCTCATGTATTAAATCCCGCATAT
>NZ_JAGSOI010000090.1 GCF_023684405.1 Methanococcoides seepicolus | reverse complement strand
CTTTGATTCGCAGTCACAAGAGCTCCAAGATCGGTGAAATTATTGATCTCATAACTTGCAGACTGATTGTTGGTAGGAACAAAATCAAATGTGCCTGATGGTAGCTCAACCTCACCATCCCAAATGATAGATGGTGCGGCTCCCACCATTGATGGCATTACCATCATCATACCCAAAACAATTATACATATACCCCATATCCTTTTCCCCATAGTGATACCTCTACTTTTTCGCTTTACATTAGAAACCCTTAATAAATATGGAATTTGATAGTATATAAAATGGATCATTTTGATTACAGATGTTATCTGAATGGCATACGAAATAGATGTTGAAAGTGCGCTAATCAAAATATAAACTATACAACAGATTGAAAAAACAATTGATATTAAAAAAAAAGTAGTGGGTGCAAAGTATTGCAATCCACATTTTATTATGCTTTCACAGCTACCAGTGAAAGACCCAGTTTCTTTTCCAGATCCTTTACTTCCTTAGCAGCGTCTTCTTTTAAGTCTGCATACTTGACCCCATCATCTGAGAAGGCAATTAAGGTTATACCTAATTTGCTTTCTAGATCAGCGATAGCTTTCAGATTTTCGCTCTCGATTTTTGAAAAACTCCACATTTTAAAACCCCACTATTTTATTATGCTTTCACAGCTACCAGTGAAAGACCCAGCTTCTTTTCCAGATCCTTTACTTCCTTAGCAGCGTCTTCTTTTAAGTCTGCATACTCGATTTCAGCATCTGAGAAGGCAATTAAGGTTATACCCAATTTGCTTTCTAGATCAGCGATAGCTTTCAGATTTTCGCTCTCGATTTTTGAAAAACTCCACATTTTAAAACCCCACTATTTTATTATGCTTTAACAGCTACCAGTGAAAGACCCAGTTTCTTTTCTAAGTCCTTTACTTCTTTAGCAGCGTCTTCATTTAAGTCTGCATACTGTACCCCATCATCTGAAAAAGCAATTAAGGTTATACCCAATTTGCTTTCTAGATCAGTGATAGCTTTTAGATTTTCGCTCTCGATTTTTGAAAAACTCCACATTTTAAAACCCCAACAGAATATACATTCGATTAGTTTATATGTTTATTGCCTTAAATGATTATAAATATAATTAATATTGAATACATGAGTGGCAAGCATTAACATTCAAAAATGGATGCCTGTGTAAGGTGTGCTTCATCTACCGGCCCGAAGAAAATAGTCCTGCATACCCGTGATTTCATGATGAGCGTTTTCAGGAAAGGAACTTCCAACCCTCTTCATGAGATGCAGAGTATGCAATTCGGTGTGATGTGTGCGGCAGCTTTTGCAGCATCAGGAAAACTGCCTGAGCGATCACAACTTGAAGGTTCAGTGAGTGATCTTGCCAAAAGTGAAGAAGGAATAAAGCAGGCAAGCAAATTGCAGGATTTTATCGGCGGTGAACAGTTTGAGGGCGGTGTATGTGGGGAGTACAGGGATTTTTCGGTTTGTATCCTGCCGACCATCATCTGTGAAAAGCCGGTGTCTACTGTGGGGCTTGGGGATACTGTGTCTTCAGCTACTTTTTTGAGGTGGCTGGAGATCGATAAAGAATTTGAATTAGGCGGATGTGGACATAATATCCCTCTGGGAAAGCTGGGTTTTTTTACCAAGTGGTTCCAGACGGGGTATAACATAAAGAGAGTTCGTGATCTGGTTGTTGATAACCTCCACGTCAATGTTATATGTGGTCTTTATGTTGGATGGTGTCAGTACTTCATCGGGGGTTCCACTGGAGATCACATCTCCATCCCTGAGAAGGTAGATCTTGTCACAATAATATGCTGCAAGGTTCAGGTCATGCATGACCGCTATGACAAGCATTCCTTTTCTGGAAGCATCTTTTACGAGGTTCAATATGTCTATCTGATTCGTAATGTCCAGGTGGGAGGTTGGTTCATCCAGAAGCAGTATCTTTGGATCCTGTGCAAGTGCACGGGCAATGATCACTTTTTGCAGTTCTCCACCACTTAGTTGTGTAACGAACCTATCCTTTAGATGAATTATTTTCGTCTTTTTCATCGCATCCTGCACAATTTCCATGTCTTCATGTGTTTCAGCACCTTTGATGTATGGAGTACGACCCATTAAGACAACGTCTTCTACGGTAAACTCGAAATTAATGGATATTACCTGCGAGACCATGGCTATATTCTTTGCGATCTCGACACTGCTCATCGTATCAAGACTTCGTCCATCGACCGTTATGCTTCCGCCATTTGGTTTTATGATATTGTTGATCGTCTTTACCAGCGTGGTCTTTCCTGAGCCGTTCGGGCCAATGATCCCTACAAATTTTCCTTTTTCTGCACGGAGGTTCACCTGATTGAGTATCTGACGGTTCCCATATTTCACGATAACACCATTTACTTCAAGCATAGAGACTTTTCCTCCTTTTTCTTAGAAGATATACAAAGAAAGGAGCACCAAAAAGGGCGGTAACTATGCCTACAGGAAGATCCACCCCTTGCAGGGATCCGACCCTTTCGAGTATTACCTGGAACAACATAATGTCATTTGACTCTAATACCGCCTGCGCCTTGGTGGGAAATGTCCTTGCAAATGTATCAGAGAGCACTAAAAAGATGGCTCCCATTAATGTAGAGGCAGGCAGGAGACCTCTGTGATCAGGTCCTATTATGTTGCGCATGATGTGGGGCATGATAAGCCCTACAAAACCTATGATCCCACTAACGGATACTGCTGCAGCGGTAATCAATGCAGAGAGTATCAGGACCTGCTTTTTAACACTCTCAACATTAACTCCCAGGGATTGTGCCTGCTCTTCTCCCAGCAACATCACATTCAGGTTCCAGGAGTGTCTATATGATAATAATATACCTGTAAACACTATGACCAGAGTGATCTTCACTTTATCCCAGCTTGCATTCCAGAATCCTCCCATCATCCAGTAAATGATCTGATGAAGAGATTCCGAAAAGAAGAGGAAAAAGGATGTAAGTGCTGATAAGAAGAAACTGATAGCTATACCTGCAAGAAGAAGTGTATCTACAGGGACCTTTCCACCGACCTTTGATATGTTATATACTACAAATATGGTTATAGTGGCAAAGATAAAAGATATGAGCTGTATCGGTAGCAGTAGTGCAAAACCAATAGCTGCGCCAAGGGCTGCACCGGAGGACATTCCTATGATGTAAGGGTCTGCCAGTGGGTTCTTCAGAAGACCCTGCATGGAACAGCCTGCAGTGGCAAGTGCTGCTCCAACGAGTGCAGCGAGAAGCACGCGAGGTAGTCGAATTCCCACAATGATCTTTTCCTGACCGTCGGTCCATGTGCGATCAGGAGAGATGCTGTTGAACAATGTTGAACCGTCAAACTGGATACCTATCAGAGACAAGATCCATGATATTGTTCCCTGGACACATTCAAGCAGGCCCATATAAATTATCTTAGCTGTCAGGACCGGTGAAATATTGGTGGTTCCAATTGCGGTGTTGCTGACAACTACGATCAACAGGGTCACTGCCAGTGCAATAATTACGCTTCTTACGGAACCAGTATACTTTGGCATGTTCTCTATTCCCCGTAAATCTAATGCTTTAGTATCGTCTGCTTCCCATATATCCGAGGACCATCATGCTGATGGCAAGCAATACTCCGAATCCAGGTGCATTTGCAGTTGCATTTCCGCCATCCTGCACAAGACCCTCCTCTTCCGGACCTTCATCTGCTGCATCTACGTGTGGCTGGCTTGCGTCAGTCAAACTGGTGTAATCCTTCTGTTCCCAGTCGTCTCCCATATATAAGTGGAGTACTTCCAGCCCCTGGACTATCCTCGGACCAGACAGTTCGATGATGTTCGGATCTTTTATGGGGTATACTCTGTCGTTCTTAATAGCAGCTACTGTTTCAAGAGCATCGTTGTTCCTTGTGTTGTTCGCTATCTGGTAGGACAATCCTCCCATTCCTGAACAGATTATTATCTGCGGGTCAGCACTGACGATGTTTTCAAGGTTTATGGTAGGCCACCCGTTTGCTTCAATTATGTTCTGTCCTCCGGCCATGGTGATCAGATCACTTGGGTATGTATCTTTTCCGGCTGAATAGATGGGATCATCCCATACTATGTACAGGACCCTTGGTCTTTCTTCATCAGGTATTCCTTTGGTACTGTCTGTGATATCACTGATAGTTTGTCTCATCCCATCTACTATTTCCTGTGCATTGTCCTCATTGTTCGTGATCGTCCCTACAAGGAGTATGCTTTCTATGATCTCGTCCATTGTTTTTGGATTGATCATTACGGTCTGTATATTAAGGTCTTCAAGGCGTATGATCGTGTCCTCTCCATTCGCTTCATCGAGTATGACAAGATCAGGTTCGAGTTGTACGACCGTTTCATAATTAATCGTAGTGTATCTCCCGACTTTAGTCAAGTTGATGGCTTCTGGCGGGTATTTGTCATCTTCTGTACCTCCAACCATCTTGTCTCCGGCACCAACCGTGAATAGTATCTCAGTTATACTTGGCATAAGGGATACGATGCGTCCCGGTTCCTTTTCTATCGTAATTGTGGCACCTGATGAATCAGTGATGGTTATTGGGTACTCCACGGTATTGTTGTCTGATGCCTGGACGTTTGATATAAGCAACAGGATGGAGATGAGCAGGATGATAGGAGTTCTTTTTAGCATGGTGCTTTCCTCATTATCAGTTTTGATGAAAACTAATAAAATGTGTCTGTAAAAGCTTTGTGTTAAAGATTATCTATGTTATTCTTAATAATAAGAATTCCGATAAAGATTCTTAGTTGTGTTTGATAAAGAGATTATCAAAGCAGTAAGAGATTATGGCGGTCCAGCAAAGCACATCGTTGATGAATGGCTTAGTTTGAAGTTGTTAGAATGGTATGTTCCATTACCTCCAAACGAAAGAATCAGTTATGGAATGAAACCATGCTGGTGACTTTTCATCCACCGCTTCTACCTAAATTTCCAAGACCTCTTGCTTCCGGAAACTCCTCTTTATGAAGCTCATTATTTAATTGTTCTACTCGTCCCTCATAATTCATAATCAGTTTCAGAAGGATGTAAAATTATTAAAATATAGTTGACTTAAATTGGAATAATAATAAACTTCATGGAATCAATAGTTTTTTTTGTGTTTGCATTTTGCTTATGGATATAAAGTGTTTTCATTTTGTAGCATTAATGAATTAACTCTAAAATCTGTGGATTATACTTGTAGACAATATAAGTGATAGGGATATCAAACCATAGAATCCTTGTATGTAAGCTAAAATAACAAAATCCATTTCAATATTAATTGTAATGCTTGCGAGTCATTTCCACTGGAAATATTTAATTGTGATTAAAAACAGTATCCTGATATCTATTATTCAATTAGGGTTATTACCTCAGCTTTGAAATAAATTAACACAAATTCCGATATAATCGTATAGCTAAGAAAGGTTATAAGGATTTTATAAAAAATGTTAGTGAAATAATGAAACTTCATAAGTAATATATAGTTGTTTCCATACATATGGAAAATAGTTTAGAAGATATTATTAAGAAATATTTAACATCCTCACACACCTCTATTATTTCAGACTCGGCTTTAGGTTTTGAGAGAAGTGATTGTATCAAATCGCGCGTTTTACTGGGAATTCTTCCAATGCAAAACTCCTTTTCAGGCTTATTCGTTTGCTCGGAAGTTGTGTCAGGGGTATCATTTTACCCCTGACGAGTATTGACGTGTTGCACGTCATTGGTTTTTTCAAATCCGTCAGGGGAAAGGGGTATTTTCTCCATTGTAGCAATGTATGTGTGTGTCTTGTATAGACATACTACTCTGCATATTACTACAATGAGAGGTTAACCCCTGACACCCTGACGGATTGCTCTCATGCTCTTGATTATTTACGTCAGGGGTAAAATCCCGACCCATGACGGATTAGAAACATACGCAATTTTCCCACGTTGTTACACGTTTGCCAGTGGGTTCTCGGCCACTAATATATCCAAGTTTTTTAAATCTTTTCGCAAACACATTTTCATGTTGTGGTTTAATCCCACGTCCTTTACACCAATCCGTGTATTTGTTGAGCATTACACCTTTATAGTCAAACACCCAACATTTTGGACTTCTGTTTTTCACTAAGAAACTTTTCAATCCATCTCTTTGCAAAGCTAATTTTTGATGAGCACTCCATAAATTTCTCATGTATTAAATCCCGCATATGATCAATATCGATAATGAACTCTCGCGAGATAACTTTTTTGATACTTTTCCAAATGAATTCAATAGGATTTAAATCTGGAGAATATGGTGGCAAATATATCAATTCTATGCCGTTTTTCTCTGCATATTCTTTCGTATCGTTTGCCCGGTGAGATGCGAAATTATCAAGAACAACAATAATTTTTGTCTTTGATTTCAGCCAAAAATTCACAAACATCTTCTTTTTTTGAATGTTCTTTAAAATCAATAACTGAATTTCCATTCAATGTATAGAATCCAAACGAATTCGCCCTCAATTTTGTAGTATTCTTGTATATCGTTGGTTTTGTAAACGACCACAGTCGCTGAGTGTTTGATGTTGTTTGTGGAGATGATTCATCCAAGAAACCTATTACTGTGTCATCATCCATCTCCGGGACTTTTTTTT
>NZ_JAGSOI010000009.1 GCF_023684405.1 Methanococcoides seepicolus | reverse complement strand
ACAGTCTCAACAACATCTAAGTTGTCCAGATCCTCTGGCATAACCTTGGTGTTAGGCTCGTAATTTGTGTGCCATTCAGAAAGACGAATATCACCGGCGGTAATAATATCTTGACCAACACCATTTACATCGGGTTCCATGTCAACATATACATAGCCGTGGATTGTCTTTACAATCGTAGCATTTGATTCATAAAGTACAAAAGTAGTTTCTTGGTCACATTGTTCAACTGGGGTGCCACATGGCTTTTCCCAGCAACATTTTATATCTTCTGCAGCAACAGGAATTGGACATTCACCATCTGCAACCTTGACACTCAGACCTTCATTAAGTCCGATAAGATGCACAGCTGCATTAAAGTTCAGAGAATTTGGTACAAGCACTACAGGACCATCGAATGTTATTGTAATAGGACCAAGGGTCTTTTCACTGGTAACAAAACCAACAGTTGTATTGAGATTACCAAATTCAGCAGAAAAGCTGTCAACCCCAGTCAGTGTTCGATTTGCACCAGTGATACCAGTTACATTGGCTTCAGTAAGCCCTACGGTGTTCAAGCCAAATGTTTTGATACTAGTAGTATTTGAAAGGTATGTCGGGGATAAAAATATAACTTCTACAGTTACGTTATTACCGTCAACGATCACACCAACATCCACATCCCCGCATGAAAGTGTGTCCTTTGGATATGTCAAGTTATATAGTTCACTTGCACTTGCCGCACTTGCCTCTGCCCAGCAACATTCATCTGCAGGTTGTGCAACTGCTATACCAGACATAGCAAGGCATAACATTGCAACAATAAGAATTGTTCTAATTTGCATTCCCTTTTCCTCCTACTTCAGATTTCGTTTCATTCAGAGCGGCTAAAATGGATGCAGTTTACCTAGACATTTTGTATGTCCCGGTGAAAAGTCTTTTTGATCCTCCACTAAGGAAGCAAATATATCAAATACAGTAAACACTCTCGCAACGTACCAAATTACGATGCCAAACTGCACCATACCCCACCCCTAATTACTAAGTTGTACTACGTGGGAAATGAATTTATAAGAACATAAAATTAGGACGGTAGGTAAGTAACATTGCTATGGGTCTAAACTTTTTTTGCATATGGTTCCAATTACAATTGGATGGATGCGGAGTAGCATCTTTGTTTGTTAAAGAAAGCGGCCAAAATGGATGCATCTTACCTGGACATTTTGTATGTCTCGGTGAAATGTCTTTTTGATCCTCCACTAAGGAGGCAAATATATCAAATACAGTAAACACTCTCGCAACGTACCAAATTACGATAGCCAAAACTGTACCATACCCGTACCACTACATTACTAAGTTGTACTACGTGGGATATGAACTTCTAAGAACACAAAATTAGGACGGTAGGTAAGTACCATTGGTAAGGGTCTAAACTTTTTTTGCATATGGTTCCAATTACAATTGGATGGATGCGGAGTAGCATCTTTGTTTGTTAAAGAAATTTTCGATAAACCCCCCACAAAAAATGCACAGTTTATACAATATTGGAATAAGCTATTAGTAGACCCTTAAGTAATTTTGATTTTAAAAAAGAGTACAAGCGTCTTGAAAATCTCGGTAACAAGCTATCTGAGATCGAATCTCCCATAGATTGAAGAACATTTAGTTCGATCATAGCAGAAATGTACAACAGCAAAACGTTAGGCGCCAGACCAAATTCGGGATTTCGCTAGATTCAGTTTAAACTCGTATAAACGACATCATACGCTACATTTATAGGTGATGAAATTTCCCCTGCATGAATTTTTAATTGTAAAAAATATCTATTTCTCGATTTGAATTAGATCTTACAATTCGAGATCCCATACTTCGGTTTCATTTCTTCTTAAAACATATGGGTGACACTTCAAAGAATATCTTCATCATCCAGTTTAACATCCAGTACTGGAAGTTCTACAGGTTCACCATCTGCATTGTAACACTGCCAGCTATTTTCATCGTATGGATAACCAACAATGATATGACAGTTACCTGTTTTACCAAATAGCCTCAGGTCTGCATCAGATGGCCTTATGTTCGGCCCTGGATGGCTGTGAACCGAACCGACAGAGGAAACATTAGGCATCATAAAGAGCTTTATGACAGCATTTATCTCGCTGGACTCGGTTCCGGGTAGTATGAGGATCTCTGTGATCACACCGTCCTTTTCCTGTAACAAACCGGCAAATTCATTCGGTGAGGATGATTCGCTCACTTTTAGAATGAAATCCAGAGTGTCCCTGGCAATACCTTTTATTTTCATAGTTAGAAATTGTTTCAGAAGATATTTGAACTTTGCTGAATCATTGTAAAAAATATGATCTGCTTAGAATACAATTTCATTGTAACATTGATCCTTATTAGAACAATAGCAAATACATTCCTGCAGAAATAATTGCACCTGCAAAAGTAGCAACGAAATTTACACCACTATTGGTTAACAAGCCCCTGCTCTGCAGTGTTGCCCCAAGCAGACTGTCGATGTTCGTGCCCAAAAATCCTCCAGCGACCGTTATGACCAGGGCTGCATAAAAACTGTCGACCATTGCGAACATGATCGCGAAAATTGCGATTATTGCCGACCCGCCGATCGATGAGAGCTCACCAAGTAATGTCACCCCGCCGTCAATACCGGTTTGCACGGGTTTCAGAGTTGTTATCATCCTTGGTTGCTGTTGTGCCGTCGTACCGATCTCACTTGCAAGAGTATCGCCAGCAGCTGTTGCTACTGTGCCAAGATATGCAAATATGATCAGTTCGCTGTACTGGGGATAGATACCATATGCAATAGCAAGTATAAGGGCGGCTGTACTGTTACTGAACACATTTTCGTATGTTCGAACCCCACCCTTTCCTTCTGCGATACCCATTGATTCCTTGAGCTTGTACTTATATTTAGTAAAAATACCGCCAAGAATGAAAAATGTCAGAAGGAGTATGAACCAGTAGATGTTACTAAATGCGATTATCAGTACACCTATAAGGGTTGCACTAAGGGAAGCAGAGATGTCAGCTATCTTTGCATAATATGCGAGATAACCGAGGAACATCGAAAAGAGAAGTGCGAACAGTATCTGGTTCGTTGGGATCGAATATCCAAACGAGAAGAAAAGCCACATTGCCATACCTGAGCCAAGTGGGATAGATATGTTCTTATCTATCTTTGAAGGGATCGATTCGAACAATCCGGCAGTTATTGAACCTATAACTGCCACGAAGAATACCATATTGTAGGATATGTTCGCACCCTGCCAGTAGACTATCCAAAAACCAGCCAGTGATGCAAAGATTATTCCAACTATAAGCATCGTAATGCTTGAGGGTATGAAATTGATCCTCACCTCATCATTTTTTAGGTCCCTTTCCGGAGATTTCCCCTTCATAAAAGACATGTATGTTGATTCCTTATGACAGCGAACCACCGTTGCAGAACCTAACCCTATCGTTGAGATGGCAACGACCTGTCCTATTACGAATATCGGATAGTTGCAGGCAAAGGAATCAAGTACGAAACTTACCAGGAACAGTATTAGGATCGAAGCGACAAATGCCTGTGTTGATCTCGTCCTTAGCATCGTGTCAAGCCCTTTCAATAGATGTGGCTTGATTTCAAGATACCTGAAAGCTATAAGCATAACCAGAAATATGATTATCAGAACATTAACCTTAAGAAAAGGGAATGCAAGGAACGTGAACATGAAGATCATCGACAGTACCAACTGACCGTGTGCACATGGATCGTTCCGTTTGATAAAATCCGGTATCAAATTCATCTTGGTGTCCTATATTGCAGGTATATTATTATAGTTTATTGATTAAAATTTTATCAAAGGTCAATATAGAAATGTTCTGCAATGGAAACGAACACACCTCCAAGGTCTTTGTATAGCCCTATTGCATATCCATCAAGGGGTGTTTCCATATTGTTCACAATAACAAGATGTCCCCCATTTTTGATTGTGTAAAGTGGCAAACTGGCAGCAGGTTGAACCACAAGGGTCGATCCGAGAACCAATAGAAGATCAGCCTTTGAACTTTCTTCGATTGCTTTTTCAATTACATCCTGCTTTAGCATTTCCCCATAGAAAATAATCTCAGGCTTTATCAGTCCTCCACATTCGTTACAGGTCGGGACATCTTCTGTTCTAAGCAGGACTGCAATATATTCGTAAGTATATTTCTTTCCGCAGGCAAGACAGGAATGTTCTTGTGGAGAACCATGGACTTCAATGACGTTCTTTGAACCAGCCTTCTGGTGCAACATGTCAATATTTTGGGTTATTATAGTTTTTATTATCCCTCGCCTTTCAAGTTCAGAGAGCACCCTATGTACGATACTTGGTTGTCTGTGTTTAAGATCGTAGATGAGATCCTTTGAATGTCCGTAAAAATATGATGGTTCTTTCTTGAAGTGATCGATCGAGAAAATGAGGTCAGCATCAAATTCATTATATATTCCGGAACTTCCCCGAAAGTCCGATATACCTGAAAATGTTGATACTCCTGCACCTGTAAGGACAACACAATAGCTGGAGTTTTCCAGAAGGCTGAATAACTCTTTCATAGATAGATTCCAACTTTCATCATATAAAAATCATTATAGCACCTGCATATGTTGTCCTATTACTTTCTCTCTTGACCGGAAACAATTTTCTTATCGAAAATAGTATTAACTTTAAAGTTAGTAGAGTGCTTCAGAAACAATAAAGGAGACTTAAAGGACATGGTATCAAAGACACTTCCATTCACAAAAGAACAGATACTGGAAATAAAGGAACAGTTTCCAACCCCATTCCATATCTATGATGAAAAAGCGATCATAGCCAATGCAAGAAAACTCAAAGATGCTTTTAGTATAGTAGAAGGCTTCCAGGAGTTCTTTGCTGTTAAGGCACTCCCAAACCCCTATATCCTCAAGGTACTGAAAAAAGAAGGCTTTGGTGCTGATTGCAGTTCACTTCCTGAGCTTCTGCTCGCAGAGAAGACAGGTATTGTTGGCGAGGATATTATGTTCAGTTCCAACGATACTCCTGCAGAGGAATTTGTCAAGGCCAAAGAACTTGGAGCGATCATTAATCTTGATGATATCAGTCATATCGAGTTCCTTGAAAAAGAAGCGGGGCTTCCTGAGCTTGTTTGTTTCAGGTTCAATCCCGGCCCATTGAAGGGAGGTAATGCATTCATTGGAAATCCAGAAGAAGCAAAGTATGGATTTACAAAAGAGCAGCTCTTTGAGGGATACAGAATTCTGAAAGAAAAAGGTGTCAAGCGTTTTGGCCTTCACACAATGGTGGCATCGAACGAACTCGAACCATCATATTTTGTTGAAACGGCAAAATTGCTCTTTGAAGTTATAGTTGAGATCTCAAAAGAGCTTGATATTCGTTTCGATTTCGTCAATCTTGGTGGCGGAATAGGTATTCCTTACAGGCCAGACCAGGAAGCTGTTCCTTATGACGTCATTGCAGAAGGTGTCCGTGATGAATATGAGAAGAGCATCAAGGCGAACGGTCTTGACCCGTTGAAGATATACCTTGAGTGCGGCAGGACGATCACAGGTCCTTATGGCTATCTTGTCACTGAAGTAAGGCACCTTAAGCATATCTACAAGGATTATGTCGGTACCGATGCATGCATGGCAAATCTCATGAGACCGGGGCTTTACGGTGCTTACCACCACATAACCGTTCTTGGAAAGGAGAACGAACCGGAAGACCATCTCTATGATGTTACAGGTTCCCTTTGTGAGAACAACGATAAGTTCGCAATTGACAGAATGCTCCCTGAAATAGAGCGTGGAGACCTTCTTGTGATCCATGATTCCGGGGCTCACGGACATGCAATGGGATTCAACTACAACGGTAAGCTCCGCTCTGCTGAATTATTGTTAAGAGAGGACAGCAGCATTGTCCAGATCAGAAGAGCAGAAACAATTGAAGATTACTTTGCAACCCTTGACCTTGATGGTCTTGAGGATTTCAGCTGAACTTAGATGAAGCGATGCATATCCTGAAAACTCAATTTCAGGATATGCCTTTTCTTTTTTGTTCTCTTTTATTTTAGTTATCAGAAAAGGTGGTCTTTGCTTTAAAAAAAAGGAATGGACCTTTGAGATCTCATTCCTTTACTGAATTTGTTTCCAGCAGGTCTTCACCATCATACCATCTGCTTGGCAGTTCATACACGATCGCTGGATCATATTCGTCCGGCGTAAAGAACTTTGTTCCCCTGTCGTCAAGCGCTGCTATGAAGTCAGGATCAAGTGCTTCCAATTTCTTGCGTTCAGTTTCCGCGGAAACCGATTGTCCTACCCTGTAATGTGCAAACCTTTTGTTATACATTGCAGAAGCTGCATTTGGATCGATGGCTAGTGCCTTTTTATAGTATGTGATAGCTGCTTCCACATCCCCATCTATATTGCCGATATATCCGAGGTTATACCACGCAGTGATACTATTTGGCTGCAATTCGACAGCTTTAAGGTAGAACTGTGTCGAACCTGCGTAACTACTTGTCAGATAAGCCAAATTTCCTTTATTGTACCATGCAGCAGCATCGTATGGATTTACTGCAATTACCTTATCGTAGTGGTCCATTGCACCAATATAATCTCCAAGCATATATAGGTTGAAACCTTTCCTGCTCAATGCGAGACTGTTCGCCGGGTCATTTGCCAGAACGATATCGTAGCAATCATTCGCATCCTTGTAAAGCCCAAGCTTTTCGTAAACATTGCCTTTCTTCATAAGCACCGATGAATCGTTTACTTGCAACATCAATACTTCATTATAGTTGGCGATCGCATTTTCAAAGCTTCCAAGACCCTCAAGTGCAAGAGACTGTTCAAGTAGCACTTCAATGTTCTGTGGATCTGATACAAGGAACTTATCATAGGAATACACAGCCTCCTCGAAATTTCCAAGATTATAGGAAGCAACTCCTCTCAGATACCATGCTTCAGTGTTACCTTTATCGATCTTTAGAAGTTTGTTGTAAGAGGCCAGTGAACTTCCATAAAGACCGATCTTATCATAAGCTTGGCCTTTATGGAGCAATGCGGTCTTGTTTTCCGGATCGATCTTCAAAAGGCTGTCATAAGCCTGGATCGCATAATAATAATTACTTGACTTGTAGACGTTCTGTGCGAGAGCGAACCATGCAGCTTTATACCCACTGTCGATATCAACGGCTTTTTCGTAATTGTTTATTGCTCTGGATCCATCCCCAAGCATTTCATATGTTTGCCCTCTCATATACCAAGTGGTACTGGAGTTTGGCTTGATCAATATCGCTTTATTATATGCTGACAGAGCATCACTATAACTTCCTGTTGCAAATAAAGAACCACCTTTGGCAACCCATGCATCGTGTCCATCGGGAACAATACCGATAAGATCAATATCTTTCTGTTCCATTATGGCTTTATCATAATCACTAATACCTGAGATACTCTTTATGATCTCAAAAATGTCTATAATAGGACTTATATCCTGTTTTGGAATAGTAGATGAATGATCTAATCTTTCAACTCGACTGATATCTGCCTCCATCTGGAAACTTGCAGCAGAGTTGGAACCATCTAATGAAATAGCAGTACTGTAGCTTCCGATCGCATCTTGATACGAACCGAGCTTATCAAGGGCCCTTCCCTTTCTATAGTAGGCATCAGCAAAAGTAGGGTTCTGTCCAATAACCTGATCATATGCAGCAATTGCTTCACTATGTTCATCCATATGGGCAAGATCAAGACCAAGTGCATACCATGCAAGAGTGAACTGTGGGTCGAGTTCTACAGCTTCTTTGTAACAGGAAACAGCTTCTGAATACCTTCCAGTAGTATCAAGGTCATATCCTTTCTGATACCACACATTTGCACAGGATGAGTCTCTTTTCAATGCTTCAGTATAACATATGATAGCACCATTATAATTTCCTAATTTGTCGAGTGCAATAGCTTTTTTATACCATACGATCGCATGATTTGGATCATTTTCAAGAACTTTTTCAAAACTAAGGACCGCTTCATCATAGTCTTCTAGTTCAAGATAAAGAGTACCTTTGTCGTACCATATCTTTGCAGAATCACTATTAAATGAAGGGGGGGCCACAAATGATCCAGCAAGCTGACTGGTGTTCAAGCTTGCTATTGCTGGATTGGATGCATATATTTTAGCAATGTTGTCCGGATTGATCTTCAATGCACTATCATAACTGACCAGTGCTTCATCGAACCTTCCCATTTTATTGAGAACAAGTCCCTTTTTGTGCCATGCATCAAGATTGTCAGGATCGAGTAATAGAACCTGTTCAAAACTGTTTATTGCTTCGAAATAATTGCCAGTAGCTTCAAGTGCAACCCCAAGGTTGAACCATGCTTCTGCGTTGTAAAGATCAAGAACAAGTACTTCCTCATAAGAGACAATAGCATCTTCCTTTTTATCGAGCTTGTCATAGTCAAGCGCCTTGTTCCACCATGCATTCACATCGTTGGGACCGAACTCTATCGCTTTGTCATAGGATACAATAGCTTCTTCATAGAGACCAAGACTATCATATGCCTGCCCTCTTGAGTACCAGATGGTCGTATTATCAGGATCGACCTGTAGTGCTTCATCATAAAGTTCAACAGCTTGTTCCGACTTACCATCTTCTGCGAAGTCAAGACCTTTTTCATAAAGAGTTGTTGAATGCTCAAGCTGTATCTCAATGAATTGTTCATAAAGTTGAATTGCTTCCTCATTCCTTCCAAGTCCTTCAAGAGACTTGGCTTTATGATACAGTATCATTGATTCGTCAACTCCAATCTCTTCTACAATAGAAGTTGTGGAAGTTGTAGAAGTTGTAGAAGTTGATCCGTTCAATTCGCTTGTTTCATTCAGAGTGATGCTTGAGATATATCTAGTAAGATACATAAGAGCTCTATCATATGTTTCAATAGCAGCTCCATAATCTCCTTTTTTTTCCAGTGCTATGCCTTTTTTAGTAAGAATCAGTGGAGATTCAGGTTGTAACTTTAGAATATGATCGTAAGTGATGATAGACCCTTCATAGTCACCTAAAAGAAATTGGGCTGCTGCCTTATTTTCAAGTGCAACTCGGGAATCGGGATCGGATACAAGTGCAAGATCGTATTTCGCAATGGCCCTATCATAGGTTCCATTCAATGTCAGAGCTACCCCTTCATCATTGAAGGATCTGGCATCATACCCCATACATTGAGCAGGAATACTTGTTGCTAATATTATAGAAGTAATTATAACCAGACTAAATGCCGATTTATTCATTAATGTACCACCTCAAGATAAAAATAAATCACAGATATCTCTTACTTTTTCATATATAAATATTATTATTGATCAAACGTTTCAATCCTCTAAAATATTATATAGATCTCATTTGTCTCTTTTTAAAAAAATTATAAAATATATATGTAATATTTATTTTATGAGTGCATACAGAACTACACAACACGATCAGAAACCACTAAAGCCTGATCATTTCATTAAAAATATAATCGTCCTACTTTTATTTATCACTCTTCTGTACCATCAAGTATTTCGTCATATGCATCTGTCCAGTGTAATTGCGATCCGGCCGCTATGAACATTGCAATGGAGATCGATTCAGCTATTTCTTCTTCAGTTGCACCCTTCTCTTTTGCCCTTTCTGAATGGATCTTCACACATTTTTCGCAACGCATAAGGACTGCTGATGCAACTGCAATCAGTTCTTTTGTTTTTATGTCAAGCGCGTTTGCCCTGAATATAGCAGATCGCAGATCTCCAAAGGCTTTAGAAGCTTCTGGCATTTTATCATCTAAGAATGTCATATATAGACCTCCATAATTACGATTATTTCAATTATTGTTTTTTTCGATAGTGAACATATGACTTTGCATATAACTTATACATAGCTTTTTCCACCATCATGTTTTGGAAATCAATACTGATAGAAATATTGTATCTACATACTAGTACATGTTCTCAGAACTTTAATTTTTTTGAAGGAGGATGCATAAATACATATCAGAGCGATTTTAAAAAAGGTATGCGTTATTCAGAGACCAAAATCTGCAAGGAAATTCACAAAATCCTGATATTTATCCAGAAAAGCTCTCCCCTTATCTGTAAGCGAATATATCTTCCTTTTTTCCCTATAGGGTTTGGCTTCAATAAGCCCCTTCTTTTCAAGATCATTAACATATTCTTCGAACATCTGGAAAGAAAGATTTGAGAACCTTTGGAGTTTTGTTGGACTGATAGAGTTATTGGATTCGCGTATAACTTTGAGAATATCCCTTATAATCTCCAGACGGCTTCTTTTCTGGAAAGGTTTCATATTGTTAGAATGCGACTCCATTTTCTAATACCTTTAAGGATAATTATGTAAGCGGTAATTGTAAGCCCATTTATAAAAATTGTTGCAATGCTGGACTCTGCTATGAGGTCTGCAAAAATCCCCAAAAAATTCAATGTAAAAAGCATGATAAGCCCTAGATAATATGGATGCTTTATTGACCCCATCCTTCCGGAAGACCTAAGATTGCTCTTAATTAATAATAGTATCAAAGCAAAAATTAAACCTTTATAGACCATTCCCATTGCAAATCCATATGCTTCGCTCAATAAACTATAGATTATCAGATCTATGAATACAAAGAACATCAGACCTATGAAAAATAATGCTTTGATTACCCTCTTTGTCGAGATGGAATCAAAATGCCTCCATGTAATTGTGTAAAGCAATTCAGACCTGGCTATCCAGAATCCAAATAAAGCAAGGACCAATGCAGGTACTCCCACAATAAGAAAAAAATATGTTCCCATTAAAATGGAGAATTTCAGCATTATAAATGAGATCACAACTGTAAGGAATGAAAGATTCCCTATTCCAAAGAATAAAAAAGCGTTCTTGAAATGTTTAAGTCCCTGATACTGACTGATAGAATATATCTTCGAGATCTCCAAGTATATCATCAATGCAAGAATTGCCATCAATGGATATGAGATCAGATCAAGTACAATATCTGTTGTACTATAGCTCGAATTTATATCGGTAGAAAGATCCAATAGCTCTTGTGGTATTGTTGAATTAAGAACACTTCGATCCATGGGTGTTACTATAAACGGGGCAATATATAAAGAAAATGTAGTTGAACTATATTTTTCAACTACCCCTTGCTTTTATATACAGTATTGATATTATGCAAGATATGACAGAACCGCTTATAGAATTTCGTGATGTCTGGAAGATATACCAAATGGGTGAAGTGCAGGTAGATGCTCTGAAAAAAGTTAGTATCGAGATAGAATACGGCGAGTTCGCTGCTATCATCGGCCCTTCCGGCAGTGGTAAATCCACAATGATGAACCTTGTAGGATGTCTTGATGTTCCTTCCGAAGGTGATATTTTCTTAAAGTCCAGAAATATAGCAGACATGACCGAGTCCGATCTTTCAACTCTCAGGGGCAAGACCATCGGTTTTGTTTTCCAGCAGTACAACCTTATTCCCGGAATGACAGCTCTTGAGAATGTCCTCCTGCCATTGGAGATACAGGAAGTTGAAGATGACATTGCTCTGGAAAAAGCAACAGAAGCCCTTGAACTTGTAGGATTGTCTGACAAACTGAACAACAGACCAAGTCAGCTTTCAGGTGGACAGCAACAACGTGTTTCAATTGCACGTTCCCTTGCCTGTGATCCTGAACTTATTCTTGCGGATGAGCCCACCGGAGCGCTGGATAGTAAGACAGGCCGTGATGTTATGGCTATTCTCTATCGACTATGGAAAGAGAAAGGTAAGACCGTAGTGATGGTAACCCACGACATGGACCTTGCACAATACGCTGCAAGACATATCGTTCTGAAGGACGGTATGGTGGTTCACGATGAGATAAATGATAATTCTTCAAAGAACGATGATCAAAATAATAATATTTGAAAAAAGGAGACCTTGTTATGAAATTAAAATTCATCCTTAAAATAATGATATTATGCGTAGTAATTACAGTGCCCTTCGTGCAAAGTGCCATGGCCATAAATGCTCTTGACAAAGGAATAATGGTAGATATGCTCAACCAGAAACCTGATCCTGTAAAACCGGGTGATGTCCTTGAAGTAAGGTATTCCATCCAGAACACCGGTTCAAGTGAAACAGGAAACCTTGTTGTTGAAGTGGTTCCAAAATATCCATTCAAGAAAGTATCAGGCTCGAACCTCATTGAAAATGTAGGAAAATTGGGAAGGCGTTATGAGGATGATAGAAGCAAGGTCGTAAAATTCGAAATGCTTGTTGATAACAATGTCAATGCAGGCCAGTATCCTCTGGAAGTGCTGGTCTATGAACAGGGCAACAAAGACAATGTCTGTATTTCCCGTGAGTTCTATATCGATGTTGATAGTGAATCAAATGCAGAGATAGAATCTATCAGCCTTGAAAAACTGGTTCCGGGCAAGAAAACGAATCTGTCATTTGTAATAAAGAATGTTGGCAATTCCCCGCTAAAGAACGCAATGTTCTCCTGGGAAAGCACAAGCGACCTTGTTTTGCCTGTCGGTTCAAGTAATGTGAAATACATCAATTTCATTGATATCGATGGGAATACAACAGTTGATTTCCAGGTGCTGACCAATGTTAACACTAAGCCTGGACTGTATAAACTTGATATGACACTCACTTATGATGATGTCGAAGAACTACAAACAATAACACAGGCTGGAACACTTGAGAACCAGAAACGTAAGACCATTGAAAGTAAAGCAGGTATCTACATTGGCGGTGGAACGGATTTCGATATCGTATTCGTCGAACAGACAATGAGTGGAGCCTATTCATTCTCAGTATCCAATATAGGTAATAATCAGGCAAGTTCAGTTACCGTTTCCATTCCTGAGCAGGACGGATGGAGTATGAGCAGTGGTTCTAATTCTGTAGTTCTGGGAAGCCTTCAAAAAAGTGATTATACCCTTGCAGATTTTGGTTTGATCCCTGACAATTATGGCGAATCCTTACCTTTGAAGTTCCAGATAGCCTATACTTCAAGTGACGGTGAAAGAGAGATACAGGACAAAGAATTGTCAGTTTATGCATCAAGACCTGATGCATCACAAAGTGCTGTTAAGAGCAAATCATCAGGGAGTGTCAACAATTTACTTATTCTGACACTTGCGCTTCTTGGTGGTGCAGGTTTTGTCCTCTATAAGAAGAAAAAGCTCTGATAGGCTAGTCCTGAGGTGTGAAAAAATGAAACCGAAAAAGATATTCAAAATCTCACTGAATATGGTCAAGGCCAACAAATTACGCAGTTGGCTGACTATCATAGGTGTTGTTATCGGTATTGCTTCTGTTATGACAGTTGTAACTACCGGCGAATATTTTCAGGATCAAGTAACGAAGACACTTGAAGATTTTGGAGGAGACACCATAACCATTGTTGCTTCCATTCCTTTTGAAATGTATGAGGATGAAGGTGTTGGCGAACCTGTGGTCGAGGATAAGGAAACGAATAAGTACATTGATGATCCCGGTTCAGAATCTCAAGCACAATTGACAAAAAAAGATGTGCAGACCCTTGAAAGAATATCTGCTATCGAATACATCAATGTAAAAGTTGATTCTGGCGCCATGCTGAGTATGGGCAATGAGGAGACATCGGTATATATAAGCGGTGTTGACCCGAAGGTCTGGTCAAAGATGACCACCGAAGATATAGGTGAGGGAAGGTTGCTTAAAGCAGGCGACAAAAACGTGGTAGTTATCTCTGATAATCTTGCCAATGAAGCATTCAAGGATAAGAAGATAAGACTTAACCAGCTTATTCTGTTGAACGGAAGATCATATCGTGTTGTCGGTATTCTTGCAAAAGGTGATGGCCTTCTTGGTGGAATGGGAGGTCTTTTCGGCAGCAGTGTTTTCATGCCATATGAGGACATGTACGTAATGGCTCAGGATGATGAATATTCGAATCTGCAAAAAGACATCTATGGCTCCATAGAAGTTAAACTCTACAAGAATGCAGAGCTACAACCTGCACTTGATGAAATGGACAAAAAGCTCAAGTTATCAAGACGTGTCAATGAGGATACAAAGGATTTCTATATATATTCCCAGCAGGAAATGATGGAAAGCACAAATAAACTGATATCAGGTCTGACCGCATTCCTTGCGTTCATTGCAGGAATCTCATTATTAGTGGGTTCTGTGGGTATTGCCAATACCATGTTCACTTCCGTACTTGAAAAGACTAAAGAGATAGGCATTATGAAGGCCATAGGTGCCAGAAATGAGGATGTTCTTCTGATATTCCTCTGCAATGCTGCATTGATAGGGCTTGTAGGCGGTTTAATAGGGATCATATTTGGAACCGCATTTGTACAAGTGATAGTGTACCTGATATCAATGCAATTGAAAATACCTTTCGTATTCACATTGAGCGTTAAGGCTACAATTGTGGCTACTCTGGTTTCCATAGGAGTTGGTCTTGTCGCAGGTTTCATGCCGGCAAAGAGTGCAGCTAAGCTGAATCCGGTGGATGCTTTGAGATATGAGTGAGAGAGATGAATTAATGATGAGAACTGAAAAACGATGAAATTCAGTTCTCATATCTTTTTTTATGATAAGTCTTTTATTTTGTATCCCAGTCCAGACATGGAATTCCATTTATTCTGAATATCTAAAGAGTTACACTTATTCCAATAATTGGTTCATTTCAAAGTTTCATTTCAAGCGAAAGGACCGATCTTGCAAAAAAAGGAAGATCAATACATCTGTATTGCAAATCCTGCAAAAGCTGCCAGAAGTATCGATACGAATAGAACAAATGGTCCATTTGATGTTTGTTTTACTACTGATTCCATGGTATTACCTCCATTGTAACTGAAAGTAACCATAATCAAATCCCTCACCCCCATGAGTAATATTTTATTAGTTCCAATGTCATATAAAATTAACTATATGATTAAGCGAGATAGAGAGATGATCAAATTAGCTCATAATTTATCTATTCTAATTTGATGATCCAATGAATTAAAACTAAAATATGTGAACTACTGAATTAATATAAAAATGTTTATATGACATAATATCGTACCTTTTTATCAAACTCAAGGACTTAGTAAACAATATTCCAGATGTGTAAAAACAAGTCATACTTATGTAACAGTATATGTTCCCTTCGAATTTTCAACAATCATGGATAATCAGGAATTGTGTTTATGCAATCGATCAGAATAATTACCATCACAATATTATTATTTTGTATAGCTAATGTTGCACTTGCTGCACCTGCGGGTAATGATTCACCTGCAATAAATGAAACTACATTTCCGGCAGTAAATATGGCCCCGCTTAATCCGGAATTCATTGATTATATGGAAAAACTGGAAGAAAATGTGGATAAGGACACCCATATTCAATCATCCTCACTAAATACAGACGAATCGATAAGGGAAAGATATTCTATAAATGGTATAATTCCATCCCCGGTCGACAATTCACATATAGATAAAAGTTACACATCCAGTGTAAATGACATTTATCTGTTCTCAGCATCTGAGGAAACCCTGCCTGCATATTACGATCTCCGCAATGAGAGCAGGGTAACTCCTGTGCGAGACCAAGGACACTCAGGCAGTTGCTGGGCACATGCGGTATACGCATCTCTTGAATCATGCATGATCCTTGACGACGGATTTTATGATTTTTCCGAAAATCATATGAAGAATCTATTATCAAATAATTATCCCGAAGGGTTTGACCGCAATTCCAATGGTGGCGGAACTAGTGGAATGGCACTGGCTTACCTAGCCCGCTGGACCGGTCCGGTCAATGAATCTGATGAACCATATAATGACACATCAATTTATTCGAACACCAGCATCCCTGAAAGAAAACATGTTCAGGAAGTTCTTTACCTTCCATTTAGGGAATATAACAATTCACATGATGACGATTTTTTGAAAAGTGCAGTCATGGATTATGGTGCAGTATTCTCTTATTTTTATGTCAATTGGGCTGGATTCGATGACAAACGTCTGACCTACTATTTTGATGGGACTGATTATATAGGGGGCCATGCTGTTGCCCTGGTGGGCTGGAACGATTCCTATCCAAAGGAAAATTTTAACATCACCCCTCCTGATGACGGTGCTTTTATTTGCAAGAACAGTTGGAATACCACTGTTGGCGATGACGGGTATTTCTATATATCGTATTATGAAGCATCATTTAACGATAATACTGGTCAGGTAGCGGTCTTTATCGGTACAGAGGATGTGGATAATTACGATAATATCTACCAGTATGATCCATTGGGACATATACGTAATATAGGGTATGAAAATGCTACTATCAATGTTTCATGGGCTGCAAACATTTTCACAGCAGGTTCAGATGAATATCTGAATGCTGTCAGCTTCTACACACCGGATGAGATGACGGACTATGAACTATACATCCATAAAAATCCGGACCAAGGACCTATTAACTCCTCAGGATATGTATATTCCACATCCGACACCTTTGAGTACGCAGGATACCATACGATCGACCTAAACCATCCTGTAAAACTTGAACAAGATCAGAATTTTTCTATTGTAATTAAATTCATTGATCCGGATTATGCCGAACTTGTTGCAATAGAGAAGCCAATTGAAAACTACAGCAGCAAAGCAACCGCCAATCCCGGTGAAGGTTACATCAGTTCAAATGGAACTTCATGGACCGATATAACCTTAGATTATGAAAATACAAGCATCTGCATCAAGGCATTTACCGATGATCCGCAGGTTACATCGATAATACTTGATCCAGTAAATGCAACCATCTATGAAGGAGAAACTCTGCAATTCAACGATGAGATACTCGACCAGTATAATTATTCAATTGATGCTAATGTTGTCTGGAGTTCTCAGAATCAGACTGTTGGTACCATTAATGCAATTTCAGGACTATTTACAGCACACACTACAGGCAACACCACAATATCGGTAACCAATGGTAGTGTAGCAAATTCAACGACTGTTAATGTGCTAGATATACCTGTTTTCAGCTTAACGATGGATGAACCGCGGGAAGGTTACAATTATAGTACAGGTTCGATCTTTCTGAATGTGTCTGCAAATTTAGATGTGGATACCTGGATGTATAACATCAATGCCACAGGCAACCATACGTTTAGTCCCAACGCCACACTATCCCTTCCAGATGGTGAACATCACTTGACAGTATTTGCCAACGATACAATAGGCAATATGGCATCAGTGATGGTTAATTTCAGTATTGACACGATAGTGCCTACTGTGACTATCGAACTTCCTCAGAACACCACATATGCCACAAATACTGTTAACCTAAACGTATCTGCTGATGAGGGTGTGGCGATATGGATGTACAACGTCAACGGGACAGGGAACCATACATTTACGCCGAACATTACCATTAGCCTGCCTGATGGGGATCACAACGTGACGGTGTTCGCCAACGATACAGTAGGCAATGTGGGGATATCAATGGTTAATTTCACTATTGATACGACAGCGCCTACAGTGACTATCGAACTTCCTCAGAACACCACGTATGCCACAAATACTGTTAACCTAAACGTATCTGCTGATGAGGATGTGATAAACTGGATGTACAACGTCAACGCTACAGGCAATCATACGTTTACTCCAAACATTACACTAACCTTGCCAGAAGGTAAACATAATGTTACCGTGTTCGCCAAGGATACAGTAGGCAATGTGGGATCATCAATGATTAATTTCACTATTGATATACCTCTGCCTAGTACCCCACGTAAAACCAGTTCGTCTTCATCCGGCGGAGGAGGTTCCGGCAACACCGGTGAAGCCTTCGAGAACATTGCACTGAAAGAAGTTAAGACTATATTTATCAATAAAGATTCAGAAGTCACCTATTACTTCGAAGAGGAAGAAGACAAGATCGAGTACATTGGATTCTATTCATTGAAGAACTCAGGAAGGATATCAGCAACTATCGAAGTTCTTAACGGGAAATCGACACTTGTTACAGACACTCCACCGGGTACAGTCTATCAGCACATGAACATTTGGGTTGGCCAAGCAGGTTTTGCAACAGAGAACAACATTGCAGATCCAGTCATTGGGTTTAAAGTTAGCAAGTCATGGATCGCTGAAAATGATATTGATGAAACGACAATAACGCTATGCAGGAACCATGGTGACAAGTGGACACAACTTTCTACCACAATGCTCAGGGAGGATATGGAATACATCTACTTTGAGGCCACAACGCCCGGATTCTCACCTTTTGCCATCATTGGTTCTTCACAGCAGGCAGAAGTTACAGATCTGAGTTCAGAAGCGAATAATATAAGCACGAGCAATAGTCCATCGGGATCAGATGAAGAAAAAAAACAGTCCGAAAGCATGGGGCTTCCATTACTGTCAAACGGCATATTGATGATAATATTCTCATGTGCTTATCTGGTATTGAGGAAGCGAAGGTGATACTTCACTTTCCTTTCAAACCTTTGGACCTTAAACAACTGATTCCCAAACATTCTCCAATAAAGTACTTAGCAAGTACATGCCCACTTTTTTCATTTTATAGAGAGAACGAAGTTTCTATTCATACCCATGTACACTGAACCTCCAAGTATCCATATCTTATTGACCCAGTGATCAATACATTCCATGGACTCACATAATTGCTTTTAAGCCCTTTCTGAAAGATACACACCCGCAAGAACCAACACCGCCCCCACAAGAACGTATAGATTCGGTATGTTTCCAAGAATTATGCTGTCTCCAAGAATGGTTATTGGAGGGATAAGGTAAAGCCCATTAGTAGTTGTGCTTGAACCTGTTAGGCCTATTGCCTTGTTCCATAAGAGGAATCCGAGAGCAGAAGCGAGTATAGCCAGATACATGAGGGCAACAATAACTATTAGAAGGTCTGACTGTGAAACAATGTCGATCCTCATGTTCCTTGCCTCAAAAAGTGCAAATGGGAGCAGAAATATCGTACCTGACAGAGTGATGTCACGGGAAAGGATGAGCATATCCTTCGACCTTAATTTATCTATTATGATAGTATAGAATACCCATGAGAAGACCGAGCCGAACATTAGAAGATCACCAAGGGGATTAAGTGCAAGGTTGAATTTTCCGTTAAGTATCAGTAATCCGACTCCTACAAAGGCAATGAGCATCCCAAAGTATTTGAGTGGGTTTGAAAATGTGCGCTTTAGAATGTCAACTGTAACCAAGAAGAAAATCGGCACAGTAGCACCTATTAGTGATGCGTTCGTAGCCGTTGTATAAGTGAGTGCTACATTTTCGAACATGTAAAAACTTGTAATTCCCAGAAAACCGGCGATCATGACGTATTGTAGTTCTTTTCTGGTATAATCGGCTTTTTTTCTGCAAATAGCAGACAGAAGAATTGTTGCAATGAAAAAACGTAAGAAACCTATGGTCGCGGGGTCCAGATAATTCAACAGGACCTTTGTACCTATGAAAGAGAAACCCCAAAGGATAACGGTCGTAAGCATGTAGATGATGCCTTTTGTCCGATCTTCCATTATTTTGCCCCCGTGATTTCCGTTTTTTTAGTGAGTTCCTCTTGTGAGCCTGTCCTTTTATATATTGGTTTTGATATGTAGAATCCTATAGGTAATTCAAATCAGGGAAGAGCTCAAGTGACCCGATCGATACTGGACAATGACCTTTATAAGTTTACAATGCAGATGGCAGTGTTAGAACTGTTCCCGGATGCACGCGCTGAATACCGTTTCATCAATAGGGGCGGTCAGAGTTTTACAGATGAGTTCGTGAATGAGCTTAGGCGTACCATCGATGAGGATATTTCCAAAATGGCACTTTCCGAGGATGAATCTATCTGGCTCAAAGACAATTGTCCTTTTTTTAAACCCTCATATATTGAATACCTGAAGAACTTCCGTTTCGATCCGGAAGAAGTGAAGATAATTCTGACAGAAGAGAATGAGCTTGAACTCTGTATCGATGGTCCATGGCACAGTTCCATATTGTGGGAGATCGTACTCATGTCAACAATTTCGGAACTTTATTTTACTATAGTACATAACGAAGGGGAAGGAATATCTGCAACCAATTGCGTCGAAACTGAAACTGCTCTAATGGATGATTATGGTACTTTCATAGGCGAGATGGGAAGGGAACTGGATTCCAATGGCTGTGTATTCTCTGAATTTGGGACCCGACGCCGAAGAGGGTTCAAATTACATGATAAGGTTATCGAGGTCCTTCATAAACTGGATTCATTTTCCGGCACCAGCAATGTATATTTTGCAAAGAAGTATGGTGTGAGACCGATAGGTACCATTGGCCATGAATGGATAATGGGAAATTCCGCCCTTGTGGGTCTAAGGAATGCAAACAAATTTGCTTTTGATAACTGGGTAAAGGTGTACAAAGGTGATCTTAGTATTGCCCTCAGTGATACTTTCGGTTCAAAGCCTTTCTTTAGGAACTTCAACCTTGGGCTTGCGAAACTTTATGACGGTGTCAGGCATGACAGTGGTGACCCGATCAAGTTCGCAGATGAGGTTATCGAACATTACAAGAAGCTTGGTATCGACCCCATGAAAAAAGTGCTCGTATTCAGTGATTCGCTTCATGTAAGTGATGCTGTAAAACTGAAAGAATATTGTAGTGGCAGAATAAATTGCAGTTTCGGTATTGGCACAACCCTGACGAACAATTCGGACTTTTTCAGTTACAACCCTCCTCTGAACATGGTCATCAAGCTACACAAGATCGATGGTATACCGGTGGTGAAACTTAGCGATTCAGTAGAAAAGGCTACCGGAGATAAGGATGCTTTGAGGGTGGCTAATTACATTTTCGGCAGGAAAGGGCTGGACGATTAAATATTATTTTAGAATCAAGCCTTCAGGGATATTTCAGGATTTGGAAGATTTAGTAGAATCAGTAGTGGAATTGCACCTGCCAGGGAGATGTGGTCGGTAGTGATGCTGTCTGCAACGAACACAAGTGCGCGTGCAGCTTTGATATCTGACATCTCACCGATTTCCAGCGAAAAGTCATGGAAGTTGCAATCTCGCCTTCGACTAGGCTCATTCAAAAAAGATATTCATTTGTTGCCCCGTTAATGTCATATACAGCAAACACGATTATCAGCATCATATCCCATACAATCAAATACTGTTTTAAAGTAACCAGAGAAGAAAAAGCTACACAGTTGCCAATGCAGCCGAAAATGCAATTTCTTATGGAGGAAAAAGATGATCGAATCTTATCTAAAACACGAAGAAGAGAGGAAAGCCCAGGGAATTCCTGCACTTCCTCTGAATCCGGAACAGACTTCTGAACTTTGTGAGTTATTACAAAATCCTCCTGCAGACCAGGAAGAGTTCCTGCTCCACCTGTTCAGGGAACGAATCTCTCCTGGTGTAGACCCTGCTGCAAAGGTCAAGGCAGATTTCCTTGGTAATATATTGGCAGGAGCTGTCTATTCACCGCTTATCGACAAAAAGGAAGCGACCCGGATCCTGGGAACCATGATCGGCGGCTATAATGTCAAGTATCTTATCGAAGCACTCGGGGATGCCGAGGTAGCAGATGAGACTACCTGTGCACTTTCAGGCATAACCCTGGTCTACGATGCTTTTGAAGACGTACTGGAACTGTCAAAGACAAATGACGCTGCTAGAAAAGTTCTTGAGAGCTGGGCGAACGCTGAGTGGTTCACAAGCAGACCAGGGATCCCTGAGACCATAACTGTCAGGGTATTCAAGGTTGACGGCGAGATCAACACCGACGACCTCTCCCCCGCCAGTGCTGCATGGAGTCGCCCCGACATACCTCTTCATGCACTGGAAATGGGCAATACCCGCTTCCCGGGAGGCATTGAGGAAATGGCAAAATGGCGTGAGGAAGGAAACGAAGTTGCCTTTGTCGCTGATGTGGTAGGAACCGGATCTTCCCGCAAATCCGCCTGCAACAGTGTGCTCTGGCACATCGGCAAGGACATACCATATGTCCCAAATAAACGCCGTGGCTGTGTGATCATCGGCACTGCTATAGCTCCTATCTTCTTTAACACAGCCGAGGACTCAGGCGCTCTTCCTCTGCAAATGGATATCAGCAAGCTCAGGCACGGCGATATCATCACCATCAATACCGTAAAGGGCGAAGTAACAGATGAAGAAGGCAATGTACTCTCCACTTTAGACCTCAAACCCAACACCCTTCCGGACGAATACCGCGCAGGCGGTCGTATTCCCCTCATAATTGGTCGGTCGTTGACCACCCGGGCTCGCGAGGCACTGGGTCTCCCTGAGACAGACATATTCGTTAAACCCGATAATCCGAAGCCTGAACCGGGACAGGCTTACTCCCTGGCACAGAAGATAGTTGGTCGCGCATGCGGCGTAGATGGAGTTCTGCCTGGCACCGCCTGTGAGCCGATGATGACCACTGTCGGTTCCCAGGACACCACTGGTCCCATGACCGCTGACGAACTCACAGAACTTGCCTGCCTCAAGTTCCAGGCTCCCATGTTCATGCAGTCATTCTGTCACACCGCAGCCTACCCCAAGCCTGCGGACGTGAAGATGCAAAGGACACTGCCAAATTTTGTTTCTGAGCGTGCCGGGGTCTCCCTGCATCCGGGGGATGGGGTAATCCACAGCTGGCTTAACCGCCTGCTGGTTCCAGACACCGTGGGTACAGGTGGCGACTCTCATACCAGGTTCCCGATAGGCATATCATTCCCGGCAGGTTCCGGGCTGGTAGCCTTTGCCGGAGCTCTGGGTTTCATGCCTCTGGATATGCCCGAATCCGTGCTGGTACGTTTCAGTGGAGAGCTTAATTCTGGAATCACCCTGCGTGATGTGGTCAACGCCATACCATACTATGCTATCAAGCAGGGTCTTATGACCGTGCCAAAGAAGAACAAGATCAATATATTCAACGGACGGATCCTGGAAATTGAAGGGTTACCCGACCTCACAGCCGAGCAGGCATTCGAGCTGACGGACTCTGCTGCAGAGCGCTCAGCTGCAGCCGGTTGCATCCAGCTTGATGAGAAGCCCGTAGCCACCTATCTGCGCTCCAACCTGGCATTGATGAAAAAGATGATCGAGGACGGGTACAACGATGCACAGACTCTCCAAAAGCGCATAGATGCTGTTGAGGAGTGGCTGGAAGACCCGAAACTACTAAAAGCGGATCCGAATGCAAAGTACGCCGCCGTCATAGAGATCGATCTTGCGGACATTAAAGAGCCGATCCTTGCATGCCCAAATGATCCTGATGATGTCAAGCTGCTTTCCGAGGTTGCAGGCACCACTATTCAGGATGTCTTTATAGGGTCATGCATGACAAACATCGGTCACTTCCGCGCAGCAGCCGAGATCTGGCATGACCAGAAATTCAACCCGGATGTCCGTACCTGGATATGCCCTCCTACCCGGATGGACCAGGCAAAGCTCAGGGAAGAGTCAGTTTTCTCCGTGTACAGCCAGGTCGGTGCCCGCATCGAGATAGCGGGATGCTCACTGTGTATGGGGAACCAGGCTCGTGTACCGGATGCCTCCACAGTGTTTTCCACCAGCACCCGTAACTTCGACAACCGCGTGGGTGACGGAGCACAGGTCTACCTTGGCTCAGCGGAGCTTGGAGCGGTTATCTCCAACCTTGGCAGGATACCCACGGTAGATGAGTACATGGAAGTTTACAGGGAGAAGATCGAGCCAAAACAGGATGAGATCTACAGGTATCTTCAATTCGATGAAATGGAAGGCTACCTGTAATACAAACTACAAAACCACCTGTGGAGCACTATTAAATGTGTAACTTTAAAGTGCATTTAGCAATAATGGGCACACAACGCCCATTCTCCACATTTTTATCCTTAGTGCCTTATTTCTATAAGAATCCATCAAATTAGAATGAGAGAATTTATATGCTAATTTGATGGACTCATTGGATTCACAGGGGATACAGCAAAGGATTTTCAAGTCCACCCGGGTATAACTGCACTGGAAAGTGTAGGAAGACATGGTGTCAACATTTTCAAACCACGCTCACAGGATACTCTTATTGAACTTATACAAGAATCCGAAAGGTCCAAAGCTATAGCTGTTGGCGTGGATATTGACGGTGCCGGATCGGTTAATTTTACCCTTGCCGGAAAACCTGTGGTCAGAAAAACCATCGATGATATTAAGGAACTAAAACGCTCTACCTCCCTTCCTTTCATGGTCAAAGGGATCATGTGTGAAGACGATGCACTGGCAGCACTAGAAACAGGTGCAGATATAATAGGCATCTCAAACCATGGCGGACGTGTTCTTGATTCTACCCCCGGAGTTGCTGATGTTCTCCCTAATATAGTGAAAACCATCAGGAACAGTAAAAAGGGCAAAAAGGTAGTGATAACTGCCGATGGTGGGGTAAGGACCGGTTTTGATGTTGTGAAGATGCTTGCCCTGGGTGCTGATCATGTATTGACCGGTCGTCCAATAGTACGTGAGGCTGTCCCCCATGGTGCGGAAGGGGTTAGAAGTTTGATAGATTATATGAGGTCAGATATTGAAAAAGCAATGATAATGACCTCCTGCAATACCCTTGAAGATATTAACAGCGATATTCAATTAATGTAACTCTGACAATAAAGGACCATCCTTACTGGATCGATATTTCTGGTTCTTTTTTGTTTTTTATTACTACTCCATCACTTACCCAAACCTTAAATCGATTAACTGTCATATTAAATTTGGGAGTGATACATCTATGCCGACGATTGCACATTTTGACTTGCCTGCCAACGATATTGACAGGGCAAAGGAGTTCTATACCGAACTGTTCGACTGGAAATTTGAAAAAGTTCCGGGACCTCTGGACTACTACTTCATAGAGACGGAATCCCTCGAAGGGGAGAAAGGGGTCGGCGGAGGCATGGGGCTTCGTGGAAGTCCTGAACAGAGAATAACCAATTTCATCGAAGTTGCATCGGTTGAAGACTATTGCACTCGTGTTGAAAAGCTCGGAGGGACAGTGTTACAGCCAAAGATGCCTGTTCCAGGTTGGGGCCATCTTGCAGTTTGTATGGATACCGAAGAGAACACCTTCGGATTGTGGGAAGTTGATGAGAACGCAGCATAAGAGAAGTTTCTGATCAAAACTATCTTATTATCAAAGGGGACAAAATATGAACACAGACCTTGTGATAAAAGTAGGCGGTGCCGCAGGCCAGGGTTTACAGACCATCGGCGTAGTGCTCGCAAAGACATTCAAGAAAAGTGGTTTCAACGTTTTTACTACTCAGTTCTATCTTTCAAGGGTAAGGGGTGGACACAATACTTATCAGGTACGTATAAGCAATGAACCGATAAGGGCAATGACCGAGAAAGTCGATATCCTGATAGCTCTTGATGAGGCGTCCATCAACGAGCATCTGAACGAGATATCTGATGGTGTTGTAATAGTTGACACTGATGTTATCAAGATAGAACAGATGAATGATTCTTTCTTCCATGTTCCAATGCTGAAGATCGCAAAGGATGTTTGCGGGAACAAGATCTATTCCAACTCTGTCGCAATCGGTGCTGCGCTGGGCCTTATGTGCTTCAATTTTGAGTATCTCGAACGTGTATTGACTGCGACCTTCCAGAAAAAAGGCGATGAAATAATTGCGAATAACATAAAAGCAGCACGTGCAGGCTATGATCACGCCAAAAATAACTTCCCTTCAGCATGTAAGTTTGCCGTAAAAGAGCCTCTGGGCAAGGATGGAAGGATGCTCATTGCAGGCAATGATGCCGTTGCCCTTGGCGCTCTTGCAGCAGGAGTTCAATTCCTGGCAGCGTATCCCATGACACCTTCAACAGGTGTTATGACCTATATATCCGCAAAAGCCGATGATTTCAATGTTGTTGTCGAACAGGCGGAAGATGAGATCGCTGCTTTGAACATGGTCCTTGGTGCATCCTATGCAGGTGTGAGAACCATGACCACCACATCAGGCGGAGGTTTCTGCCTTATGGCCGAAGCACTGGGCCTTGCAGGGATAACCGAAACACCTGCAGTGATATTCCTCTCACAGAGACCGGGACCTGCCACAGGTCTGCCCACAATGACCGAACAGGGTGATCTGCAGTTCGTTCTGACAGCTGCACAGGGAGAATTCCCAAGATGCATACTGACACCTGGGACGCCTGATGATTGTTTTTATCTGACAGCAAAGGCGTTCAATATCGCAGAGAAGTTCCAGATCCCGGTATTTGTAATGAGTGACCAGTACCTTGCAGATTCCCTTTTCACCTGTGAGAAGTTCGACACTTCGAAGATAGAGATAGACAGGCATCTGCTTTCTGATGATGAACTTAAGGACAAAAAAGAGTACAACAGATATGAATTAACACCCACCGGCATATCTCCAAGGGCCATTCCAGGTCAGGCAGGATTTACAGTTGTCGTTGACAGTGATGAACATAATGAGACCGGTCATCTTGACCAGACGATCGATAACCGTATCCTGATGAACGAGAAGAGAATGAAGAAACTAAAGCTTCTGGAGAAGGAAATGGAAGCTCCAAAGCTTTATGGTTATAAGAAAGCTGACATCACTTTGATCGGCTGGGGTTCTACATACGGCCCACTTCTGGAAGTTGTGGACATCCTCACAAGCGAAGGTCATGCTGTCGACCACTTGCATTTTACCCATGTATATCCTTTGCCGGTGGATGCAATAAAAGATATGCTGGCTGATGCGGGAAAGCTAGTTTGCGTGGAGAACAATGCAACCGGACAGTTTGCGAGGCTCTTCGAGTGTGAGACTGGATTACGAATTGATGAGAATATATTGAGGTCTGACGGGAAACCCTACACTCCCGAACACATAATACGAGCTCTTGAACAGAAGAAGGTGATCTGAGATGGTAAGCGTGGAAGATTTTGGTGAGTACGAGACCGAATGGTGTCCCGGTTGCGGTAATTTCATGATATTAAAAGCTATCAAGCGTGCTCTTGCAGAGCTTGGAAAAGAACCGCATGAGGTTTTGCTGACATCAGGCATAGGTCAATCGAGCAAACTCCCGCATTATCTCAAATGCAACGTTTTCAATGGTCTCCATGGAAGGTCCCTTCCCCCTGCCATTGGTGCAAAGGTCGCGAACCATGAATTGACCGTTCTTGCTGTAACCGGTGATGGGGATTGTTATGGAGAAGGTGGGAACCACTTCGTTCATAATATAAGGAGAAATCCGGATATTACTCTCATAGTACATGATAATCAGATCTATGGCCTTACCAAGGGTCAGGCATCTCCTACCAGTGAGCTGGGCATGAAGACAAAGATCCAGAACCATGGTGTATTCAATACACCTTTAAATCCTCTGTCACTTGCAATCTCTCTAGATTGCTCTTTTGTTAGCAGGGGATTTGCAGGGGATGTGGACCATCTTACAGAGCTTATCAAAAAAGCGATACAGCACAAAGGGTTTTCTTTAGTGGACGTTCTACAGCCATGTGTTTCCTTTAATAAACTGAACACTTTCAAATGGTATTCGGAAAGGGTCTATAGAATGGAAGAGAAGGACCATTCACCCAAAGATCGTGTTAAAGCGTTTGAAAAATCCCTCGAATGGGGCGAAAAGATACCCTTGGGTGTTTTCTATGTAAATGAGAAACCAACTTTCGAGGATCATCTGGACGTTCTTTCCTCAGGACCTCTTGTAAAGAACAAGGCCGATCCTGAAAAAGTCGATGAGCTACTGGATAGTTTCATCTGACTTCTTTATTTTTTTGTTCTATCCGGATTTATACAAATGAAGATAGGTTGTTGTAGTTCGATATGAACCAGACCCCGAATATCATGAGGAAAACACTGCAAAAATATAGTATCCTTCTGTGTGTCCTTTCTGAGAAGAGGTCTTTTCCTTTAGCTGTCGATGATGCAACAGTCAGAAGATAGCCTAGGTCTGCAAACCAATGACCGATAATGAACGCAACGATGGCCAGCATACCTAAAAGATATTCTTGCAATATAATGGCACTTCCGGCAGTGAGCCACCATAAAATAAATGCAGGATTTAGAGCTGTGGTAAGGATGCCCGCAGACACCGGACCTACTGAGCCTTTGAACTTTTTGGCAGATTCAGCGATATTGACATTTGAAACGCTTTTAGCACTTTTTAGAATAACAAGCCCAAAAAGGATCATTACAATACCACCCAATATTGACACGTAGGCAATGGTGGAGTCAGTTATGAAAGAAGAAGCTCCTGCAATGACCAATAGGATAACTGTCAGTTCTACCATTGAATGCCCAAGAAATACAAATGGACCTGTACGCCATCCTTTTTCGAGTGATATGCCAACAGTGGCGAACATCATTGGACCAGGAATTAGTGCAGCTGAGATCCCTATCGTAAATCCCAGTGCCAGAGCTTTGAGAAGTTCTATCATAACATCACCCTAAATAAAATAAATTATATAATATGACGATAAATATAATATATGCACTATGTATAATGCATGCCATATTAAGCTGTTGTCATCATTTTATGATGCTTTATGTTCGCATCTGCTTTATCTCCAATAATACCTTGTACAGACCAGCACTTGCTGGTATGGTCCATACGAGCGGCCAAAACCCATCACTGGCAGTTGAGAATAGCATAAATGCAGATACGCTGAATACAGCCAGCAACTGCGTTGCTTTTATCCTCTGTTCATCCAGTCTTTCTCCTGTCCTGTCACCGATACTAATGATAGTATCTCTGTTAGTGAACAGCGGAAGAGCAAGTAGGATCATAACAGTGAAGGCAACTATTTTCAATAGGGCCATGTCCATGACCACATCAGTAATTTCGTGTATGAGAGCAAGACCAGAATAGAGGAGCAATAGTACTGCGGGTATGAGGTGACCTCTGTATGGCGAGGATAGTCTTCCGTCAAGGAAAAAACCAAGTGCTGAGATCGTCCCAAATACCCAGCTTAACTGATATGTAAGGAAAGCTCCAATGGAAAGAATGGCTAACGAGTCGATAATACCAGCCTTTGCACCTGTCGATCTGTTTACCAGTCTTAGTAACAATAAGAACCAAATTAAAGGAAAGATGGGGTGTAACCCGAAGATTATCACATGCGGCAGGGTCAATATGACCGGTATGAAAGCTGCCGACTCATGGTCAGGATCCATTTCCCTTGCAATCGCCCAGAGCAGGAATATTGTGATCCCTGCTTTTATGCCATAGACAAATGAGCTAGAAATTTCTTTGGTTATAATGAGATAGAATACAAGAGCTGAAATTGTTACAAGAGTTGCTAACTGGATTATCAGGCGATTATTTGGATTTTTTAGATCCAGTTTTCTACCAAGTGTAGTGATCTCATATTTATTCACATTATATATTGCCAGTTTTTGAATTATAAGGCTTCTGAATGTTACATCCTTTTTAATTCTCTACTGGCATCATTTTATATAGTATAGGCTTCAAAAAAGAGCTTCTATGGCAATGTCTAAAAAGGATATAGCAAGGAAAAGTGGCAAGAAAAAAGAGAAAATGGAAGGACTTGAAGCAAAGGCATCCTCAGGCGATGCTTCTGCAAAGAAGAAACTTGCAAAACTAAAGAAGAAGTGATTCTCTTTTTTTCAGAATTATTGAGTAGATGGCATATTAGAACGATCTTACTGCCATCCTCTTTTTCTGATATTCATCTCTGTTCTAAACAATATCTTATCGTTTGATTTTACATCTTCCTACTATATTAAGCACCATTTGCACGTTTTTTCTCTTATCCCTCATTTTCCAGCGTGGGAAAAGAGAGTTATCTTGACTTCACGGACAGCGGGGTTTGCCCTTACTATTTTATTCGTTTGAATGGTGTTCCAATATAAATTGAAACGTTGCTTTTAAGTTATCTTAAGTTTCATCTTTATTCGCCGTTCTGGTAAATATCAGAACAGTAATACAAAAAATATATGGATGTGAATCGAAATGAGAAGCTTGAGTTACAGTCAAAGAATTATCCTACATATTTGCTCTTGTGATGAGAGAAGCAGCAGGTGCGGATGACTGTTAGACACATGATGTCCTGGGAGACTGGAAAGAGATTCTGAAAGGAAATATTTCCTGTAGCTGCTGTGGTGATGAAGATTGAGGGTCATATAACCCTCGCATTTCATTATTTTTTGATCTGTTTGTTGTGTCTCATTTTCTGTAGGTATTTTTCCAGTTCTATCAAAAAGAAGATGGAACTTGTAATTATTATTATCACAACCCAATCAATAAGCCTGATAGGACTTGTTCTCAGGATCATGTTCATCGTAGGGTTGTAAGTAATGAACATCTGCAAACCGATCACTATCGAGATCCCAAGAAGCATATATCTATTTGAGAACATTTGTCCGAAAACGTTCTCATGGATCGATTTGCAATTGAAAAGGTAGAATATCTCGAAAAATACGATAGTATTCAACGCTATTGTTTGTGAAGTACTGATATCCATGCCATTATTGATATTGAAGATGTATAGCAGGAAAGTAGCAGTGACCATTAGTAATGCAACAGTTATTATCCTTCGTTTGATAACTGGAAGAAGCAGTGGCTCTTTTTGTGGCCTTGGTGGTCTATTAAGAAGTCTTTTCTCCATCGGTTCGACCGTCATAGAAACTCCAAGCCCCAATGCTGTTACGGTATTTATCCACAGGATGTGTAATGGCAATAGTGGCGGAGCCGCGAATCCCAGTAGAACAGCAGCTAAAATCGCCAATCCTTCTGCAGCGTTCGTGGGTAATGTCCAGAGGATCACTTTCTGTATCTTGCCATAGACATCCCTGCCTTCTTCTACCGCATTCACAATGGATGAAAAATTATCATCAGTAAGAACCATGTCCGCTGCTTCTTTTGCAACTTCGGTCCCTGATCGGCCCATTGCAACCCCGATGTCAGCATTTTCAAGTGCAGGCGCATCATTGATACCGTCCCCTGTAACTGCGACAACTTCGCCTTCCTGTTTTAATAACCCGACTATCCTGGATTTATCTTCAGGGGATGTCCTTGCAAAAACAGAGACTGACCTTAATGCTTCTATCAGCTCTTCATCGGTCATTGTTTCAATATCACTGCCCGACAATGCTCCTTCTGTACGGATTCCAAGCTGTCTTGCAATGGTGTGAGCGGTTTTGATATGGTCGCCCGTGATCATGATAACTCTGATGCCTGCATTATTACATTTGAAGATCGACTGTTTCACTTCCTCCCTTGGCGGGTCGATCATACCCTGCAATCCGAGGAAGATGAGTTCATCAATATCAACGTCTTCAAGTTCAGCCTTCCCTCTTTCGAGCTTCCGGTATGCAGTTGCAATGACCCTAAGCCCTTCGGATGCCATGTCTTCGGCAACAAGAAGTATCTTTTCAGGTTCTACTCTTGTGAAATCCTTTCCATTGAATTGCATGCTGGAAAGTTTAGAAATGATTTCAGGAGAGCCTTTTACATATACCCATGAATTGCCAGCATTATCTTGATGAAGTGTTGCCATGAATCTTTTTTCCGATTCAAACGGAATCTCATCTACCCTGGGAATGTAGAACTTGCCGGCCTTGGATGCTGAAACAAGAAGTGCTCCTTCGGTAGGGTCACCGTCAATACCCCCCTCTTCACGCAGATAAGCATCATTACAAAGTGCACCTGCTTTTAATGTTTCAAGCAATGCCCGATGATCAAAGGGATCTATTTTCTTTCCATTAAGCTCGATATCGCCCTCTGACTCATATCCGAGACCTGTAACACTGAAAACACCTTCATCCGTGTATATCTTCCGGACGGTCATCTCATTCTTTGTAAGTGTGCCGGTCTTATCCGAACAGATCACCGTTGCCGATCCAAGACTTTCGACCGCCGGCATTGTACGAATAATGGCATTTCGAGCTGCCATCTTCTTTATTCCGATAGCAAGTGTGATCGTGATGAGTGCGGGCAATCCTTCTGGAATTGCTGCGACAGCCAGACTTACGGAAGCAAAAAAGAGATCCAGAGTACCAAGTCCCCGAAATTTACCAATTGCAAATGTCAGTATTGCAACCAAAATAATTACGACAGCAAGGTTTTTGCCCATATTGTCTATCGTTCTTACAAGGGGCGTGGAGAGCTGTTTTGTCTTTTTTATAAGTTCCGATATCTTTCCGATCTCACTGTCAGAAGCGGTTGCTACTACAACACCTATACCATTTCCCTGGGTTACAAGTGTGCCTGCAAAAGCGATATTTTTTCTTTCGGCAAGTGGAAGGTTCTTAGTTTCAATGGCATCTGTATATTTCTCAACGGCTGTGGATTCTCCGGTGAGCATTGATTCATCGATGCGAAGATTTTTTTTGTGAATAAGTCGAAGGTCAGCAGGAATTCGGGCTCCCGTTTCCATCAAAACAATATCACCTACTACAAGTTCCCTGCTGGGCACTATCATTCTTTGCCCTTCTCTTAGTATACTTGTCTCAGGAACCAGCATCTTTGCAAGAGATTCAAGGGCATTTTCTGCTTTTCTTTCCTGAATGAATCCGATGACAGCATTTGCGAGAACCACTCCGATTATTACGGAAGTGTCAGCATATTCCCGAAGCAAAAAAGTGACAAGTGCTGCCAGGAGCAGGACATAGATAAGAGGGCTTGCGAACTGCCTTGCAAAACGATGGATTGAACTTTCCTTTTTCTTTAGTTCGACCTCATTAAAACCATATTTTGAAAGGCGGAGTTGCGCCTCTTCAGCAGTAAGTCCCTCTCTATCGGTCTCAAGTAATGCAAGAACCTCATCCACAGGAACATGCTGCCATTTCACTTCCCCACTCATAACTATTCATGTATGTTTGTGACGTGATATTCTTTTTGGTTTTGTTTTAGAAGATATGTTGAAGTTAGCTTCATTATCACATAATTTATGTATTATAATAAAATTTATATTATATTTCATTAAAAGTATATAATTTGAAAGGCATACCCTCATTATGATTATACGCATCCGTCTGAACTTTTAAAGGAAGTTATATATACGCATCCCAGCATAATAAATGAGTAGTTAAGAAGCGGTAGCTTTTGAGGAACATAGGGGATCTTCAAAGCATCTGGTGGTAGAATATGAAATTGCAAAAAAATAGCATTGATCTTTCTGGTATGATCTTAAAGATCGCAATCGTTGCTATGATCGCAGCAATTTTTTCAGTTTCTGCATTAGCTTTGGAGGTATCATCGCAAAGTGGGTCCCCCAGCGAGAATTATATCATACTTAAAAATGCTCAGTTCAGTACGGACGCAGTGCCTCCTTCTTCACTTTCGTCTTCAAGTCTCAGCTCCATTGAACCATTACCCACTAAACCAGAGGACTATTACATTGTTCAGTTCAAAGGTTTGATCCTTGAAGAATGGAAAAAGGATGTAAGGGGCACGGGAGCTGTTATTTTCAGTTATGTTCCGAACAATGCTTTTATTGTACGAATGAACACTTCAGTGAAAGCGGAACTAGAGAATCTGGATTCTGTTCAATGGATCGGTTTCTACGACCCTTCATACCGAGTCAGCTCTACCCTTTCGTCGGGTTCTAAGCAAAACGGCAAGGAAGATGTTCTGGTAATGCTTTTCGATGCTGGATGCAACGAGTATGTTTCAAACGATGTCATATTTATTGGTGGTAAAATACTTGACAATGGTGAAAGCATACTCAAGGTCAGGATCAACCAATCTTCGATTACTGATATTGCGGCTATCAATGGTGTAAGCTGGGTGGATAGATATGTGCAACCCGTTGTCCTGAATGATGTTGCAGCAGGTATACTAAATGTTTCCACCGTACAGAACACACATGGTTTGACCGGTAGTGGCCAGATAATTGCTGTTGCTGATACCGGATTGGACACCGGTTTTAATGATGCATCCATGCATGATGACCTTGAGGGAAGGATTGATACATTAGATGCATGGTGGGAAGAGTATAACGATACCGGTGCGGAAGATAATCACGGGCATGGTACACATGTTGCAGGTTCAGTCCTCGGAAATGGTAATCTTTCTGCTGGCTTATATTCAGGAATGGCACCTGAAGCAAGGCTTGTTTTTCAGGCATTACAGTATGATGGTACAAATCCGAAACTGACATCAGGTCGCTTACATATACCAACAAATCTGTATTCACTTTTTCAACAGGCTTATGATGCTGGTGCAAAGGTACACAGCAATAGTTGGGGTAGCAATAATTCAAATCAATATGGAAACTATACAGATAGTTCACAATATGTTGATAGTTTTATGTGGGATAATCCAGACTTACTAATCGTTTTTGCAGCCGGTAACGAAGGAGGTATAACTAATAAATTAACCCCCCCTGGAACAGCAAAAAATGCCTTAACAGTTGGTGCATCAGAGAATTACAGACCGGATAAAGGCACTTCATCAGATAACATCGATGATATTGCTTCTTTTAGCAGTAGAGGCCCAACCGATGACAATCGAATTAAACCCGATGTGGTAGCTCCGGGCACAGTTATTAGTTCCACTGCTTCCTCCCTCGTTTATAGCACTGATTACACTTATATGAGTGGGACGAGCATGGCAACCCCCTTAACAGCAGGAACTGCTGCTCTTGTGAGACAGTACTATGTTGATAATGAATCAATTTCCCCAACGGCTGCCTTATTGAAAGCAACGTTGATCAATGGTGCAGCCGATATGGGTAAATCCAGTATTGCACAGGGTTGGGGTCGCGTAGATCTTGAAAGTTCTCTTTTCCCATCATCACCACGAGCAATGCAGTACCATGATAATATAAGTCTTGGTTTAACTGATTCCTGGAGTGTCAGCTATCATCTGAACAACAGTTCAGTTCCCTTTAAAGCAACTCTGGTATGGACCGATCAACCAGCTACAGCTTTTGTTGGCAAGACTCTGGTAAATAATCTCGATCTAAATATTACAGGCCCTGATGGCAACTATTTAGGAAACGGTGGAGATGATACAAACAACGTTGAACATGTGGAACTATTATCCCCTTCAACGGGATGGTACACAGTAACAGTAAACGGTACAAATGTTCCCCAGGGTCCACAACCATTTGCAATTGTGTTATCCGGGTCTTTCAGTAGTGATGAAATTGCACCAGCCAGTGTAACTGAGCTTACTGCATCCGACATAGGAATAACATGGATAAAATGGACATGGAACAATCCAAATGATACAGATTTCAATCACACAATGCTTTACCTTGATAATGTGTTCAAAACGAATGTTTCGAATGATACGAGTTTCTATAATCTGACAGGACTTTTGGATAACACGACATATGAGTTCAGTACTAAAACAGTTGACATTTCAGGTAATATCAATTTATCATGGACAAATGATACAGCAACTACTCTTGTTACTCTTGATACCATTGCACCAATAGTCACCATTGATGTACCAGAAGAAAACCATAATTATACTTCCAATACGCTCTGGCTTAATGCTACTGCCAACGAGGATATTGCAAAATGGTGGTACAATATCAACAATACTGGTGATACCACGTTTAGTGGAAACCGGTCACTAACACTGTCTGAGGGAATTCATAATATAACCGTGATCGCACAGGATATCGCAGGAAACAATGGTTCTTCAATGGTCAATTTCAGTATTGATACCATTGCACCAATAGTCACCATTGATGTACCAGAAGAAAACCATAATTATACTTCCAGTACGCTCTGGCTTAATGCTACTGCCAACGAGGATATTGCAAAATGGTGGTACAATATCAACAATACTGGTGATACCACGTTTAGTGGAAACCGGTCACTAACACTGTCTGAGGGAATTCATAATATAACCGTGATCGCACAGGATATCGCAGGAAACAATGGTTCTTCAATGGTCAATTTCAGTATTGATACCATTGCACCTGCCAGTGTGACCGGTCTATCTGTATCTGGCAAAGGTTCCACATGGATCAACTGGACTTGGACTAATCCTTCAGATGGTGACTTCAACTACACCATGATCTATTTGGATGGTGTGTTCAAGACGAACATGACCGGTGCATCGTACAATGCTACCGGATTGATTGACAATACTGAGTATAATATCAGTACTCATACTGTGGACACTGTCGGTATTATCAATTCGACCTGGATCAATGATAGTGCCAGCACGCTGAACACTCTGCCTCCAGCCAGTGTAACTGATCTCACCACATCAGGCAGAGAAATAACATGGATAAACTGGACTTGGAACAATCCAATTGATCAGGATTTCAATCACACAATGCTTTACCTTAACAATGTGTTCCAGACGAATGTGTCGAACGATACGAGTTTCTATAATGCAACTGGACTTGCTGCTAACACAAAGTATGACTTCAGTACTAAAACAGTTGACATTTCCGGGAACATAAATGCATCATGGACTAATGCCAGTGCAACTACTAAAAATCCCCCAACTGCAAATTTCACATCCAATGTTACTTTAGGTAAACAGCCATTGAGTGTGCAGTTTATTGATAGTTCTACAGCAGCTGAAAGTTGGGTGTGGGTTTTTGGTGATGGTAATGATGCAAATGCCCAGCATCCTGTGCATACTTATGCTGAACCGGGTAAATATCATGTAAGTTTGACAGCGAACAACAGTGATGGTATAGATACTGTTACTAAGAACAATTATATCGTTGTTGTAGCACTTGTACCCCCTTTTGCAGATTTTGCATCGAATGTAACTGCTGGCACAGAACCACTTTCTGTGAGATTTGAAGACAATTCTTCCAATGCACTTACATGGGAATGGGATTTTGGAGATGTGAATACTTCAAACGAAATTGAACCAGTTCACACCTATACAACTCCAGGCAGCTACAATGTATCATTGAAAGTATCCAATGATGATGGTTCAGACTACATTCTCAAAGAAAATTTCATAACCGTTATTGCTCTTTCAAAACCTATCGCCAGTTTTACAGCTGCCCCGATAACTGGAAGCTACCCATTGACAGTGTATTTCACGGAACAGTCAATAAATGAGACCAGTTGGTTCTGGAACTTTGGTGATGGTAACACTTCAACAGAACCTGATCCTTCTCATACATATGTCACTGCAGGAACTTACAATGTATCTCTGAATGTCAGCAATGCAAAATATGACAACTTTACCTATATTTCAGACTACATCACAGTATCAACACCTACTACTGACACAACCAGTTCTAGCAGTTCTGGAAGTAGTGGCGGTGGCGGAGGAAGCAGCGTCACCAGTGAGAGATATGAGAACATCTTAGTGAAAGCTGTTGCGACCAGGTATATTGTTAATGATATAGAAAAAACCTTCACGTTCACCGAAGTGATTGATATTACTTACATCAATGTCACAGCCGACTTGACCGTTGGTGATGTCAAAGCAATAGTCGAATCACTAAATACGACCTCAAATCTTGTGTCCAAGTCACCGGAAGGAAGAGTATATAAGAATATCAATATCTGGTTAGGTGATCACGGATTTGAAAAAAGGATCATTGATTCTTCTATTGGTTTCAGAGTAGAGAAAACATGGCTTAAAGAGAACAATGTACCTGAATTTTCTGTAAGGATGAGCATATATAAGGGTAGTAGCTGGAACATTCTGCCCACCTATAAAATAGGTGAAGACGATAAATATATCTATTACGAAGCTACATCTTCTGAAATATACTCATCATTTGCAATAGTCGAAACTGTTCAAAAGGAAACGACAGCTGCAGATACAAACAACTCTCCTTTAACAGAAAATATTGTTGTTCCTGATACAAACAGGCCTTCTCCATCACTTGAGGTTTTAGAGGATGTAGAAAGTACTATCCCAGTTGTTAAGACCGAATCAAAAGGTTCCCCTGTGAAATTTCTTCTATTTGCAATACCATTACTTACTATAATTTCAGTCTCCTATATTGCAGTTAAAAGAGGCCATCACATAGAAGCAAAGGCAAAAATGTCAACCATCCTCGAAGAAATGAAACCCGAAAAGATCAATGATACAGGTACTGTTAACGATAATCCCACTATGTCGAGTAGCTCTTCAGAAAAACCAGTGTCTGAAACGGCCATTCCCAAAGTAGGGATAACAAAATCTGATGTTTCAGCAAAAATAAAGGAATTGGAAGAATCCGGCATTCTTTCGAATGTGAACAAGAAATATCTGAAGTAATTAACTAAGCAAAAAAATGTCGAAATCGAGGCTGAAACCCTTCTTCGACATCAACTAGAACTGAACTTAGAATCCCGATTCTGAAGCTTTCGAATAAATCAGGTTTTCGATGCGCTTTCTATCAGAAATATCACAGAAAGTTATCAATATCCCCATAACATCCTCGTTCTCCCCTTTTATCGGAGATCCTATAATGTCAACAGGAACTCTTGTATCGTCCTTTGTAACAAGAAGTGTCTGATTTGCAAGTCCATAGAACATGCCTTCGCGGATCACCTTCTTAACAGGATCATCGACAGTAACACCGGGTTCTTCACTTTCGACACAGAAAACATCATTCAGCGGTTTGCCAAGGATATCCATCTGTTTCCTGCCGAGAAGGGCTTCTGCAAAGGGATTGATGAATTTTATCAACCCATCTTTATCAGTTGCGATCATAGCATCTCCAGTATTGTTTAAGATCGCAGTAAGCCATTTTTGGCTTTCTTTAAGCTTGCTTTCCATCTTATGCTTATAAAGTGCGATCCCTATGTTCGTGCGAAGCTCGCTTTCCTCGAATGGTTTGAGTATATATCCAAAAGGCTCCGTTAACTTTGCCCTTTGCATGATACTATCATCGGCATAAGCTGTGATATAGACTACAGGTATCTCATATTTGATATGGATCTGATTAGCAGCTTCCACTCCATCCATACCGTCCTTTAACATGATATCCATCAAAACAAGATCAGGATAGACCTGCTCTGAGTCAGCCAGTATTTGAAGAGCTTCGTTTCCACTGTATGCTGGAACTATATCATAGTCGTACGATAGATATGCAGTAAGTAATTCGACATTATCAGGTTCATCGTCGACTACGAGTATTCTTATTCTGTCATTCTCAGCCATATTACCACCTAAAGAGCAGAACATCTGATCTTTTTACTTCAATGTTGGTCATATTGTCCCTACCAAAGTATATAGATTACTGGGCAGATGAAATTAAATATATCACATCATTATTGTAATGAGTAATATATAATAATTCCGATAGTAGTTTATATTGTTCTGTGATCACTCGATTTCAGCCTACAATACTCATCTCCGAGATTCGCAAAGATGGCACTACAGTACCTCCCACTTTACGGACATCGCTGCCTGCACCTGTGATCTTGTTCAGCATCTCGAATATATTGCCCGATAACATCAGGGACTTTATCGGTTTATCGATCTGCCCATCCTTGATAGTAAATGCATTTCTGGCCTCTACCGAGAAATCTCCAGATATCGCATTTGCCGTATGTGCACCGATGACCGTATTAATGAACACACCCTCATCGGTATCTGCGATCACATCACTTGAAGGATATTCCACGATAAGGTTTCTGGGGCCTACCGAAGGAGAAGATACATAAGAATGCCTCATTCCGTTTCCTGTGCTGGAAGTATTATCTTTTCCTGCCGTATAATTATCATAGAGGAAAGACTTGAAGATACCCTTTTCAATTATCGGAGTCCTCTGGGATGGAGTTCCTTCTTCATCGGATATGGAGGTCTCAATTCCACCCTCAAGCAATCCATCATCAATAATGTTCAGATCCGATGTAGCAATGGTCTCTCCTTTCTTGCCTATTAGTGAAGAGCGTTCTTTTTGCATATTATCCGCATCTATGGATGGTTCGAATGTGTTCTCAAAAATATCGGAGAACGCAAACGGATGCAGAATGACGTCCGTCTTCTTCGGTTCTATGGAAATACCGTCCTGTGATCTGATGGCAAGACTTGAAGCACTTGCGCCTATGCCAAAAACATCGATATCAAGTGATCTCGAAACTTCAAAATCATAAGCTGTTGAGATATCTCCTTTAGTAGTGATGACATCCACAAAACCGGAAACACCGGTACCTTCATCGACGATCTCCACACCATTCGTATTCATGATGAGGTGTTTATTGAATGATGTTGAAAAGCTTCCGGAGGTTGTATTAACACCAGGTACTGATAATGCACCTTCGATCATCTTTCCTGTGAGACCTATACATTCGTCCAGACCGATCTTGCTAATCCTTTTGTCATATGTACCTGAGACCTCAGGATATTTCGCATTTGATGGTAGTGAAGTCCATTCCGGATCACTGTCCCTCACTTTTGCAGAAGACACTGAGATGTTCACCACATCCTCGATACGACCCACATTGTTCGTACTTGCAAAACCAACCGCGCCGTTGATTATCGAACGTATACCAATTCCCTGGCTGACATTCTCTTTTGCCGACTCGATGGTATTCTTCCTGATATCTGCGGAAATAGAGTGATTATAGGAAATATATACCTCTGCTTCATCAGCACCCAGTTTTTCAGCAAGCTCAATAGCTTTCTGTGCATGTTCGAACATATCAGACTCCCCCTACCAATGCCTTTGAGATGGATATATGAGGAGAACCATCCGATACCGGTGCAAGCTGGCCACCTTTTCCACATCTTCCAGAGTGCATCTTGAGATCATTACCAACCAATGTGACATTGTTCAATATCTCGAGGGTCTTGCCTGAAAGGGATACATCGCGGAGCAATCTTGTAACTTCCCCATTCTCAATAAGATAACCTTTCTCGGCGTTGAACTGGAAGATACCCTCTCCAGTGTTCACCTGACCGCCTCTTGAGCCTGTCAGGTACATTCCGTTGCCAATCTCTTCAAGCATTTCATCAAAATTCGAATCGCCATTATCAATGTAAGTATTGCTCATTCTAACAACCGGTTCAGAATAACCCTGTGCTCTACTGTTTCCCGGAGTTCCACCAAGGGCCTGTGCGGTCTCCCTTGAATGCAAATATGAATTGAGTACTCCATCCTTTATTATCGTGGTCTTTGAAGACATGACACCTTCGGAATCAAAGGGATAGTATCCATATTCATGTAATGTAGGATCATCAATGATATTGACCAAAGGGGATGCTATCTGTTCTCCCAAACGGTCTGCCAGAATGGAACTTCCTTCGAGCACAAGATCTGCTTCTGATGCATGCCCTACTGCCTCATGTGCAAATACGCCTGCAAGTTCGGGGTCAAGTATGACCGGTAATGTGCCTCCCTTTGCCTGTTCTGCTCCAAGCAGCTCAACTGCTGTCTCTCCGGCAGATCTTGCAAGTGCAAGAGCATCGTTCTCTTCAAAAAGCTCAAAACCACATACTCCAAAACGGCTTTCCCTCCCCACCTGATATGAACCATTCTCAGTAGCAACAGCACTTATGGCAAATCCGGTTCGGATAAGACTGTATTCGCAATCGATCCCTTCGGAACTAATATAATGAACATTTACGGAAGCTTCGGAATAGACTGCTGAAGTACTGCTGACACCATCCATCTTTGCATGGTCTTCAATGTCCTTCAATAACTGTACCTTTTCCTCAATAGGAACATCTGCAGGATCGATCTTTGCAGTAGGGATGTTCTTTATAACAGGCTTTTCCACGGGCTTAAGCTTTACTTCATCCTTTGGAGAGATATTATTCATCTGTGCTGCAAGCTCTGAAGCGGAATCGATGGCCGCTTTAAGGTCGAACTCACCTTCTGCAGTGGTAAAGCCCCATGACCCACCACATAAAGCACGAGCACCACAACCTTTGCTGTAATTGACCGATATTTCCTCGATATTGCCATTGTCAAGGACGATCGATGTGGATGTTGCATCGATCATTCTGACATCGTAAAACCCAACTTCAGACATCGTCACTACCTGCGACCTTTTTGCTCCTTGCTGCAAGATCGATCTTTTTGTTGCTCATGTTCTTGAGCTTTTCAACAATACCGGCCTTATCCTCTCCCACAAGACTGTGTTCGATGACTTCCGCTATTGTTGCAACTGGGATTATCTCGACCTTATCCTTATAGTAATCCTCGATAAGGACATCCGCTTCATTGGACTTAGGTATGATCACTTTCTTGATACCTGCTTGAGCTGCTGCCTCTATCTTGTAGGTAGCCCCACCGATAGGGAGTACATCGCCCCTTACAGATAGTGAACCTGTCATAGCAACGGTTTGGTCAATAGGAATATTCTCCAGTGCAGAGATAACAGCGGTTGCGATAGATATCGATGCACTGTCACCCTCCACACCTTCGTATGTGCCTATGAACTGTATGTGGATATCATGATTGGAAATATCCTCTCCGGTCACTTTCTTGATAACAGCTGAAACGTTCTGGACAGCTTCCTTTGCAATATCCTTCAGCATACCTGTTGCGATCACATGACCTCCAGCGGAAGATTGCGTAGGCGTCACTTCGGCCATGATAGGAAGGACGATACCGGAATCACCACCCATTACCGCAAGACCATTGACCCGTCCCACACTAGAGCCCAGCTTGTCGAAAAGCTGGTAATCCTTACGCCTTTCGAGATAACTGTCTGCAAGCTGCTGTTCGATGGAACGTGCTATCTTCTTTGCTGCAAGAACATGTGTTGCAGTAGTGATCTCCGCATTCTCGGAATGGGCAATGTCTCCAGCAACCCTTACAAGACCACCAAGGTCACGGAACTTCAGAGTAAGATGACCTTTCCTGCCTGCCCTTCTTCTCGATTCCCTGATAACCTCTTTCACTGCGCCCTTATCGAATGGCGGGATGTGGCCATCACGTACGACCTCCTGTGCCACGAAACGAACGAGTGTCTTACGGTTCTCAAGTGTATCTTCCATGGAATCACGCATGAATACCTCATATCCATACCCCTTTATACGTGAGCGAAGTGCAGGATGCATTTTCTCCACTGCATCAAGGTTACCTGCTGCCACCATGATAAAATCACATGGCACAGGTTCGGTCTTTACCAGAGCACCTGAACTGCGTTCTGACTGCCCGGTGATAGCATACTCCTTCTCCTGTAATGCTGTTAGAAGGCTCTGCTGGGATTCAAGTCTAAGGGTATTGATCTCATCAATGAAGAGTACTCCCTTGTGTGATTTGTGAATATCACCGCTCTCGACCCTGTCATGTGCAGGTGTTTCAAGACCACCTGACTGGAATGGGTCGTGTCTTACATCGCCGAGGAGTGCACCTGCGTGTGTTCCGGTCGCATCGATGTATGGAGCCTTCTCTTTCTGATAATTGGAAACAACGAGCTTTGGTATCATGAGCTCTTCTTTTGGCATGAACTGGCGTGTCAGCATAAGTATCATGATCGCAGCGATGATACCCCAAAGCAACTGCCCTACGTAGAACGAGTACATGACGATGCCTAACACAAGGAACATCATCATCATGTTACGTGACTGAGCCTTTTTGCGAGCCTCCATCTTGTGGGCCAGGACAATCTCCCTTCCCTTTCCGGCAGGCACTTCCCTTATCTTTGGGTTATTATTATCCTCCAGATTGGGGTATGTCATTATATCTTCAAGCTCTTCCTTTGGTAAAAGTTCAGCCATTGCTTTTGCAAGCATTGATTTTCCGGTACCTGGAGTGCCTATCATCATGACATGACGTCTCTGGCTGGCTGCCTTTTTCACAACTTCGACAGCATGCTCCTGCCCGATGACCTGATCTATCATAAGTTCAGGCACATCTATTGAACTTGTAGTGTTAAAATCATCACCGAAAAGTTCGGTTTCTTCCGTAGCAGTCATTTCGTCTTCCATGGTTTACTCACATTTAAACAGTATGATATGAAGCCTTTACATGAATTATGATATAGAGTGATATCTTAGAGAATTTTAGTTAATACTATACTAGAGGCATTCAACTAAATATATTTAACTATTTTTGACTAACCTGATACATGTTATTCATTACTTTAAACATATATATTAATAAATCAATATATATTAGAATTGCCTAGGAAATATGATGGTGAAGGAAAGATAAAAGAAGATAGAGATTGAGTACTATCTTGGAATTATTTTTAGCCAGTATATTTAAAATATAAATAAAAATATTTATATGCTCAATGTTTTGTGAAGCAAAATGATGGAAAAGGGTAGTGCCTTTTTCCGCCAGGTTCTTTTCAGTCAAAAAGATCAAGTATTCTTATAGCAAGTTTTGCGGCATTGGCACCATTATCGATACCGACGCTTGCGACAGGAACTCCTGGTGGCATCTGAACTATGGATAAGAGTGCATCAAGCCCTCCGAGTTTTGCACTAACAGGTACACCAATAACAGGTTTCATGGTCTTAGAGGCAATGACACCCGGGAGTGCTGCAGAAAGACCTGCGATCGCAATGAAAACATTTGCATCGCTCTTAGCAATATATTCTTCAAGTTTTTCAGGGTCACGGTGTGCTGAAATAACTTCTACTTCAAAAGAGTAGTCGGTATCCTCAAGGACAGCTGTAACTCGGGTTGCTATTGCGTGGTCTGATTCAGACCCCATTAATATTGAAATATCTACCATTTTTTTCTCCTTCAGGGAAGATTGCCTTCCCCACTAAGTTCATGTTGGCGCTCAATGCTCATTCTGATAAGGATCTCGAATATTTCTTTCACTGCGCCTGAATCAAGGTTCCTTTCGGTTGCTGCATTTGTGGCTCTGTCGAGTACCACATGGTTCTGCGTACCATCATTGATAGACATATGCTCTTTCTTTTTTACATCAAGAACATCAGTCGCACAATCGATACGCTCTCCAATAAGTTTTATGATCTCGTAGTCGATCTGTTCGATCTTATTGCGGACTTCTTCTATTGCGGTCATGGTCTCCACTGCAAATTAAGGTTTAGTTAATCCTTCATTATTAATCTTGGTCTTTATCACTTTTCCGCTTGTCCCAAGATCGTCCCACACTTTCTTCAGAGTGTCTGCCATATTCCGGTCGACAAGAGCACAATATGCAGGACCCGTCCCGGATAAACTTACTCCCTTCACTCCGCATTTCAATGCTTCCATCATAATATCAGTGCTAAAACCAAGAGCGCCACAATAAAGGAAACCGTTAAGCGTCATAGCCTTTTCATATTCCCCATCAAGTGCGAGATCGTATGCCATATCCACCCAGGGAGCCAGCAGTTCTGAATTATGCACATTCGTCTGTGAACTGAAGGACTGCCTGTCCGGTGCAAAGATAACCACATCCATCTCCTTTTCAGTGCGTTTGACCAGCTCGTTCGTCCGGTTGTCCGTCACAACGATCCCACCAAAGAATGAGGCACATGCATCATCAAAAGCCCCGGTGATAGTTACACCGGCATCCTTCGCTGCTCTTACGCCCATTTTAACTGCATCCAGCGGTTCAAGGGTTTCACCAAGAGCATCCAGCGTAGCCAGAATAGTAGCATTGGCAGCAGCACTGCTGCTTTTCAAACCGCTTGCAAGGGGTATCTCGCTCCTTGTAACAATGGTTCCACCCATTTCAATGCCAAAGTGCTCGAGGACAAGCTCCATGGACCTTTCAATAAGCGTAGTGTCCCCCTGCGGCACACCTTCAATAGTGCCGATAAAAGAAGAACTCTCTTTTGTCAGTTCAACATCAACAAATGTTTTCAGATCAACTCCAAAAGCCGCCCCTTTCCAGGTAGCGATGGCGTTTATGATCGTTCCGGCACCTAGTGCATAAGCTTGTCCTGTAAATGTCATATCAAATTCCCGATAGTATATATGGGAATTTGATATTTAAGAATTGACTTATATTTTGACTTATATTTTGACCTACATAGTGAAAGAAAAAGTTGTAAATATTACACACAGTAAAAATTAAACATGTTATACTTTTTATTTGACAAGATAAAGTTGTTGCCTATCTGGGTTAAAATAAAAGAATGACCTATATCAGTTTCAATATAATGCCATGTCAAGTAAGCCCATTTTTGAAAATGGAATTGGTATATAGCGCTCCCCTAATTCTTTTTTTATGTTTTCAGATTTGGCAATCTTATCAAAATAGTCATCATGCTTATTTATGAAACAATTAGCTGCTTTTCTGAATTCCATACACACTTTTGCATCCATATATCCAATTTTTAAGTTATCTCTGACAATTGTATCCAGAATCGGATTTTCTTGTGGATTATAAAAATGCAATAGTTTTGTTCCAAAACTCCAAGGGCTAGGTTTTATTACTGTTCCGTTTAAATTACGCCGATCACTTTTTTCAAAAATCATCAATGCTTTTTCATAATCATCGAAGCTGTCAACTTGTTGCACTAGGTGCCTAATGTTTTCCATTCCTTTGGAAGATATTCTTGTCCTGTACATTTCATTTACGAGATCTACAAAGTTATTTTTTGTGAGAAATGACTTAAAATCCTCAGTATTGAACTTTTGATTTGAGAAATTATCATAACCTATTTGGTTATATATCGATTGATAAACTAAAATAAAATAGTTCTCATGTATGCTCTTCATTATAGCATTTTCAAATATATCATAATCAGGAAGACGTGTTTCAATCTTAAGGTATATTTCCTCTTGTTTCAAATTTAAACCCCACTTTAATTATATAGTAATTATCTTAAAATTAATTCAACTTTCTTTATAATCCTCCATGGAGAATCGGTGATAAAATCGATTTTACCAATCCAGTCATATACAAAAGCGGTTTTTTTGCCAATTTACCATAGTAAAATGAAGAGTATATACTTTATAAATTTATGCACATTCAACTTGACGTTTAAAATCGTAAATCATACTAACACCTTCACATGGTTTAATAATATAATTTTACCATGTGAGGTGAAAGTAATGCAACTTTAGCCTTCACAGCATTGCTTATCTTTTAAGTTCAGCAATACCCAAAAATGCATATTTTGTTTCCAGAGGGATACCAGTGTTCATCGGATTTATCTCCCTCTTGCTGACCTCTATCTTTATTTCCCCATCATCAAGCTGGGCATCTTTCATGTACTGCATGACAATATCATTACCAAGCTTCTCCACAAATTGGACAGCTTCATCATAATTTTTCATCTCATGCTTGCCCTGTGGTGAAAATACGCTTATACTGGTAGGTTTCAGATTATATTTTGATTCGCCGAAAGTGACCCTAATAAGTATCTCGATCCTCTTCACACCTTTTCCTGCAAGCGCGCCTACAGCATTACCGACCTCTGCATACTCAGGCAGAAGGATATTCGCATCAACGAACTTCTTAATCTCTTCAGTATATGCACGGACAGGGCCACCAAGCAGCACCACTGGCACATCTGTCTTGAAACCTGCGAGATAATCACCATCAAGACCTTTTTCAATTTCAGCAGGAGCTACGCTTTCCATCAAGTAGGAAAGCAGATTCAAAGCCATGTTCTTTGCAACCTTCTTCTTGATATCAAGACACAGGTCCTTCACTTCCATATCAGCGAAGATACACATCTGCTCAGCACCCAGGATAGCTGCTTCGGTATTCCATTCATCATAGTCCCCAAGAGCATGCAGTGCATCGGTTGGAGTAAATCCTATAGCCTGAACAAGCCTCTTCTGAATGAGGCTGTCAAGAAGCATAGGTGATGGCATCTTCCGGCTTTCCCAATATATTTCAGCTACATTAACAGGCTCGTCCCCGATCCTGTTGAGAAGTTCTTCTTCCCTTTGAGTGATTTCAATAGGTTCCTGTTCTGTCCTGATGAAGAACTTGGTCGGCTGGAGATTTTCTCCAAGCTGGGTTCGTGAGATAGATTGTCCCTGTTTTAGCTTCTCTATGATCCTCGGATACTTCGAAGCAGCCACACAAAGCGGAACTACCCTTCTTGGCCCTATGCTGATCACATGGTTACGTACCCAGACATGGCTGTCTCCGCCCATTGCCGAAGTTTCCATTTTAATAGCTTCGACCTTTGTCTGCCATCCTCCGACAACAGCACCTGTGTCGGATATCTGTGGTAATCCATCAGCTATCAATGAAACATCTGTACTGGTACCACCTACATCAATAACAACACAGCTCGGCTCCTTCGACAGGTAAGCAGCACCAAGAAGACTTGCTGCAGGTCCAGTAAAAATAGACTCAATAGGATGTTTGAGAGCTTCCGATATCCCCTCAATGGAACCGTCACATTTTAGCATCATAAGCTTGGCATCGATGCCACGCCGCTCGATTTCCGAGACAACGGTGTTCATGAACTGGTTAGTGATAGGAAGTAACTGTGCGTTCAGGAATGCAGTGATTCCCCGATCATAAGCGCCGAGTGATTGGGAAAGCTCATGTCCGCAAATGACAGGCATTCCGGTAAGCTCTGTGACGATCTCTTTTACCTTTTGCTCATGTTCCGGATTCCTCACACTGAAATATGAGGATACTGCAAAAGCTGAGACCTTCGCCTTTACACTTTCAACGAACTCCTTTACTGAATCAATATCGAGTGGTGCAGTCTCATTTCCGCCGGAACTGTGGCCGCCATCTACTGAAATAGAATATTTTATGGCGGAATTTTTGGGTATGTCAGCATTGCCTACAAGTATCAGGCCTACGGGATACCCCGTTTTTTCAAGAATAGTATTTGTTGCAAGAGTAGTGGAAACTGAAACGAGCTTTACCTGTTGCAATATTTCCTGATCGACACCGTCAAGGGCATTCTGTATCCCCACAAGCAGGTCCGGATAGGTCGTACGTGCTTTTTTGGCTCCGACTACGTTTCCATCCTCATCGTTGATAAGAACGGCATCTGTATAAGTTCCTCCTGCATCAATACCAAGGCTATATTTCATGATCTGATTCCTTTATGAGTAAATTTTGATATTTTGGATAATTGCTATCCAGTTCTGTTTAATGATAATGTTATGATGGCTTTTTTATGAAATGGCCATCATGAATTGCTTCGTATGCCTTTAGGATTAAGGTAGATGTATATGAAGATTGGGATTTTGTTCTGCAATGCAGGAAGTACATTGACCATTTATGACCAATGCATAATTCACGTCTAAACCTCCTGCATCCAATGGGAACGAACGCCAATATCCAATCTTAAAATTAGATATTGACCTCTCTTTTCGGAGTGCCGATACCTACAAAGACGAGCTTAGTCTCAATTGGCAAGCTGTCACCATGCATGGAAATGTCATTCCTCGTAACTTCAATACGTACATCACCTGCATTAAGCCCTGCTTCGGCCATGTAACTGAGTACAAGTTCCCTTCCGAGGTTATCAGCATATTCGAGAGCTTCAGGATGGGTCATGAAGACCTTTCTCTCACCTGGTGCGAACATCGTGATGTTTGCTTTGGTCCTTTGCCTTACGTTCTTGATGAGGATCTCTATCCGCTTGATACCCTTGCCCACAAGAGCACCCACAGCATTTCCGACCTCGGAATGTTTCGGCAAGACTATCTCAGCATCGATGATCTCTCTGACATCATCCACATATGCCCTGACAGGTCCTCCCAGAAGTACTACCGGGACATCGAGCTTGAACTTTGTGTGATAATTTCCTTCAATGACCTTCCTTATCTCATCCGGATGTACATTTTCAAGCAGATAGGACATCAGGTAGATGACCATGTTCTTTACAACTTCCTTCTTTACCGTCTGGCAAAATTCTATTTTGCTCTGATGGGTCATTCTTCCAAGTGTCTTGGCAGCAATATTGGAAGCTTCGGAATTCCATTCGGTGTATTCGCCAAGAACGTGCAGTGCATCGGTTGGGGTGAATCCTATTCCCTGTATGAGCCGCTTTTGTATCAACAGATCAAGAAAGACCGGTGATGGCAGTCGGTCTATGAAGATCTCACTGATTGATACCGGTGCGTCCCCAATTTTGTCAAATATCTCTTTTTCGGAAGGACTGAGTTCGTTCTGAGGTTCTCTTCCCGTACGGATGAAATATTTGGTAGGCTGGATATTTTCACCTAAGAGCATCCTTGAGGGTATCCTTGCCAGTTTCAGCTTATCGATCAGCTCAGGGTACTTTGAAGCGGCAACACACAAAGGAATGACCCTTCTTGGACCGATGTTCGGACGCTGGTTCTTTATCCATATATGGCTGTCACCACCCATGGCTGATGTCTCCATGCGGATCGCCTTGACCTTTGTCTGCCAGCCACCAACGATGGCACCCTCATCACAGAGTTCAGGAAGCTCGTTGCTTATCATTGAAACATCTGTGCTCGTTCCTCCGACATCGATCACGGCACAGGTTTTCGAACCACTCAGATAAGCTGCACCTACAAGACTTGCAGCAGGTCCGGAAAAGATAGATTCAATAGGTTTTTCTTTTGCTTCATCGATGCCCGCAACGGAACCATCACATTTGAGCATAAGGACCCTTGCTTTTATATCCCTTCTTTCCATCTCATTGATAATGGTCTCGATAAAGTGGTCTGTTATGGGGATGAGCTGTGCATTGAGGTATGCTGTTATCCCACGATTATAAGCACCCAGGTCCTGAGAGAGTTCATGTCCGCAAACTACGGGAAGACCTGTGAGGTCCTTTATCATTTCCTTTATCTGGAGCTCATGATCAGGATTGCGGATACTAAAATAGGACGAGACTGCAAAGGCTGACACCTTGCCTTTGTTCTGAAGCACATAATCTTTGACACCATCGAGGTCAAGTGGCCTTGTTTCTTCGCCGTTCGGGCCGTGGCCACCTTCAGCAATGAAATAATTAGTTATTGAATGAGTGTCAGGGATGAGATAATCGCCTGCCATGATTAGTGCAACAGGATATCCAGTGCTTTCGAGGATAGTGTTGGTTGACAGAGTAGTTGATACGGAGACGAGTTTGACATCTTCCAGATATGACTGATCAAGACCTTCAAGGGAGTTCTTTATACCTTCAAGAAGGTTCGGATAGGTCGTCAGTGCTTTATTTGAATCTACTATTTCACCGTCAGAGTCCCTAATTATAACCGAGTCAGTGTATGTCCCACCGGCATCAATGCCCATGCTGTATTGCATTTTTATCACTCCTTTGTTGCAACTCTTAAAAATCGTAATTCACAGATCAGATAAAAAGGTAAATTATGTAGTACCTTCTTCCTAAGATAAATGAGCAGGGCTTGTATATAAGAGTTGTGTGATGTTTATGCAAAACCTATTCGTTTATATTAAAGTTGCTCTGAAGCTTTTAAAGTGCCTTTCAGTACCATCAGTTCTTCAAAAAAACAATCCCGGTCAATGTTGCAGATCTCGACTTCCAGTCCCTGCTTCCGCATACGCATTTTTACTTCATCCATACCAGTAAGGGACGATATCAACATAAGGATAATTCCCCCATTACTTAGGTAGGGAGTCACCTCTTCAAGGAATCTATTGACTGCTTCGCGTCCGTCAACACCGCCATCAAAAGCATAGTTCAGCCAGCCGGGGATCTTTTCATCTTCTGCTGTAGGAAGATACGGAGGATTAAAAAGAATAAGATCGAACTTTGTCCCAGATTTAAAGCATCCGAACATATCTGCCCTGATAACCACGACACCATTGCGTTTGGCACATTCGGCTGCAAAGGGGCTTATTTCCGTGGCAACGAGGTCCACACCCACATTGGCTTGAAGGACCGCTGAGACAAAACCAGTCCCTGCACCAACCTCGAGTACACTCATTCCATCCTGTGCCACATCTATTGCAACATCTGCAAGCAGGTATGAATCTTCGGCAGGATCGTAGACATTCTCATCAAGTTCGATGTCTGCATCCCTATATGTTATGGTCACCATGCTTTTAGGAGGTAGCTTTCATTTTAAAGATATGGTTAGCGATCTCCGCTAGTTCGTGCGGTTCAAGGTTTTCGGCTCTCTTGGACATGAACTCTTCAGGCAGTTCGGCCACTATCTGCTTGATGTTTGGAACATTTAACAGATGATTACCCTTTATAATGGCATTCCTTAGCTTTTTCCTACGCTGGAGGAATACTGCGGTTACCAGATCAAGGAAGAATTGAGGGTCTTCAACGTGGAAAGAAGATGGCCTTGGAACTACTTTCACAACAGCGGACCAGACTTCCGGAGGCGGTGAGAATGCAGATGGTGGTATCTTCATGATAATATCTGCATCGGCAAAATAATGCGTGTTCACTGAAAGCCTGCTGTAGTCTTCAGTATTTGCTTTAGCCACCATGCGCTGTGCAAATTCATACTGATACATCAGTATCCCCAGTTCAAACTCGTGCTTAAAGAGCTTAAAAGTTATAGGAGATGATATTGAATAGGGAAGATTTGCGACAACCTTATTGAATTTCGGAAGATCTAACTTAAGGACATCGCCAGGGATTATCTCTATTTTCTCATTATCAGAAAAGCGGTCTTTGAGGACATGTACAAGTGCAGGATCAAGTTCGATGACGTAGACCTTGCCCGCTTTTTCAAGAAGACGTTCGGTAAGATTCCCTATACCCCCTCCGATCTCCAGTACGACATCCTTTTCAGAAAGCTCCGCTTGATCGACAATAGAATCAAGTGATCGCTCATCGATCAAAAAATGTTGGTCATGACATCCACCACGGATGCCATATTTTTGTAATATTTTTCGGACCAAGTCAATGACACCTTATTATCAGTCACGCTTCTGTTGCTGCATTGCTGTTGTAAAGAGCCTGTATTTGATGTTATCATCCTTGAGCTCTTCAAGGATACGGTTTACGATGATCTTTTGCGGAATGTGCACTCCACCCACACGATCATGGAGATCCTGCAGATCATTGAACTCACCTTTCTTGCGCTCATCGATTATAGCCCACATCAGCTTCTTTCCGATACCTGGCAGAAGCTCAAGCATGTGCAGTCTTGTTGTTATTGAATGTGCATCGTTGAAGAATTTAACGAATTTATCTTCCTGGTCTTTGACGCAGATCTCAAGAACAAAAGGTAGCTCGAGCTGTGCTCCGTGGCTTAGGTCATCAAAGTGGATCCTGTGTTTAACGTGATCAATGACATCCCGATCCCCATCGCCGACATAGACTTTGGACTGTATCTCAGGATTTGCTCCTTCCTTAGGAACCAGCTCCATAAGAGCGAAGTGTTTGTCACCAATTGCCTGTACGAGAGGTTTCTTTTGATATGCTGGACGTTTGTCAGTAGTGCTTCCGTATGGCAGGTAGTCAAGGACCCATGCGTAATCCTCTTTCTCAGGCGGCGTTCCCTTCTTACTCATAGATATCCTCCAGTATGTTATGGATTAATGTTGAAAACTTACTGTTCCCACTAAAAAAAGTAAAGTATGAGATATAAATTTATTCCATTGCCTCGATCACAAGGGCCAATATTGCGTCCAGCTCTTCTTCGGTCAATGTGAATCTTTCTTTTGCATAGACTGTCCTGAGCTCATCCCTTGTCAGAGGTGCAATATCAGCAATATGTATTGCGATCTCAGGCTTCATCTTCTCCATCTCAAGAAGCTTGTTAACAAGTTCTCTGGATCGGCTTGCATCCATCTTTGCAAACATGTCCGCATGGTTGATAGCTTTGCGAAGTTCATATCCAAGCTCTTCTTCCCGTGCCACGCGCTCTTCCATTATTCTGTTAAGTATTTCCTTGACCTCAGGAACGGTCAATAATTCTTCGCTCTGAATGTGTTTGACTATCATTAAAATACACTCTTTGGAATTAGATATGTTTAACGTTTTTGTACCTGCTAAAGTAATAGCAGATGCTATCTGTCAGATGGACTTCCACACAGATATAACTATCGACAATAAAAGGTCACGCCCAGGCCATTACTAGCCTGGATGTTGAATTTAGTATTTCTGTGGTTTCAAGTGCTGTGACAGGGAGATGACCTCTTTCTTAGAGTTTCCATCTGTTACCTGTAAAAGATAAGCCCTTCCGCGCTTCCCAAGTACCTTACCGGTCTTCCCCTGGAACTTTGCGTTTGGCATTCCCTTCTGTACGCTTGGATCGATATCGATGTGGACCATCTGGCCGTCTTCGAAATCCTGAATTGCCTTGCTTATAGGGGAGAGACCTCGTTCCCTTACTGTCTTCTTCAATTTGTACCTAGTACAGCTACGTTCACCGTTTGATGTTGGCATTGTTTTCCTCCATTATTTCAGGTCGTGGATAGACCTGTATTTGATAAATTTGATATTGGGTGACTTATATGTCGACCCCGACAACATCCAGTTCTGTAACGAAAGCCTGTGAACCAAGAAGCCCGGTAAGGCTTGGTATGGTCCTTCCTTCGTCACTGGATATCAGTTCCTTTACATACAGGCCGCCTTCACAATGAACTTCGATCATTGCGTAATCATCTGTTAATTCGTTAAGCTTCATGTCATGAACAGTTCGCTTACGAACCAGATCGGCCCTTCTGTGTGAAACACGCTGTGGTGTTCTCTGTTGGATCTGCGCACCAATAAGTTCATTGATGGTAGACCTGAGTTTATCCTCTGGAATTTGCTCTTTGAATGTAACTTTAAGTTTATAAACCTTATCCGCCTTTACGGTCTTAAGGTTCTCGACAGTGCTCTTCGGAGTGAATGTTAGCCCTTCTACCTCAATCTTTCCACCTGCACGTTCATTGATCTCTTTTTCAACCTTTGCAAGATCGCATGTACGCAGCATGGGTTCGACCGCTTCGACCACGAACGGCCTACCGGTCCCAAGCATCAGAGCATCGATATCCTCGCGCCCTGCCCCGTGGAACTTCGTATCCTTTGCCTTAAGGGCTTCCACGACAGGATCCTTGATAAGTTCGTCAACGGATTCAGGGTATTGCTTTCCTGTGAAGTTACAGGTCTCACAGCCCCTTCCCCTGCATGTCCGGCATGGCCAGCGCGTCTGTGGAATAGTACGCACCATTTTCCGGTACCTGCCGAGAATATAGACCGAACGTACCTGCAGATGAACTTTCTCTTCAGCAAGATCGAGCGTTACAAGAATGTCCGGATTTTCGAGTTTGACCTCTTTGCCGGTCCTTTCTGCAATGAGCTTTCCGACCTCACGGTTCATCTCGGATTTGAACTGTTCCGCATAGGTGGTCCCGGATTCAGTCCAGATAATCTCCTCATTCTCGCTCAAAAGCCCACTCATCTTCGTTCCGACAAGGAAAGTGGAATGCTCATAGTCCTTCAATGCAGTCTCTGCCCTTTCTGCCCATGTGTCAAGCTTTTCGAAAAGACCAAGGCAAACCCAGCATTTTTCATCCTCGCCTTTAAGTCTAAGGGATTTGCGTGCATTGACACTTGAAGTGCTCAGGTCTTCCAGTATCTCCTTGTCACCTTCGTCCTTGTTAATGCGGTCTCCTTCCATAGCAAGGGCAAGCTTGATAGCACTCCCTCGTTTGTCATTGGTAAGTCCGGTAGAGAGTTTTGCGAACTGTCTTCCCATACAATGGTCACATATCGGTCCTTCACGGACGATCTTTTTTGCAATATCGAGCACGTTCAACTGATCACTTCCTTCTTCCTGTTTTACTGGGATGTACCTGACAAATTCCGGTCTATCTCGTTGTTGATAAGTATGATACAATGGTCGGCATGTAGCGGTATCGGACCAAGAGAGATGGTCTTAGCTCCATGCTCTTCTATTAACTGCTCTTCCTCTTCGGTAACTCCCATATGGTCACCAAGAATGAAAACAGCATTGTTCGTAAGGTCGGAAAGCTCGCGGACATCCTCACCATCTTCATGCAGATAAATGAGCCTGCGTCCTACCTCTTTGAACTCATGAAGCAATGTCCCAAGGTTCCCACTTCTGATGAACACACCTGGAGTTGAGCGTGCCTCATATTCTCCGGCAGTCTTCTGTAATGCTTTCTTGATAAGTGAGCCGGCACTCCTTTCATCAGGATTGAGATATCTGACATGCTCACTATCAAAGCGTATGATCTTTCCTGGCTCCGGTTCTCCAAGAAGTACCAGATGTACCTGAACATCCCGCCTAAGGTCGTGTGAAAGGAACAGGCATGAATTGATGCACCTGCAAAGGATATCCATGCGCCCTGCTGAACCAGGGAGGTCATTCAGGGAAAAGTCACCTGTTGTCAAAGCCTTATGAGCAATTATCACAAAATCTCGCATTTTCTTCAGTATCCTGTCTTTTTTTGGTGATTACCATGTGTTATTAGATTAAATGCACCCTTGGATAACACAAAGCCTTTTTTGAGTTAGTTAATTTGTACTGTGGAATGGTTCATAATAAAGAATATAGAATAAAAACATATCTACTCTGATCAACATTGCATGCTGACAATTAACATGAATTAAAAGCCTTCATTAGAATCAACAAAAAAAATGAAGGAAATTCATCTTACCCTGTTAACTATGCCTCTGAACAGGCGACCGAGTATGTCAGAACCTGTTATGACTATTTTTTCAGGATCGTCATCATTCCAGTAAAGTATAAGGTCATTATCTATGACATCATCTTCGGAGTCTACAGGATAAACCTTCAGTTTATGGAGTACATCCCCTATCTTTACATTAGAGTTCTTTACGATTATCGGAGCATGGCAATATCTTAGTGGCCGGAAATCATCTTTTTTGTAAATAGCATCTCTTATGAAAGAGGTAGAATCTATTGCTACAACCGGATGCCTGTTCTTATCGACCGCGATTATCCATTTTTTAGCTGGAAATGCGATCTTATGAAGCAATACCTCAAAATCCGGAGTTCCGACTTCCGGAAAAACCGGTAGGTTGTTAATTGTATTAAGTTCTATTATGGTATTCTCGTCTATAAGCGAACCTTCCTGTTTTATGCCAAGATCATCCAGTGACAAGAAATTAAGAGCGCCAAGTCCTTCCATTTTATCAATATCGCTTGCTTCTGACCTCATATGCTTCTGAAGCATTATCCTCAGGGATGTTTCTTTGAAATACTCAAGTTTCTCTTTACCAAGCCATCTATCAAGGACCATTGCAGAAGGTTTTGTAAAAGGATACAACAGCAGTATGTACAATTTGACAAGAGGCGTTAAGGAAGCACCCATCTTTAAGGCATTTCTGGTGAAATATGCCTGAGGCATTATCTCTCCAAAGCAGGTGATGAAGACTGTCGAGAATATGAACGCAGAGCTACCCAACATAACTGAATCCGTTAAAAGAGTAAGCAGTACATTGACACACACATTACCCCACAATAAGGTAGAAAGGAGCAAATGCGGATCATGTCTTAGTTTTAAGACCTTCTGTGCATGTATGTTGTTAGCTTCGGCTTCGATCTCAAGCCTGAGACGGCTCAGTCCAAAAAGACCAATTGTCAACCCCGAAAAGATCCCTGATTGGACCAGACAAAGAGCGATAAGTATCCAGATGATGATATCATTCATGATTTATTGACTCACTCAAAGTAAGAAAAATTATTAAACAATAATACGGGGGCACAAAATAAAACTATTTCTATGCAATTGGAAATCTTTAATGCCCCAGCAAATGATTATGTTGCATAATTATGTTTGCGGATCGTTTTTAAACTATAATTTTGATCATACTTGGTAGTACTACAATTCAAAGAGTTATACCAAGGAACCCCTCACATCTTATTTAATCAGAAATCGTTTAAGTATAAATTTAATTTGGTGGGATGAAGAGAACTATATGCCATTCATTCCTAAATTCAAAAAAATATAGTCGGAACAGGTGTTTCACTGCTCGACTACTTCTCCTTTAACAAAAAGCATCCTATCGCCGTTCTCCCCGATACCGAGAACAAGCTGATCATTTTCCATTGAGACGGTTGTTACATTGCTCAACAGGGAAAGATACTGACTATCCAGCGAGTCGGGACCACAGTATGCAAGCGTTATTGGCCCTGGTGCTAAGGTAAGCTCATTTCCTTCCAGTGTGTAGCCTCCACTTCCAATGTTGCAGTCTGCTTTAATGGAGTATGTCTCGTCCGACTTGAGGAAAAGTGTGTAGTTTTCCGGATCAGGAACTACGGATTGGCTGGCTGGAAGTGTCTCGGTCAATCCTGACCATTGCCATTCGATGTCAATTATCTCATCAAGGGATATGATATTTTCTTCGTTCTGTTCATTTTCAACAATGTCGTTTTCATTATCAGTTCCAATACAACCCACTGCAATCAAGGTGCAGGCAAGTAGAGCAAAGATAATGAAAATGGATAAGATTTTTTGTGCATTCATAATTTGATAACCTCCCGTTACCCCAAATATAAATGTGCCATGTTTCTATTTATAGATTGTTTAAGATACAGTTCAATTTGAAGTCCAAAGATGCTGATTTTAGTATATCTTTGGATGTACAGGGACACGATCCAGGAGATCTTCATGCGAAAAAGGGCCTTTGTGTTTACTTACAATACGTTTATGTGCTGTCAAATGCAATATTTCTGCATAGGGGACTTTCCCGATTGAGGATCCCGTCCCATAGAGGAGTAATAATAATGGCAGATGATATTGATTATAAGATCCACGGGAATGAAATGCAGCTTGTTGAGATAGAACTTGATCAAGGTGAGACCGTAAGGGCCGAAGCAGGTGCAATGATGTTCATGGGAGATGGCATCAAGATGGAAACGTCCACTGGCGGAGGATTGCTTAAAGGTCTGAAGCGTGCATTCTCAGGCGAGAGCTTTTTTATAACTTCTTTTACCCAGAACGGAAAAGGCAAGGGAACAGTGGCCTTTGGAGCACCATATCCCGGCAAGATCATACCCATAGACCTTGCATCAGAAGGTGGCAGTTTCCTCTGTCAGAAAGACGCATTCCTCTGCGCTGCAGATGGAGTCGATATTTCCATTGCATTCTCGAAGAAGATAGGTGCAGGGCTTTTCGGAGGAGAAGGTTTCATCCTCCAGAGACTCAAAGGCAAAGGGCTTGCATTTGTACATGCAGGCGGTACGATAATCAAGAAAGACCTTGCTCCGGGAGAAACATTGAGGGTTGATACAGGTTGTCTGGTGGCATTCTCAGAGAGTGTTAACTACGACATACAGTTCGTAGGCGGTTTCAAGAATGCCCTCTTTGGTGGCGAAGGTATCGTTCTGGCAACGGTCTCAGGACCAGGTACGGTATATCTTCAGAGCCTGCCATTCTCACGCCTTGCTGACAGGATAGCAGCAGCCATTGGCCCCAGTGATTCAAACAGGGGCGAAAAAGGCGGTATTGCAGGCATAGGTGAAAGTGCACTGGGCGGCATTCTCGGTGGCGACAGGAATTTCTAACGGTCTATATGAGGTGAAATAAATGAAAATACTTGCAATTGCTGACATTCATGGTGATTTTTCCCACCTGGAAGATATTAAAGAAAAGGCCGGTGAGATCGATGTAGTGGTAATCAGCGGCGACATTACGAACTTTGGACCTTCCAGCGAAGTGGAACAACTAAATGGTGTTTTTGATGTACCGGTCTTTGCAGTTCCCGGAAATTGCGATCAAAAAGATATCCTTGAAGTACTCGATGATTCGGAAATAGTGAATTTGCACAAGGCAACCGAAAGAATAGGAGATTTCATGTTCGTAGGAATAGGAGGTTCCAGTCCAACACCTTTCAACACTCCTTTCGAACTTGAGGAACAGGAGATCGAGGATGCCCTTGAACCCATGTTCAATGCCTGTGAGGGTGATTGTAAGGGCAATATAGTAATGGTCTCACATGCACCCCCAAAAGGACTTCTGGACTCCATCTCAGGAGACAATGTGGGTAGTGCAGCAGTTGCCAAGTTCATTGACCGCTCAAAGCTGGTCATCTGTGCACATATTCACGAAGCAAGGGGATTTGCCAGATCAGGAGATACATTCCTTGTTAATCCCGGCATGGCAGCAGATGGATATGCGGCCCTTATTGAGCTTGAGCAGGACAATGTGAGCGTGTCCTTTATTGAGGTCTGAAAGCAGGGCATCCCATCCAATTAGAACTAGAAAAATGCCCTGACTAGTTTTCAGAGCTCAACTTTCATGAGGTCGGAAGCAATATGCACTTCCCCCTCGAACTTTTCTTTTATGTATTCAAGAGCTTCCTCTTCGTGCCCCTGCATGTGAGGATAAAGATGAGTCAGATACACCCTTGAGATACCGGACCCTTCGAGATATGGTCGCAACATGTCAGGTGTGGCGTGATTGGTCATCGGAAAATCCAGCGGGAACGAGCATTCGTGAATAAGCGTATCGGCACCTTGTGCCAGCTCCATGATGCCATCACATGGCTCAGTATCCCCTGAATAGACAACGACCTTACCATCGTATTCAACCCTATATCCAAGCGAAGGCACACTGTGTATCCCATTACCACACTGGACACTGCACCCGTCTGCAAGCTCAAATCCTTCGCCTGCCGCAACTTCCCGAACCTCGACATTGACCTTCTCTTTCATATACGGATAGATGTCCATGAGCATCCCTAACCATTCCTGCGTCCCAACAGGTCCATAAATGACCGAATCAAGCTTCTCACAGAGCCAGTTAGCTTTGAGCAGACACATGACATCCGCCACATGATCAAGGTGCAGATGGGAAAGCACAATTGTGTCGATCTCAGTATGTGATGTCCCGCTTTCGAATATCCGATTAAGAATGCCACCCCCGCAGTCAAAAAGTACCTTCTTTTCCCCGAACTCGATCAGTACACCTGACTGGACCCTGCCCTTCTGTGGTATCGCCACACCTGTTCCAAGAAATGTTATCTTCATGTTCCATTAGAATAAGGCTTAAGTAACTTAACTTTAATTATGGGGTGACCAAAAGCGTAAGGCAGCCGTTCTAATTCTCATGCGGGGGTCGCCCAGCTAGGTCAAAGGCGCCAGACTTAAGATCTGGTATCGAAGGATTTCGAGGGTTCGAATCCCTCCCCCCGCACTCATTTTTAATGATATAGGTAACGTTTAAAAACCGAACTCCAAAAATATAATCCAATACCTAAAAAAGAAAAAAAACACCAATATTAGGAAGTCATTGGTGGTTTAAGCAGAAAGTTCACCGTAAACTTTCAATAATTCTATTGTTTGGAGAAATTCGAACTATTTACCTTAATTTTCAAGTAAACGTTTTTACCGTAATTAATTATAGTCAAACACCCAACATTTTGGACTTCTGTTTTTCACTAAGAAACTTTTCAATCCATCTCTTTGCAAAGCTAATTTTTGATGAGCACTCCATAAATTTCTCATGTATTAAATCCCGCATATGATCAATATCGATAATGAACT
>NZ_JAGSOI010000089.1 GCF_023684405.1 Methanococcoides seepicolus | reverse complement strand
TATTCAAGATGCAATCGATGGAAAGCCATTTGTTCCAACGATTGTTTGATTTTAGGGTTGCAAATTAATTTTTTGTATTATAGTCAGTCATACAAGATTGACGATAGGTAGGCTGAATAGTTACAATAATTCAATGCTTAACTGCTCGTTAATACATACTGAATTTAAAACAATTACAGGTGGTAGATATGGCAGATAATGATTTTCCGGCACCGAATGAGGGGTTTGTGCTCACGCATACGATGATAGTGAGTGATGTGAAAGTTTCGTGCGAATGGTACAAGAAAATGTTCGACGGCAAGGTGGTCATGGAGCCAAGTGCTGATGGTACCCCGTGCATCATCAAAGTGGCAAATAGTTGGATCATACTCAATTTTGGTGGCGGTGAGCCGACGGATGATAAGCCCGATACTATTGTCGCTGTGAAGCAAAACCATGATATCTTGAGTGCGTTCTTAAATGTTCGAGTGGCTGATCTTCAAGAGTTTTATGAATCACGAAAAGAACGCGGTGCTGAGTTCATAACAGAGCCCAAAGATCACAGAGCTGAATATCGTTGCTATATGTTAGACCCGGACGGCTACTTGATAGAAGTCGGTGAAGTTAAGCCTCGCGAATAATCCCGTACTTGAGCTTTTTTAAGTTTCGAATCTTGCTTCTTGCACATTAAGTCGGGGATATAGGTATCTAAGAAAAATGCCACTGTTTTTAATTTTTAATTTTTCAGGGTTCGAGTTTCATCCTTCGCACAGCAAGTCGCAGAAGCTCCTTATCCTGAAACTGATGCCATGATATGTCATCCACCTTCTTTTTTATACCATTCAAAAGGCTTTGTACAATTTTAAAGCCGTTGTCCCTTTTGAGACCTCAGTCCATTTTACGCATCAGATGCCGATTATAACGGGATTGGGCTATATCTTAACGACAACAACCTATCTATTAGATCAAGAGTTCCTGTTTCTTCTACTCTTGATCGACTCGTTTATGACTTTTTGAAGATTGGGATCTTCAACGCACAGCAAGTCGGGGATATAGTTAAGGGCAATTGTGGGGGGACGTTGATGAGTGTTTTATCTATCGAGAAGGGGCTACTGGAGAGTGAAGAGATATACAAAGCGTTGTTTGAAGGTACTGCCGAGGGGATACTTGTTGCAGATATTGAAACAAAGGAATTCCTGTTTGCCAATCCAGCCATGTGCAAAATGTTAGGTTATACGGAAGAAGAATTGATGCAAAAGAGTGTACTTGACATTCATAAGAAAAATGATCTGAAATGTGCGATTTCTGAATTTGAGAGCCAGGCACGAGGAGAGAAAACCTTATCGGCATCCAGACCCTGTTTGCGAAAAGACGGAACAACGCTATATGCAGATATTAACACAACTAATGTCTTGATAAATGGAAGAGAATGTTATGTAAGTTTCTTCACAGATATCACCGAGCGTAAGGAAGTAGAGGAAAGGCTCAAATGGGAGTTCACTGTCAACAAAGCATTGGCGGAGTTGGCGAATGCACTGATCGATCCTAAAGAGATAATAGAGAATATTTCAAATATGGTTCTGGATATCGCCAAGGATCTCACTAAGAGTAAACATGGATTTGTTTCTACCATTGACCCTGAAACAGGTGCCAGTGTTTCACGTAGCCTTATCGAGATGATGGACGTGTGTCAAGTCTCTCTGGAGAACAAACGGATTGCTTTCCCGATAGGTGAGGACGGAGTCTATCCCAGCCTCTAGGGGCATGCGTTGAACACAAAAAAGGCGTTTTATACCAATTCTCCTCGGACTCATAAAAAATCCGGTGGAATACCAAAAGGGCATATCGTACTCAACAATTTCCTCAGTGCTCCGGCGGTGGTACGGGACGAACTATTTGGATATATCGCACTTGCCAATTCCGAAACAGGTTATACAGAACGGGAACTTAATGTGATCAAAAGAATTGCTGATCTCTATGGCATATCAATGGAACGCAAGCAGATGGAAGAAGCTCTACGTAAGAGTGAGGCCAGTTTGTCTAATGCACAGCGTATTTCCCATGTTGGAAACTGGGATTGGGACATCGTCAACAATGAGCTGTACTGGTCAGATGAGGTCTATCACATCTTTGGGCTAGAACCCCAGGAATCCAGGATTACTTATGAGGCGTATATAAGAGCTATCCATCCTGATGACAGAATGCTTGTTCTGGAACATGTAAATAAAGCAATATATGAAAACAAACCGTATAGTATTGACCACCGCATTCTTTTACCCGATGGCTCAGAACGTATTGTTCATGAACAGGCCGAAGTTACGTTTAACGAAACCGGTCAAGCCATTCGAATGGCTGGCACAGTGCAGGATATCACCGTTCGCAAAAAAGCAGAGAATGCAATGTTCAATGCAAAACTTGTTGCGGAAGCTGCCAACAAATCCAAGGCCGAATTTATTGCAAATATGACCCATGAGCTAACAACGCCTCTTAACGCGGTCATTGGATTTTCTGAAATGCTAATGCTGGGAACTTTCGGAACGCTCAATGATAAACAAACAAGATATGTGAACAATATTAATTCAAGCGGAAAACACTTGCTGGATGTGATCGACGATATTCTTGACCTTTCTAAAGTTGAAGCTGGAAAGATGGAACTTCATCCTGAAGAATTCGAAGTGTCTTCTGCAATAGAGGAAGTGAACATACTGGTCGCATCAATGGCCGAAAAAAAGAGGATCGAGATCACTACCGATCTTGCAGATAATAACATTGTTGTTGAAGCTGACAAGACCAAATTCAAGCAGATACTATACAATCTGCTGAGCAATGCCATTAAGTTCACGGATCAAGGAGGTTTTGTGACTATTGGAGGAAAAATATCAGAGGACTTTGTGCATATTTATGTAAAGGACAGTGGCATTGGCATTTCACCAGAGGATCAGGGTAAACTGTTCAACCCTTTCTTTCAGGTGGATTCTTCAAGTACAAGGGAGTATGGGGGTACCGGTCTTGCCCTTGCCCTTATCAAGAAATTTGTTGAAATGCACGGTGGGAAAATCTGGGTCGAAAGTGAAGTTGGAAAAGGTAGCACATTTGGATTTAGCATACCAACTAGTCTTAAAAGCACATCCCATTGATTAATATTAGCTCGAATGCAACTGCTTGGGTAGACAGCATTTGTACTTTGTCAGTCCCTGAGCACAGTAACTCACTCTTTTTCATTTTCTCTGTCAATTCTACTCAAACTGCCTGGACGATACCGTCATCGATCAAAGTATTGCTACGACTTTATCGATCTTGATGTTTGAATTTAGGAAAGAGGATATCTACTTATGAGATCATCTGATCCACTCGAACTCACTTCCTCTCATACTCAAAATAACTGCACACATCCCCAACACACCTTATCACCCTCCCCTTTACCTTCCCCTCAAATATGTCAAGTTCTATGGCGCTGGGTTCAGCAATTCCAGGCACTATCGCACTGCCCGGGGAGAGCAGAAGTACCTCGTAATCCTCGATGATCGGATGGTGGAAATGCCCGAAGATCAGAACATCCACGCCCATCTCTTTCGCCAGATAGCGCAGCCCGTCCGGGTTATCAGATGTCAGTTGGCCTTTGTGAATGACCCCTACCCTGACACCCTCAACCTCAATGACCTGTCTTTCAGGCAAAAGTTCCATCAATTCAGGCACATCGGTATCTCCGTGGACTGCCACAAGCTCTCCTAAACCTGCCAGTTCATTGTAACATTCCAGTGTCTCAAAATCCCCTGCATGGATCAATATATCACTGTTCTTGATAATTGTGACCAGATCATCCGGCAACAACTCAAGCAGCGACTGCCCCGATTTAATATGTGTATCTGATAAAATAATTAGTTTCATGTGTACCCCCATTAACTTATTAAAATCTTACATTACTGGCATATAATGATTCCCCACACAAAGACGAAGTACATTGTTGCAAACTGGTTTATCGTTCAGTGTAACATGACGATGATCTTCTTTCTTCAAAGCATACTTCTCGCAGATTTCATTGTGATCCCCCTGTCAGTTGGGACCCCAAGTATCCTGTTGGCAAGCCAGGGGGATGTAGCTGTTACAACTAATACAAGCAACCAGACGCGTCCTTCAAAGATATTGTAATCATATAGCAGGCGCTGCCAGGAGTAACCCATGACAAAATGTCCGAAGAGGAATTCAAAGGATACTGTCAGGCGCAGCCACATCAGCCCAACATAAATGAACTGCATAGATGTCCCCGAAACATTTGAATATTTCAGGAAAACATAGGTAACTGCAAATATGACCATACAGAAGATCACCGAACTTATCTGGTGGGTAAGAAGTTCACCTGTATAAGGTGCATAAAGCCCTATTGATATGGCATTTAGTATGGCAGGTATGATGAACAGCACCCAGACACCAAAGGAATACAAGTAAAGTTTCGGGATCACATTAGTAATTTTGAGCTTTAATGATAATAAGTTATTCTTTTATTTATCCCAAAATTAAAAATTGAATTAGATATTACTAGTCTGATAGTGAGCACTTGTATTTTATTTAAGCTTGAAAGAACAATATCATTTTTAAAAACTTAAGCAGCGGAAACGCTTAATTCAAGCACTTCATCGGAATATTCGTATTCTTCATCATAGATTCCAATTATTAAATAATCAGAATATTCCACATACACATTTTGTTCTTTGGTAATGTTATTATCCAGTGTAACAATATATTTGTAAGATCCTAAAGTCGAAGTCCCAATCGAGGAATATATTCCCGTACTTGAATTACTTAAATATGTTTCATTAAATATCATGTCATTGTTTTCATCAAAAACTTTTACTTCAACGGTATGATCATTCTTACTATGATTTTCAATGGAAAATGCTAATGAATCAGAATGCTGAATGACCATAAACATTCCTGCCATTACTAAAGTCAGAACGATTAAAACTATAATTATATTTTTTCTTTGCACATTTGAAAATAAGTGTAATATTATTAAAGATAATTGGGATGTTGTGATTTTATTCAGATATCAAAAATTCAAGCAAAGTTATAAATAGATAGATGGTATGAATATTTTAATTATACTAACCAATAATTTATCAATGTATGTGCACGACAAGTAAATAATTCTTAATTCAAAATTTAAAGGTTTGAATCAACATGAAAATGACTCGCTTTGTTGCAATAATTTTCTTTGCTGGAATAATTATGTTCTCGGGATGCGTAGAAGATACTAATGTAGATTCTCTCATCGAAGATCTTGATAACGAGAATGAAATTGTTAGAGTCAACGCAATGGATACACTTGTGAATATGGGTGATGAAAAAACAATTGAAGAGACAGAGCAAGTAATACTTCAAAAAGATAGCTGCTCTTCGATTGATAATAATCTCAATAGTTCACAGTATAATCCATACATACTGAAAACTTACGGGAATGTGTCACAAAATAGCGATAAAACATATATTTCTACAAAAAAACTGCGAGAAATAAGAGATAATTCCCTCGAAGAAATTGAACGATATATGTACCCTTTCGGACCAATTGTAGAATTTGGATCTAATCCGATCAATGGCCATTTTCCAATAAAGGTATATGGAAATCTTGAAACGAAAGATCGATACTACTCTGATTATGATTTCAACAATATTTATCTAATTCTTGACAAACATGCAAATAGCTCACAGATTAATAATTTGCCTGTTATTATCACAATTACTAACAATACACAGTGGGTAGGTTTTACAGATTGGTATGAAGAAGGCTCATCTTTGCATGTCCATACTATCGATATATCTTCGGATACACTAACACTTCAAAGATTGGAAGGTCATAGCTTAAATGATTCCACAAATACTGAAAGTGCTATTTACGATCCAGATGTTGTCAAGGGATTTGGCACAGTTCCTGAAATGGAGCATCTATTGTTATCGAATTATACTCAAAAACTAAAGGCAATAAACAATAGTATACCCAATCAAATGGAAGTCTATAATTATCCAGTAGCATCATATGCGGTTCATGCTTCAAGAGGATATTTGGTGGCTCAAGTCACTAAAAGTTTCACTGAAAAAGAAATGGATGACATTTATAGTTTAATCCATGAGGTAGCTAGTGACGAAGGAATTGAAAACGTCCCGGTAATTTTTGTCTTCCTAACATGAGCATTAAGAGTAAACGGCTATTACTCTTGGCATTTTGCTTCATATAATATAAAGTACCAAGGGAATCATCTCTTCTCAACGAGAAATACTATGTCTAAAAAAATAACGATTTATATTCTGGGAAAATGTAGTACCCCTATTGAATAAATAAATTATTTTTAATTGATAATATTGGTGCTAATCTATGACGGCAATTATTGGATTTTGTTTAAAAAATGGTGTGTTTCTTTCAGCAGATTCAAGAAGAACCCATTTAGATACAGGTACGTGTTCAGAAGTAGTTAAGATTCACAGATTAAATTCGGATTTAATTATTGCAACAGGGGGACTTGGGACAATTGGTCATAACGCACGTGAACTCCTCACAGAGAGTTTGGAGAATGAAGATTTAAGTCTTAATCAAATTATTGAAAAAGCTGGTGATATATTTAGAGAAGCTTATCGTAAGTCCTTCGACATTGATCCTCAGCATACCATGCACTTATAGTTAAAACCCCAAATTATTAGACTAATTCGTTATATAGACTGTTCCATGGTTAGACCTGAGGGGATCTTTATTGAACGGCATATGACCGTTGAAGAGTTAGACAAGCAGATAAAATTAGAGAAGAATGCAACACTCCTGAAAAGACTATATTTCAT
>NZ_JAGSOI010000088.1 GCF_023684405.1 Methanococcoides seepicolus | reverse complement strand
ATGAAATATAGTCTTTTCAGGAGTGTTGCATTCTTCTCTAATTTTATCTGCTTGTCTAACTCTTCAACGGTCATATGCCGTTCAATAAAGATCCCCTCAGGTCTAACCATGGAACAGTCTATATAACGAATTAGTCTAATAATTTGGGGTTTTAACTATATACTCTGGATGAACTCGAACTTTCGTGTAATTGCATTACCTTCTCCATAGATCAGAAGATGGACTCCTGTCAAATGATTGTTTAAGATAGCATCCATGAATGTGTTGAACGTATCCTGATTTTCAATAATGAGGATGTTCCGTTTATCACCATCGTTTCGATCATGGAACTTGTCTGTTGCAATATAGAAAAATGGTTCATATGTACGCTTGGCCTTAATATCATCTAGGGTTAGGCCACCGAGCTTTTTCATGATATCGGCCCCATCTATAGCGGCTTCACCTGGTGATGTAATAGCTTTCTCATCACCGAATATCAGATAGGCTCTTTCATTTGCAGTAAGTATTTCAGGATCATCTTGCCATAGGATATCATTTATCCTGTGTATGATGTCCTGTTGCTCATAATATTCTCCTGCATGTTTCACATAATAGCTCATATCGAGCCTGGGGTGAAGATGTGTCAGTATATTTGAGGGGAGGATCTCATTGTCGGATTCGAAATAAGCTGTATTGATATAGTACTTGTGTGGAAGTTTACCATATTGTGGAAGGAGAATTGCATTACCCAAAGGTTTCAAGATCTCGTTATCAATACACGATCTTACTGCTATAATGAATGACTCGTTGAGTGATGGATCCGAATATAAATTGATACCATTGTTCTTTAGATCAGAAATAATGGTCTTTGTTTCAATTGTTTTCTTCTTCTTATCCGCATGTTGTTTGATTATATTCCGAATCAGCACTTCCATGAATTAACCTCATTTTATCCTGCAGATGTTAATCGCTAATTAATGCACTACCATAAAGTCTAATTTGAATTTGGTTTTGTAAAAATACTATATATTAATTTATACGTTTTTGTTTATTATATCGAAAGCGAAGGATGTTAATTTTTAAGGAATATATGCCGACATTATAAAAACATAATGTAAAAATTAATATTTCAACTACAATACTAAAAAGGGGCTCATCAAAAATTTGATTATTAATTTTCGAGATACTGATTGCTTCTTCATTTAAGAAAAGAAGTCTAATTAACCCCTCTATCTGTAACAAAATGGATTTGTAAGCTACTAATTAGTGGGGTTTATGGTCAAGATCTTATGTGGTTCAGAAAAGATAACATCTATAGACTTGCCACGATTCAACATTAAATGCCTCTGGCTCTTTCGGATATGTCCGTGCTTAAAAATGTGCAGTTGAGTTATATCACTTGAATATTTAAAAATTCGAAAGATTTTGAGTACATAAACCACATGACAAAAGTCAGAGATTCATGCACCCAGTATTGACACATAAACCACGTAACAAATGTCCGAGATTTATGCGCAAATTTCGCCCATATGCCACAAATCAAACGATTTAGGTATAATGGGTCACATGACTACTCTCCAAGCATTACAGCGGGCAAATATGGTTATGCATATTAACACGGCAAGCTCGGGGAATTTAATCTTAAACTCGATTTTAAGAGGCATCACCCTGCAGAGTTTTTAGCGGTCATGTTGTTGAATGGGTGGAGCATTTATCTAATCGTCATTGATTTGTTAGATGGATAGCACCACAACTGTAGCACCTTATTTCCAGAATTAGCAGCACATATGACCTCTGACCAGCGTGCATTTATTATGTCCATTTGTAATATTGGTCTGCATTTATATATATAAGTTACTATAAAATTAAAACCAGTATCATACAATTATTTTCACATACATGTGATGCCAAGAATTGATGTTATGCATGCGATGCATGGATCGCTACGAAATCCACATTTTTACCGTATTTTCGTTACTTGCTCCTCAAGGAAGCAGGCGAGGTCTATACGAAACCTAACCCAAGTGAACATGGCAAAATTGAGCATATTTCTACGAGAAAAGATACACAAATTCTCAAACACAATCTAAATAATTATACAATGACGTGCAGGGGAGTATAGTTAATGTACAAACCATCTCCCGCCCTTCAAGTTAACTTTAACTTCTCAAATGCCCTAGATATGTTACCGATCCATCGTCACGCAGGAAACATTCATCAAATCCATGGAACTACATAGATGAATTTTGTCCTACATTTCCAAGCTAAGTGTATGAATTATTCGGCCGAATGTTTATCACTATACTTTGAAATGTCATAATATTACACCATAATGAGATTTCCAGGAAAACAGAGATAGAAATCTCGTGCAAAGTCGGGGAAAGAAAAACAACCGATTAAAGGATATATCCTACAATCACATGCCTGATGGATTTGATTCTTTAATCGGCGACACAATGTCGATTATACCAACTTTTTACGTAGATTTAATGGAGTTTACCAAGATTACTCCGTAAGCACACGAAGTGTGACAGCACTAAATATTCAAATTGGGAACACATCAATAAGCTTCTTGAATTCATTTTTCGCCTGTCCCACTTTGTTGAGGTAATGAGCACTTCCAACTGTCAAAGATGCCCTACCTTGGATAAAGTCAGCTATACTCTCCGTAACACCTTCCCTTATCATAACGTTAAGATGCCATTTGCGTATTGTCTTTGCAGAAACACGATCATGGCGTATCCCCTTCATGATAGTTTCATACCCCTTCAACTGAGAAATAGTTTTGAGTTTAGGTATAAATGAAACAGGGGAAAATACTTGGAATGTATTCTTCGTTCCTTCTGAAAAAGAAGCTGTAGGATAGTAAGCTACATCTCCATCTATGATGATATTTTTTTCATCAAAACTGTGGAGCATCTTGTGTATGTGCGTAAGCCTGCTTCCTGAGTATGCTAATAACTGATATATTGTTTTTAGATCTTCTGGACATGAATTATAAGCCTCTACTATCTCTTCATTAGTAACATATATTTCAACAACTCCCGATTTCCTAATTTTTATAAAGCGTCTCCATTTCTCAATACCATAACCAGCTATGCATTCTATTTCCGCATCTTCACAGTAGTTGAGCAAGTTACGTAATCCACGTGACTCTTTATCTTTCAATTTTATTTTCCTGATATCCATTGGTTTATTAATGGTGGTGCTTTCAAAGAATCTAGTCAAAGAACTTCTATATGTTTGTTTAGTTGAGGCAGTAATGTCTCTTACCTCCAACCAATCAACAAATTCCATCTTATGTTCTGTCCAAAATTCGTTAAGATTCATATGGTCATTTTGTTCGGAATGACAAACCCCAATCTCAAAATCGCTATCATTAGGCTTTACACGGCGAGGATCATGAGTTCGAATCTCATCGGGCCCACCACACTTCTATTCTTTTGGTTTTCGAGCTTCTCGAGATAGGAGCCACTGCTCATAATGACAATTTGCATTATTATATATGCAAATGTATATAATTATATATAGTTATCTCCAACTTTATTTTGATAGTTATGTATGGGCACGTAATATCATCTCATTTTTTATGGGAAATCCGATATGTCGTACTATTTTATATTATCGGAGACTGTGTTACAACTGTATTTGCACTGCCATATGGATATGAAGGAAATATTTTTTTAATGCAGACAATGTCTGAATATGGAATATTGGGATTATTCCTTTTGAAAATATTATTTCTTGCAATTCTTCTTTTTAATTATTGTGTGCTGGTAAATTTTAAAAACGAATTGTCACCGGTTCTATGGGATGGATTAAAGCGTTCTGTAGGTGTATTCGGAATCCTTTTAGTACTCAATAATCTATCGGTAATTTACTTCCAATGGGGCCTCTTTCAGTTCATAGGGCATGTTTTCCTGTGAAATGCATTATTGATCAAACCCTATGCAAATAAATATGCAGATCTCATCTTGAAAGCGACACCAAAACGGTATATTTTAAGGTGTAGGGAGCCTTTGAAGAAGACTAAAATAGATTGGAAATAATATTCAAACTGGCAATGAGGCCATGCTCATATAAAGTCCCCAGATTCCGTTGGCGATCATATCTACTGAAATTGCACCCAGGAACAGGCCGAATAATCTGGTAAGTACCAGCATCCCATTATATCCCATTTTTTTGTGTATTCTCCTGGAAAAGAGAAATGTTACCATGGCTACTGAATATGTTATTACTGCTGCGAGTACGATGAGCATTTTTTGCTGAATCACTTCAGCAGTTTCTGTAAGAATTATAGCTGTTGTTATGGTGGCAGGACCTGCCAGTATAGGCATTGCAATTGGGAAGATCCAGATATCATCACGTTCATAGGATGCATCTATCTCTTTATCGGTAATGCTTTGTCTTGAGATCTTGGCATGCATCATATCAAAAGCTACCATTAAAAGTAATAGTCCGCCGGCAACTTTTACTGAATCAAGACTTATCCCAAGAACATCTAGGATAATGGTTCCTGTGAAAATGAAAAATAAGGAAATAAAAAATGCCAATGTAACAGATTTTTTTGCAATTACGTTCTTTTCACTTAAGCTCAGGCCATTGGTTAACGTTATAAATGTAATTGCTCCGGTGATAGGGCTTACAATAACAAATAATGTGATAAAAGAATAAATGAAATAACCGACATAATCCATTCGCTAATAAAAGTACACCTTAGTTATAAAGAAGGCGTTTGAAACATCTTTTTTACAGAAGTGTAAACTGAGCAGGTGCTAAAGTCAATTATATTCTTTATTTTGGCCATACTTTGCTTGATACGAAATATTTGGAAGTAATTAATTCAGTCTTTGCTTCAGTAAAAGAGATAGAACTCCTGTGGCATATGATTATAAATATAATAATCACTCTATATGTGACTGGGAAATTCAATGGGTACACATAACAATCCACAAATCGTTGTTCGTGATATATTAATTATTTTAGTTTTAACCATAATTGTTGGTATCATCTCTACAACTTTTAATCTATTTGAAAAAATCTTTTTTAAACTAAATGTATATGAGCAGTATGGGATATATGGATTATCTTTAGCAGGTATATTTTTAATAGCTTCTCTCTTTGTTTTTTCCTATCTCCTTTATCTTGAGATAAAAAGTGCATCTTTCAAATTAGCTGAATCCAGTACTAATTTTCAGGATATTTTTGACAATTCCAATGGTTCAATAGTCATTTTTGAAGAGGATGGATCAATCGTAAATGCAAACATGACAACTTCATTAACAATGGGTTATAGCAAGGATGAGCTATTGAACATGTCTATTCATGATCTGTATGTTTCCCCTCTAAAAATAAAGGATCTCAATAATGGAAATGTTCAATCACATAACACGTCTTTCATATTGGATACAGAGGCAATTCACAAAGACGGTTCTAGGATCCCTGTGGAAATGAGTAGTAGGTCATTCATCTATGATGGTCATCCCTGTGTGATTATCGATGCCAGGGACATTACCGAACGTAAGAAGACTCAAATTGCGATAAATGCAAGGATACAAGCCGAAGAAGCTAACCAAATTAAATCAGATTTCATTGCAAATATGAGCCATGAGCTACGCACACCTCTTAATTCTATCATCGGCTTCTCACAGGTTCTAAATACTAATCCTTTTGGTAACCTGAATGAAAAAGAGATCAAATATTCAAAAAATATTTTGAACAGTGGGAAACACTTATTGGAACTGATGAATGAAATTCTTGATCTCGCTAAGATCGAAAATGGGAAAACTTATCTTGAATATGAAAAGATAAGCTTACCGATCTTCTTTTTGGAAGTAGAAGATATGATAAAACATCTGGCGTATAAAAAGAACATTCAAATTTGTAATCAAGCTCGTCATGAAAGTATTGAAATGTATGCTGATAAACTAAGGATGAGGCAAATATTGTATAATCTACTAAGCAACTCTTTGAAATTCACACCTGAAAATGGCAGTATATAGATCAACGCTATTGCTTATGATAATATGATGGAGATATCTGTATCTGATAGCGGGATCGGCATTCCCAAAAATAGGCATGATGAAATATTTGAGAGTTTCAAACAGGCTGATCCTTCAATTACAAAAAAATATGGAGGTACAGGCTTAGGATTGACCCTAGTTAAGCAATATGTTGAGATGCATGGCGGAAATATCTGGGTTGATAGTGAAGAAGGTGCAGGGAGTACTTTTACTTTCGCAATCCCTTCATATTCTGACTTTCAGTAATGTCTCTTTCGTATCAGGACAGACAATTATAAAATATTGCGGTCCAAATGCTCTATACTGCTAACCATATTAATTATTTATAAATGTGGTTTTTGGAGTCACCTATGGCTCTCGATCTGATATATGTGGTAGAAAAGTAGTATAAATGGCAGTGATCAGGGGCCGATATGCCGACCTCATCGGGCAATCATTGGGCGACCCTACCCCACTATATTCTCCCCATCTCAGGTCGACCTTAAGGATTTACAAATGCCAAATAAACTTTGAATATTTATGGGCTTTCACACCCAATGGCGTTCTACCTTCTGATTCACTGCCTCACCGTACTTTTCATGGTACGGTAATATAAAATATGTTTTAAAACTATTATAGTCAAACACCCAACATTTTGGACTTCTGTTTTTCACTAAGAAACTTTTCAATCCATCTCTTTGCAAAGCTAATTTTTGATGAGTACTCCATAAATTTCTCATGTATTAAATCCCGCATATGATCAATATCGATAATGAACTCTCGCGAGATAACTTTTTTGATACTTTTCCAAATGAATTCAATAGGATTTAAATCTGGAGAATATGGTGG
>NZ_JAGSOI010000087.1 GCF_023684405.1 Methanococcoides seepicolus | reverse complement strand
ATGAAATATAGTCTTTTCAGGAGTGTTGCATTCTTCTCTAATTTTATCTGCTTGTCTAACTCTTCAACGGTCATATGCCGTTCAATAAAGATCCCCTCAGGTCTAACCATGGAACAGTCTATATAACGAATTAGTCTAATAATTTGGGGTTTTAACTATAGTTCCATAGAATAACACTCCTTATTTACCTTGTACACCATGTATTTCGAACATTAGAACTTCTCATATTTCCCGAAATCTTTTGCAGCTTTCACCAGTGCATGGACATTTCCAGGAGGTGCATTCGTTGGGCATTCACAGGAAGTTCCGATGATAAATCCTCTCGGACTATCTTTTCCTGCAAGGATCTGCTCCTTTGCCTGATCGTAGACCTGTCTTGGAGTACCACGATCTATTAGCTTAGTATCAACTGTTCCAAAACAAGTACACCTGTTACCAAAGTGTTCGACAAGCTTTGATGCTGGGAAAATATCCTTGCCATCATATCCGATCTGAACAACAGTGAAAGGACTCATTGGAGCATCTTTCCACAGGTCAAAGTCATCGCTGTGATTTCCACAAAGGTGGTAATATACTCCAGGACCTGCACCGGCATTCATCATCTTTCGGACAGCTTTTGAGACTGGATTATAGCCGAATCTCTTGATCTGGTCCCTGTCCATCAGATCCCCACTTGCAATTACTGATCCTGTGATCATTACATTTGCACCATAGCGGTTTGCTGTAGCTTTACAGGCATTTACCATGTGATCAGTAGCTTTGGATGTCAGTTTATCGACTAATTCAGGTTCAGTCATCATCCACATAAAAACATCATCAATAGAAGCCCAGTTTGTTGCCACTTCCATCGAGCCAGCCAATTGGGTTATTGGAGCGAACATTTGAGGGAATTCATTTTTACAGGTATCCAATGCTTCGAAATGTTTTGTCAGTGTAGGACCTTTCGCCAGATCTTCAGGACTCAATACCTCCAAATTATCGACACCTTCAGCGTCCTTTATTGGACGCTTGGTAATGCCTGGAGGTGAATTTGCCTGAACCTTCACTTTAGCTCCGTAATCTTCACCCCAGTAATCCGCATAGAGATAATGACCTACAGGAGTCACATCGTACATTTCACATGTATGACAGACCATTCTCATAGCTTCAGCCGGATTCTGCCAAAAATAACCAACGCTTTTCTTGAAAACGCTTGCTGCGTGTGACAGAATGATCGGATCCACAATTACTCTTTCCGAGGGAGTATCTACAAACGGAGTCGTCCATAAATTCCCTGCATTTTCTAGCCAATCTTTATCCATTGGTGCATAATCTTCTGACGGCATGATTTTATCACCCAATTAGTTTATATTTCATATCAATAGTCTGAGAGGCAAATTTATCCAAAGTTACCACTCACGATTACCGATGTTGTATCTTTCTTCGATCCATATCAATAGAATTAAGATGCTGTTCTATTGACTAATAATTGATATCTTACTGAGAACATATATAATAATCCGGAATTAGAAATCGACACCCCTCGCGTTGTCGAAGGCCTGTTCCCGATTCAAATTGTGATTTTTCAACAGCATGCATTCAGGAACTAAGCCATGTTAGAAAACCCCCTGATGAAAAAAAATAACAGCTTTGATATTATCAAACCCATGAATTCATCGGGGATAACATTTGGATAATAGATCGACCTTATGAAAATAGAACAACGACAAAAGACAATATTACAAATATGCGGTCATAGTTTTGAATGTTCAGATAATGTACTCAAACCCAAATAATGTGATCGAAAGTGAATGTCATTTCATTCAGATATTTCTTGCAATCTCATTTGCGTTTGTAATTGCCTTCCACAAATTTCCGGGTTCGCTTGAATCTCCTATAGAATATATTTCTTTAGCTGAATTCTCTTTCAGTAACTGGTTGAACAAGGAATTATTGGGTTTGCCAGAAGTTGCAAACAAAACAAGATCAGCAGTTAGTTCCAATTCCTTTACATTGCCAGGATCAAGATCTTTTTCAAACGGATTATTCACATTTTCAGGAATAAGTGCTTTCCATGGTGTATAGGGAGCTTTTCTACCTTTGTTCACAGCTAAATAGGCTTTATTTCCTGAAAAACGTATTACTTCCGAAGCATTATAGGCTTTGATAGGTTTCTTCAAGGCATCGTCTTTTTTTCCGGAAGGAGAACCTTCTCCCATCATCATCCATAACATCTGGGATCTGTTCGCCATGACTGTCTTTGGGATCAGATCTTTGTTCTTTCCGACAACAACTACATTAAGGTCTTTTTCATAAGCAAGAGAATAGCCGACTTCACATCCCATAATTCCCCCACCTATTACCAGAACATCTTTCACATCATCCGGAATATCCATATCATTTTTAAGAAATTCGCGAGCTTCTGCATATCGAACACTTTCCAGACCTTCTATATTAGGTATTGAAGTTTCCAATCCGGTACAACAAAGGATCACATCGAATTTGTTGTTGATAACATCAGGAGTCACTACTTTATTGAATTCAACTTTGAGCCCGTCCTCAATTAATAGGTCGAGTTGAAACTGAAGATTCTCAAGGTAACGTCTGATATCATGTTTTATCATCATTTTCCCGGCTAAATGAAGTTGACCTCCAATATGATCAGTTTTTTCGAAAAGAGTTACATCATATCCCTTTTTATATGCGGTCATTGCAGCCTCACAACCGGCAGGTCCTGCACCTATAACAGCAATTCTTTTCATAACATCTGTTCTTATCAATTTTTTGCAATCCTCAAAACCCGTATAGGGGTTTACAGCACAGCAGATATGGCCACCCATTTTAAACGATTCAATGCATCCTTCGTGATCTCCTATACAGTGTACTATTTCCTTTACTCTTCCTTCTTTAACTTTTTTAGTCCAATATGGATCAGCCAGGAGTGGTCTTCCAAGCATAAAATAATCTGCCCACCCATTATCCAGTACCCTTTCAGCAAATTCAGGTTTTCCCAGTTTTCCCACAGCTATTACTTTTGCATCAATGTTCTCTTTCCGGAAATAAGATCTCAATCTGCCAGCGAGTTCTTCAGCATAGATGGCATCATCAAAATATGCTGGAGGATGTGGCCAGAACCAGTTATCATAACAGCCTTTATCCACATCAAATGCATCCACTCCGGCCTCATGAAGTACTTTGCAAAATTCGACCCCTTCTTCGATCTTGCGCTCTTTTCCACGAAATTGTTTTTTAAATATGTCCTTACCATAACTTTCCTCTAAGGCCTGAGTAAGGTCGATCCTATAGATGATGGGGAAATCATTGCCACATCTTTTTTTGATCTCCTTTACAACATCGATACCGAACTGGAACTTATTCCTGTACCTGCCGATCTTACGCCTGTTCCACGGATCAGAGGTTAATTGATCCATTAAGTAGCCTTCATGCCCATGTATCTGGACACCGTCAAAACCAGAAACTTTTGCATTAACTGCACATTGCCCGAAGCTTTTGACAATCTTTCTAATTTTTCTATCTGATAGTGGAAAATGCGGGGTATGTGGAACGTAAAAATTCTTGTTAAATGAAGATGATCTTAAGTCCTTACCTTTCAAAGCAGGCTCAGGAGAACCAACCCTGCCAAGCCCGGCAGACAGTTGAATAAATATTTTAGAACCATATGGTCTTACTGCAGCAGTCAAGTCCCTCCATCCCGAAAGACGAGTCCTTGAAGTGCCATCTATACGTGGAAAATATGTAGTATCATTGTCTTCCGAAACAGTAGGGTCAATTCCAAAAGAGACGGGAACCAGACCTGTTATCAGTAGACCGGTACCACCTTTTGCTCGCTCTCTATAGTAAGCGATCATCTTTTCCGTAGGACGCCCAATGGGATCAGCCATATTTATGTTGGCCATTGGAGCCATAATGATCCTATTCATCAAATTACATGTACCGATATTAGAGGGTTCGAACAATTTTTCAAAAGCCATCTGTTTCTTCCTACATATGTTATAAAAATATAATTGACACAGACATGTTTACAATAAACTTTGAGGAAACATGTTAGAAGTAATATTACTTTGCATTGATCACTATTATATTAATGGTTTTGATTATATCAAAGGCTTTGATTCCCGAAGATGAGTCGTTATATATATCTCAATAAGCATTTTTTCTTTAGTGAGTTATGTTTGTGAGGTAAAAAACAAATGGATAGAGAAGAGAAGAAATTAATGGATGATATGAGTAGAGATGAAAGATATTCTGATGAATTAAAACGAAGAGGAGTTAGTAAAAACCTTTTTGATGCGAACAGAATGATAACATGTCCGAAATGTGGAACATCTTTTAGTCTATTTTACTCAAGAGCAAAACTTTGTACCGGCTGCCCAAGTTCGATAACCGGATGTGAAAATGCACGTTGTACAAATTGTGACAGTGAATTTCCATTGAATAATTTCATGTCCAAAACGTCTTCGAGGACAGCATCCAATTATATGGGATCTGTGGTACAACGTTATCAGGATACATTCGGATATAGCCCGTGGGAATGAAAAATCATCCCCACAGTACAAATTTATTTTTAGACGGGTCTGTAACAGAAAACACGTCCTATTTTTATTTCAGTACACGCCCTTCAAAAAACCCGAAGATCGATCGCCTCCTCACATCTGATGAGAAGAGACGTGCAATCGATATAGTTTTCCTAATAACTCTACCTTATTGGTATATCATGGCCTAGCTATTGGTTTTGGATTGGTAGCCAGAACAAGTTGGGATTCCAGATCAATGTATATAATGGGTATTCAATTACTGAGATAAATAATTGAAAGAGTTCTGAATATAGGAAGGAGCAATTAGCTATACTATCATCTCAGTTCCATTGAACTATAATCTTAAGTAGAAAGGATATCAAATTATTAATTGACCAAAGGGGGTATATTATTTGCAAAAAGAAAAGAATAGTTCATCAATTCAGCCAGAACCAATACCATGTCCTGAACCGGAACCACAACCTTCTCCAGAACCAGTTCCTTATCCCGAACCAACCAAAAAGCCACGGGATAAGAAAGATTGATCTAGCTATCAGATATAGGCCAAATACCTCTGTTTTAAAAGCTGAGATCATTGCTTACATGTAATGTTGTTGGAATAAGCAGAGGATATTTGGAGGTTTATAGCCATGATAAACAGAATATATATTTCCCACTCTGAACAGGACAAAGGCCTGGCTCAGGAAATGGAAGATGCCTTATGGGCGGTGAATCTGGAAAGCTTTTCGTCTCTGTTCAAAAAGACCGATTCGCTCTCCGAGGCAGAACTTATCAGCTTTGGTATTCGCCATTCAGACTGCATGATCGTCATTCTCTCAATGGATGGATTATTATCACCAAAAGTGAACCAGGAGATCGGTCTGGCTGTGGGTACGGATCAGTTGATGATCCCTTTGTTAGAATACGGAGAGAAACTTCCAGTTTTAATAGGTCATCTGCCAGCCATACGTTTTTACAGGAATAACTATGAAAATGCACTGGGAGTGGTCATAAAAGACATCCGGCAGCTCACCAAACTGGAATGGCTTAAAATAAAATGTCCTCACTGCGGAGAGGAAATGACGCAGTACATAACACCTCAGGAAGAAGTAGAGAAGGTTATTATTGAAGGATCCGATCTTAAGACCATGTGCAGCTACTGTGAAAATGCTTTTTACCTGGATCCAAGGTCATTCAGACCTCGTTCCCCGGAAACTTCCTCACATGAACATTCCGAATGAATATTTTGTCAGTACTTTCAACCCCTTCAGATCAAACTATATCCCAATTTTGAGATCTCCACGAGCATAAAGATAAGGGTAAAATTACCCACAACCAACGGAACGATCATTTTACGGAATGGAAATCCCACTATTGCAAGTGCTATTGCGATCACATCACTTGGAAGAGGGGTCAATGAGTAAAAGAAGATCAGCAGCATAGTTATTCTGTCATCGATCCGTTCCATCCATTTTGTCAGGCGAAATATAGTACCTGCATATTTTCCCTTAACACATTGTTTGCTTTTTGTACCCAGATAGTAGAATACCAGATCTCCAAAAGTAAGACCTAAGCTTGCAACTAATGCGATCCCGATCGAATTTACACTTCCCAGAGATATTGCGATCAAAGCCGTGTAGAATGTAGTGGAGGTTAATGTGGAAACTCCACCTATCATGGCCAGCAGGAAGACAAAAATGTAAACGTTGCGTACTCCCAGCCTTTCGACTATTTCTCCCGGAGGATGGTAAAAAAGTAGAATTGACCATGAAACTATGAATAGAACAATTAGCCCAAGGATCAGGACATTTCTATTACCACCATAGTGAAGAACCATCCCCTTTTCATGAGAATCTCTTTTTGATGGGATCCATTTTTCCTTTTTTGCTTGCATTGAACCTCTTAATAATTTGAATATTTATATGTCAATATCCTTGCCATTTTTATCGTGTGAGAAACATCCCTTATTTCATTATTAAAAGCTAGCATTGCTTTTAGCTACTTGCATGGCTATATTAATAGACCTTAAGTACTTGTTAGACAAAATAAATTCATACCCTTGTGTTTTTTGTTGGAAACATACACATGGACCTTATTATGATTAAATATATATAGAATCATTCGGTTTTAGAAAAGAAGACCTAGACAAAGTCAGATCCTTTTTTGTTACCAGGTTGTATATCAAAATCAATTATAGTTAAAACCCCAAATTATTAGACTAATTGGTTATATAGACTGTTCCATGGTTAGACCTGAGGGGATCTTTATTGAACGGCATATGACCGTTGAAGAGTTAGACAAGCAGATAAAATTAGAGAAGAATGCAACACTCCTGAAAAGACTATATTTCAT
>NZ_JAGSOI010000086.1 GCF_023684405.1 Methanococcoides seepicolus | reverse complement strand
AGTTCATTATCGATATTGATCATATGCGGGATTTAATACATGAGAAATTTATGGAGTGCTCATCAAAAATTAGCTTTGCAAAGAGATGGATTGAAAAGTTTCTTAGTGAAAAACAGAAGTCCAAAATGTTGGGTGTTTGACTATAATTTAATTTCAGGAGACAATATCATGGAAATATCCGAATTCCAGAAATTCATGTATGACCTTTACGCACATAACGATAAACGCAGGGGTGGACCTGCCACGACACTCTGGTTGGTCGAGGAGGTCGGAGAGCTCGCAGAGGCTATTCGCAGGAATGATATGGAAAACCTAAGGGAAGAGCTTGCTGACTGTTTTGCGTGGATAGGTGCATTGGCGAATCTCTATGATATTGATCTTGAAAAAGCATTTCTGGAAAAATATCCGCTCGTATGCCCGACCTGCAGGAAGAATCCGTGTATCTGTACTGATTGATATTTGAGACCTATTTTCCAGGTCTGCCTTATTTTCTTATTTATTTTTGCCCTTATCTTTCCATTTCTTTGATCATTTTCTTAGGCCACAGCTCACCTCCTCTTACAACATTACAAACAAACACATAATTTGCAAAAATAATGCGGGAAGTTATTTATGCTATCTTTCTTCTATATCATTGGTGAATATTTATGGACAAATCCCAAAAAATAGTGGGATGTACATTACTATTACTTGTTATGTTCGCATCAGTGATGTCCGCTGGCTGTCTTCGGGACTTTGAAGATAATAGCCAGCTTGAGATCGCAAACGTGGATATCTCTTCAGATAAAATAAGAAGTAGCTATGTAGATCTCAATGTTACGACCGAAATTAAGAGTCGATTCGCAGATAGTGACAATGTATCCCTTCTTCTGAAGGTGTACGATAAAGACACTGGTTTTCTTGATATGCAGCGAGATGTTTTCATAGGATCTGTGGAAAACGGTGAAACGGTATTCATCCCCATAGAAATCTCACTTTTGAAAGAAGGTGGTTATCGAATGGAGGTACAGCTTCTTGAAGACGATCAGAAAAAAAGGTCTCGTCGTTTGGATATCTCAAATCTGGATTCTTTAACTCCCGATGTGGCGGATATTGGGATCGAGATAGGAGATGTTGATTTTATCGTAAAGGGTGTCGTTGACAGCAAGGTTGAGTTGCAGGCGGACATCTATCTTTCAAATGAAGGTCGCGATAGGAGTGGTGATTACAGAGTACTTGTCAAGGCACGGGAAAGAGATGCCAGCCTGCTTGCAGATAAAGCTTGGACCAATACAGGTTCTATCCTTCCTGAAACAACAAAGATAATTTCAGTGGGTCTGACAGTTCCTAAGAATTACAATTACATTGTCGATGTGATCATCTGGGACAATGATACGATTATCAAGCGTGGCGAGAGTGAAATTCAGCTAAGTCCTGAAACTGTTCTTGACAAAGATACCGTTGTTCAGAAAAAAGTGATCAATGCAGAGGACTTTGAAGAGATCCTTGTGGAGGAAGTTTCCGAGGAGTCTGCTGAAGAGGAACTCCCTGGGTTTACCATCTTGTTCGCGCTGGCTTTGATATTAAGTGTTGTAGTCATACACAGGAGGAGATAATAATGGATGAGAATATACCAAATCAAAAACCGAATATGGAATACTATTTCAGGTTAGGTGTTTTTGGACTTGCAATGATCTTTTTGATCTTGTCAGCATTCCAGCTCTATATTTCCATAGAAAGTATCATTTATACCTGGTTTGAGCATCAGTATGTTCCGATAGTCAGATCATTTGTCAATCTAGCAGTATTGGTTCTTAGCGTCTATATCATAAGGCTCTATTTTGTGAACAAATGAGTGAGTTTTTCTCCCTCATTTTTGAATTTCAATCCTTCTATTTTTTGTGCTTTGCCTTGTCTAATCACGCTTATATATGTTCAGTTGTTTGATAGCAGTTATATAAGTCTTGATCATTGAAACTTTATCGGACACGCTGTGAATACAATGAACGAAAAACCTGAACTTTTGGCTCCAGCAGGAACCTGGGACTCCTTTGTGGCTGCTGTAGAGAACGGGGCTGATGCTGTCTATCTCGGAGCGAAGGCGCTGGGTGCGAGGGCTTTTGCCGGAAATTTCACTCTTGAAGAGATAGGCGAGGCTGTGGATTATGCCCATCTTCGTGGTGTCAAGGTCTTTGTGACCGTCAATACCCTTGTTAAAGATATGCAGATGAAAAAAGCAGCGGATATGTTGTGCTTCTTTAGTGAATGCGGGGCGGATGCTGTCATTGTTCAGGATATCGGTCTGCTTCATCTGGCAAAGGATATAGTTCCTGATCTGCCTATACACGCAAGTACACAGATGACCGTTCACAATAGTGAGGGTGTTCTTTTTCTTGAAGAGCTTGGTGTCAAGAGGATCGTACTTGCAAGGGAGATGTCGATCGATGAGATTAGGCAGGTAAGGGAAAAGACCAACGTTGAGCTTGAAACGTTCATTCATGGCGCTCTTTGCATATCTTATTCAGGACAGTGCCTTTTGAGCAGTGTCATTGGCGGTAGGAGTGGAAATCGTGGGCAATGTGCCCAGCCATGTAGGAAATCCTATGAACTGCTGGGGTATGAGGGTGCTGTGAGCACAGAAGGTCCTTATCTTTTAAGTCCTAAAGACCTGAGCAGCAAAGACGTTCTTCCGCAGCTTATTGAAGCGGGTGTTTCTTCTTTCAAGATCGAAGGGCGAATGAAAAGGCCCGAATACGTTGCGGGTGTTGTTGGCATATACAGGACATTGATCGATCGTTATTTTGATGATCCTGAGTCGTATTTTGTCTCTCCTGACGAGTCGCTGGTGCTTGAACAGCTTTTCAACAGGGAGTTCACTGATGCTTACCTGAAAGGCTCCAGGGTCGGGATGATGAGCCGGGAACAGCCATACAGTAGAGGATTGGTTGCAGGTAGTGTTATAGGCTACAATGAAGAAGATAGACGTCTAATCGCGAACCTTTCCACAGAACTGGAGCTTGGCGATGGTATTGGTCTCGAGGGTATGGAAGGTGCAGGAGAGAACATAACCCAAATGGTCATGAACGGGGAGCAGGTAAGTTCAGCTAAGGCCGGAGATGTCGTTGAGATATCATTTGGAAGGGAACTTCCTGAAGGTTCAATGATCTTCAGGACCATGGATCGGTCTCTGATGGAATCCCTAAAACGTACGTTCACATCCTCAAAGCCTATCAGGAAGGTTCCGGTGGCCATTAAAGCGGATGTCACTGCCGGTTCGAACATTGCTCTTGAAATGGAAGATGTGGATGGTAATTGTGTTTATGTTCTATCGGATTATGTGGTCGAGGTTGCACAAAAGAGGCCTACCGATAAAGAGCAGATCGAAAAACAGCTTTTGAAACTGGGTAATTCTGTTTTTGAGGCTTCCTCGATCGATATTAAAATTTCCGGTGAGGTGTTCATCCCTATCAAACAGCTCAATGATGTGAGAAATAATGCTGTTTCCCTTCTGGGCGCTGCAAGGATGGAGAAATGGCATCGCCCGGAGCATGGTAAATGTGTTTTGCCTGATGTGCCTTGTGAGGGGCAGAGTTCTGAAAAGCCATTGCTTGTCGTTAGTGTTGACACTCTCAAGAGGCTGAATGCAGCTATTGAGGGTGGTGCCGATGTCCTTTATGTCGGAGGGGAATTCTTCAGGGGACGTAAGTATATTGATCTGGAAGAGGCAGTCACCATCTGCAAGGACAATGGCCGCAGAGTTTATGTGAACAGTTCCAGGATCGTGTCGGAAGACGATATGGATGCCGTGAGGGAATTGTTCGGACTGGCAAAGGAGCTTGAAGTTGATGGCGTGGTCGTTTCCAATTATGGTACTTATCATCTTGCCATGGGCTTTGGTCTTCCTGTGGTTGCGGACAGTCCCATGAATGTCTTTAATGTCCGTTCCTATGCTGCAATGAAGAAGCTTGGTGCGGCTTCGGTGGTTCTGTCTCCTGAAATGTCAATTGCACAGGTCGAAGAGGTCGCAGAATGTGGGCCTGTTGAGTGTATCGTGCATGGTCGCCAGGATGTCATGGTGTCACGCTATTGTATGCTTGGCGATCTTTTCGGGAACAAGGACGGATGCATTAAGGTCTGTGAGGAAGAGGATTTTGAGCTGGTCGATGAACTGGGTTACTATTTCCCTTTGCTGGTGGATTCGGATTGCAGGATGCATGTGCTTAACTCCAAGGAACTTTGTATGCTCGAGAACATGGATATTCTCCTTCGGGCAGGCGTTGCAGCCATAAGGATCGAGGCAAGGACAATGGATGTGGAGCTGGTGAAGAAAGTGACCCGCCGCTATCGTGGGGTTCTGGACGGTAAAAAGGCCGGGCGCTGTAAGGATATTACGGATGGCTATACTGCGGGACATTACCTGCGAGGTGTGGTATGAAGGTATTTCTGTCCGGCTCAATTCGCGGGGGGCGGCAGATGCTTCCCACTTACCAGTTCATTTGCAGGTCCCTGAGAAATAAAGGGCATGAGGTATTGAGCTGGCATGTTGCGGATAGTGAGGTCGAAGGTAAGGAATCCCTTTTGACGGAGACTCAGATATATGAAAGGGATATGTCCTTTTTGCAGGAAAGCGAATGTATGATCGCAGAGGTCAGTATGCCCTCCATTGGTGTTGGTTATGAGGTATGTTCCGCGATCAAAAAAGGCATTCCTATAATGTGTGTACACATGCCGGATTCCAATGTTTCTGCAATGTTGCTTGGGAATACGTATACTGATATCTCTGTAAGGGAATATGGGGATAATTCTGAGCTGGAACTTATTCTTAATGGGTTTTTGAGTTCTTTTAAAAGCAAAAATTAAATACCTTTGATATATATTTTATATCGATCAATATGGTAATGGAACTGATAATAGTACTGGTTGCAATAATTGCGGCCCTTATATTGTACAAAGTGCTTAAGACCATCAAGAATATGGTTGTAAACACGGTGCTTGGCATCGTTATCCTTCTTGTGGCAAAGTTCGTGCTGGGGATACACATAGCATTCACCTGGGTAACTATACTTGTGTGTGCACTGGCAGGAGTTATCGGTGCCTTGCTTTTAGTGCTTTTAGCTTACCTTGGTATCACTTTCTGATACCTTTTGAATGATGCCGTTAATCATGTGGCGGGTATAGGACTCGCCTTTAAATATTTTTTTTGTGATCACATCATTGATGTCGTTCGTGGCGAATCCACTGAAAAGGTTTTGAAGCTCTTCCTTTGTAAAATAGTGATAGATTATGCCGCTCTGGCGAACAAATGTGTGTTCTTCGACCTCTTCTCCGCCATATCTCATGTCCTCTATGCCGAAGACCTCGAGGAATATCATGCCCCCGGGCTTTAAGACACGTTCAAATTCACAGACCGCTGTTTCTCTTTCTTTTCTGAGAAGGTGCTGCAACACTCCAAAACAGACAATGGCATCAAAACTGTTGTCCTGGAACGGAAGGTCGGTGATCGAAGCCGTGGAGTGGTGTGCTTCTCTATTTCTTTTTGCAAGGTACTCTCTCGAAGCTGTTAATGCCTTTGTGGATACATCGATACCCGCACAATTGTAAAAATTAGATAAGGGTAGAAGGTGTCGACCGTTTCCTGATCCGGCATCAAGGATGCGGCATTTTTCAGGTATTTGTGAGCGTATCGCATCGATGGGTGCTGCTCCGCCCCATTTCACATGGGAGTATTCGTCCTCCCATGCTGTGAAATGAGATATGGTCGTTTTACCTTCTGTCATATTCAGGGTCGGTACAAAGCTGCTTCACTGAAGCGCTTTGCAAGGAAGTCCTGGTCGATGGATGAAAGGAACCATCCTGCTTTTGGACCCGATTGCTGGCCAAGTACTGATGTATAGATGGCCTTGAACATATCCTTGGGGTTTATCTCCACCTCATCAACGCTCAGTTTTGCAGCTATCTTCGTGTTCAGTTCTGAACCTGCTTCCTTTGAAGAATAAACAAGGTTATGATAATCTTCACCTGTCAGTTCTCCACTATTCTCGATGATCTCCGATACTGCACCGAGGAATGCTTTCTGTTCATCTGTGAGGCTGGCTGTCTCTTCAGGCAGTTCATCCTTCACGCTGAACTTTGCAAATGGGGGTGCGTACATGTCAAGCCAGTTAGAGACATTGGTTACCAGTTCCCTGATGCACTTCTCGTTTGTGGTGTCGTAGCCGGCACGTCCAATGATCTTCATGATCTTGTCGAAGTCCCCATGTGCGACCTGGGCAATGGTGGTCATGTGCTTGAACGGGATATCGGTATGACAGATGCCTTTTGCGTGTGAGAGCTCCAGTACGCGCTTGTTAAGGCCTTCGATCTCAGCGTTCGAGTTGAGACGTTCATATTCGTCCACAAGTGTCAGCAATGGCTGTGCAGGGTCGAACTTGATGTGTTTTTCAGGCTTTGTGCGCATGATGAGGTAACGCAATACTTCCGGAGGTACTACTTTAAGCATGTCGGAGATTGACACGACAACGCCGCTAGATGATGACATTGCTCCCTTTTGTCCGAGCATGATCCATTCATAGACTATAGGCTGTGGTGGTTCGTGGTCGAATATCTCCCGTACGATCCTCTTTCCGGTATCGTATGAACCGCCTCTTGAAGCATGGTCCTTTCCGAAGGGTTCGACTGTTACATTCAGCATCTTCCATTTTGCAGGCCAGTCCACACGCCATGTAAGCTTTCCGCCGCCGATCATTGAGACCGTGCCGGAGTGTCCGCAGGAACATTCATAGTCAACGGTCTCTGCATCTGCATCGAATCCGGTGACCGTCGCGGTATTAATCTTGCCACATTCCTAGCATATGGGATTGAAAGGACTCCACTCAGGAAGTACATCCTTTCCTGATACTTCTTTCAGGATCTTTGCGATATCATCTCTTTTGATGAGGGCTGCCTTGATGGCTTCGACAAACCTTCCGCTCTTGTAAAGCT
>NZ_JAGSOI010000085.1 GCF_023684405.1 Methanococcoides seepicolus | reverse complement strand
TTCAGGGAGTGACTAAAATAGAGACATAGTATATTGTTTTTTGGTAAAATCAATATCAAGCACTGATGGAATGGTGTTGAGTATTCTAAGTTTATATCAAAAACGCGAGGATGGCTGAATAGTTACGTATATTCTATGATAAAAATGAAGAACATAGAATTTTAGGCAACAATGTTGAAGATTATCTTGCTCCAATATACAGAAGTGAAGCAAAATTTGTTGTTCCTATTCTTAGTCCTGATTACCCAACTAGAATATGGACAAAGTTTGAATCAGAGCATTTTAAGGACAGATTTGGAGAGGGTAGTGTAATACCCATAGTATTCAATAATTACACACCAACTACGTTCGATGAAGCATCTAAAGTAGGACATATTTCATTTGATCCTACAAATGACTTAGAAACCCAAGTTAATAGAATTGTGGATTTATTAACCCAAAAAATAGGCGAATAAAACACATTCGTTTTTTTGGGCTTTGTAGAGTTCCTCAATAAAACTAAACACACAACTTTGACATACCTATCAAAGTTGTGTATCAATATTTTTAACTTCACTTCTTTACAGAAACACTGCCTCCGTACTTTCTTTTCAATACTGAAAACATCGTTTCACCAAATGCTCATAAGAAAATGAGACTCATCCCAATTTTTGCATAAGAACATACCCCATCCCTATTGTGTAGATTGGCATTATCAGATACCTCATCCCAATGTCCGTGAAATACTGGGTAACTGTCATCGGGAAGAAGCCACCATAGACCATACTAAGATCAATTGCAAGATTTATGACAAGCCATACAGTACCAAGAAGTACGCCTTCTCTAACATAGTCCGTTTCGACTCCTTCAAAATATTGTATCGCAAGCAAAACACCCACAATACCGCCTGTTACTATCATAATAGACTTAAAGAAAGTCTCTGCGATCAGGAAATTCCCGTTCCTGTCCACAAAAGCAAAAGATACTATGAAAGGTATCAACCAGACAATTAAGCCAAAAAAGACCATCTTCAGATATTTGTTCAATTTACAGACCCCCAAATCAGTAATTATTAGACATTAATTGTCTTTTACCGATACTATAATAAGAGCTCACGGTTTTGAGCAAAAAAAAAGAAAAAATGAGAGATGAAATATCTCCCATCAAACAACGGTCACATTCATACCCTTAACTTCCGCCTTGACCTCCGGACTATAGTATGAATACGCACTGCTCTCCTGTACTATCGCCTTGACCGGGAACATTGCCTTCATCTGCAACGAGAAGTTCATTTCCTCTCCTGGCATCATCTCATCGATGTAAAGGATGAGCTTGCGACCGGCTATTTCGTATCGGGTGATAGTGCCGTCTTCCTTGAGGGCTTCAAGACTGGATGATACCGGAGTGAAACCTGTGGGTACTGCAACATCCACGATCATCATTCCGCTGGACTCAACGATACCTCTGATGCCAGGCATACCATTGTATTTCAGGCGAATATCGACTTTTACGACATCATCAACTTCCACATCCGTTGAATCGTACTCAACGTCAAGCTCGATCTGTTCCTGCTCGATGATCTCAGGCAGGATCACATTGAACCTTCTGACAAGCTGATAGTTCAGCTCACCGGTACCTGAAAGTTCCATCTCTATCGCTTCAACGCCTTCCGGAACTTCAATGATGTTCACAACATCGTAGTTCTCAGATGTGATCCTAAGACCCTTGATTTCCACTCCATCCCCACTGACAGTAACAGTGGCATCCACGTCCCTTCCGGCAACTGCTGCCGCCGTCATCAATGCCCTGAAAGCCATAACAGTATCCTGCGTACTTGAAAAACCGCCATTGGAATTACGCTGGGCTGCTATCCATTTCAATGAGGAGCTGGCCCTTGGGTCATTCGTTTCTATCAATACAAGTGTGGCATAGGCTGTGGTTTCCACGTTCTTGCTCGAGACAGGATGGAAACCATAGCCACCATACTCGTAAGGCTCAGGCATAACATCATCGTATCCCCAATACACGCCATTGTCATCCTCTTTTGCCAGCTCAAGGAGTCTCTCCATTGCCTCATCTGCCCTGTCGCTCTCAAGTTTTTGAAGCGCAAGAGTTCCTATGGCAAGAGCGTATGGATCGTCCTGCTTATCAAGTTCCGCTTCCAGATAGCTTCGGGCATTATCCAATACAGCCGGAGCAGCATAGCCGTATTCATCGAGTGCCAGTGTCACATAGGCCGTAAGGGCATAAGTGCCGCTCACACCTCCCATCATATCCTCATGGATAACGAAGCCGACCGCTTCCCATGAACCGTCCTCTTTCTGATGTGAACCTATCCACTCCGCTGCTTCCCTTACAACATTCTCATCAATGGTCGTCAGGTCCTTGGCACCACTGAACTGGGAAAGCACAAAAGAGGTGAGCCACAGGCTGCCTTCCCCATCGCTCTCTCCAAAAGCAGAGAAAGAGCCATCGGCATGCCTGAAAGTGAGCTCTCTCTGATATCCGGTTGTGATGAACGTCAATGCTTTGGCCTGTACCTCGGGATTTTGCTGACCGGTAGCCTTGAGATAACGCAGTACTTCAACATCAGTAGAGAACAACATCATGTTCTGTTCACCACATCCATAAGGCATGCCCAGCAGGTCATCGACTCCGCTGATGGTCTGGGCTACAATGCTTGGCGTAAAGCTCAATATCACTTTTTCAGAATCCGGTACGATCGCAGCAGGCAGTGTTGCATCCAGCTCAATTGTAGCGTTCTTAAGAATACCGTTATCCACTATCTCCCTGGTAACACCTTCCGCCTCAACGATGATGGTCTTGCGGATCGCATCCGCTTTCTCAGTGGTCTGTCCTGTCAGTTCAACTGTCTGCACGCCAACCTTGGTGGGATGGATGGTAAAACTTACATGGGTCACACTATTAGCATCCACGCTCACTTCGACAACATCATCGCCTACCAGCTCGAACCACTCTGCACCGGAAAGCGTCAGCTTCACATTCTGAAGCTTGTCGAGATAATTATACACCTGTACCTGAACAGGGAACTCCTCACCACGAATAACAGCATAAGGCAGGTCAGGATCGATAAAGAAATCCTGGAAGACCGTAAGGCCTGCTTCGGATATTCCTATGCCTTCCGGACCTGATGAGACTGCATGAAGTCTCCAGGTAGTGATGGAATCAGGCGCATTCAGATCAAGGGTTGCCCTTCCATCATTATCGGTAAGAATATCAGGCATCCAGATCCATGTTTCAGGGAAGAACTGGCGTACTCTCTCCACTTCCGCAAGCTGCTCCTCTGAACCTGCTTTGTCATCCATTGCAGCTTCGTCCATTGGCATCGCCATTACAGCTTCGTCCATAAATTCCATATCAACATTGAATGCTACAAACCGGGGATCGCCCATACCCCCATCCATTTCCGACCTTGGAATTTCAAGACTGCCGGATGCCAACACTATCATTCCGGCATCATCAAGAACATCATAAGCAGTTTCCTGGTATCCCCAATATTGCGGATGCGCTTCGACCTGAGGTTCCATAAAGCGAATTTCAAGCTCATCAAACACCTGTTTCAAGTTCAGCCTGCCCTCGCTCAATGCATATACGGATTCATCCACAATGGAAAGTCCTATCATGGACTTCGTGCCTGCATCCAGCTCAACCGAGACAGCGTCACCGGGTGCCACCGTTTCGTTATCGAATCCTGTCAAAAGGTCTACCTGCGTGCTGAACTTGACATCGAATGGCAGGCTGTCGGCTGAAACCTCATTGTTCGGATTTATCATGTAAGCGACGACCTTCGCCGAAGGACTCATCTGGGGTGTAACAGGGATGTTTATCTGCGGTTCATCACTTGTTGCAGAGTAGACAGTCCTGCCGTTTGCGAAGACATCGTAGAATACCGTTCCTGCGTTAGTGGAATAGACCTTGAACGAGATCACATCCCCGACTTCCGGTATGCCTTCACTTACCTGACTCAAATGCAGGAAACTGGCACTTGGGGAATAGACCGAATTCAACGTACTGGTAACTTCAATTTCTTCTGAAACAGCATGCAGTTCAACGCTCACAGCATCTTCGGGTATCTCCAACGTTACCAGAGCAACGCCATTCTGTGTTGTGTAGGTCTCTTTGCTCTCGTTATAGTTGTAATTTTTATCTCTGAAATTTGCAACAAGAGTTACCTCTTTTTCAAGGGGTTCTCCTCCGGGGTCCTTTGTTACAAGAAGGACCTGAAGAGGCATTCCCGGTTTGATGGAATTGGATTCCGGGATCATTTGCAGGATGAACGGATGCTGTGCTATAGTAAGCAGTTCGGTAGTTTCTTCACTATGCCCACCGGTGTCGGTCACGGTCACATTCAGCATGACACTACCTTGTCCGCCAGCTCCAAAGGTGCCTGCAACATATCCAACAGCAGGAAGTGCAAATTCTACATTTCCGTCTTTAAGAGGAGCGGTGGATGTTGCATATTCTTCCCAGACACCTACGTATCTGGAAACCTTTACCTCAACAGTACCTTCAACTACCTTTCCGAAGAAATAGTTAGCAGAGACTGTACCTGTAATTGGCTCATCGGCAAGGAACCAGCTTTTTTCAGTGGAAGTTTCGAGATCGAACTTGGGGAGGACATATTTCTCCACCCTGACATCCACTTCAGACATCGAACTTCCTGATGTCGCTTTCACCTTCCATGTTCCAAGGTTCAATTCGGATGCAAGCGGAAGATCAAAGTAGGCAACCCCATACTCGTTGGTAGCCAGATCATCCTTGAAGATCTTCACTCCCTTTGCATCAGCAATCTCAACGGTGGTGTTCTGAACGACAGGAACAAGGTTGTTGTTCAGGCTGAGAAGACGTACATGTATGGTCTGCCCGGGTTTGTAGATCGGTTTGTCCGTTTCGATGAATATCGGATTGTTCTGCACCACTTTAACAGTTGTAGTAAAACCTTTTTCCGCACCCGAGGGTGTTGCGGTCAGTGTATAACTTCCCTCTTCGACATCCGGTACTTCGAACTTCGCCACACTGTTACCGACTTTGGAAGTGGCCGCCTTTACCAATGGGATGATCTCGCCTGACGCACTGGTAAGAGTATATTCAACGCCCCTGCTGACCGGTTCATCATCAAGGAAAGCAGACATCGTTACAGAACTGTCCCCACCTGAGAACAGTGATTTCGGTACAAGCACCAGATATTCGTCCTCTTCGGAATAAGTCCCTCCCTTATCATAGGAAAGCGCTTCATTGGAAGAAGTGTAAACTTGTCTCTCGTCCTGCCCGATACATCCTGCCAGCAGAATGCACGATAGCAAGACCAATAAACAGAATCCTTTTTTTGTAACCCCGATATATTTCATCTTGACACTACCTTTGTTCAATTATTTTTTTTGATATGTAAGAGATGATTGTTGCCAATTGTGTATAAACTTAGCTTAAACTTCGAAACTGTTCGAAGTTATAGAACACATTCACAACGAGGTTACAATAAAGAAGATAGTAAACAAAATATGTAGGCATTTGTAGCTCAAATATTCGAGGGTTGAATTTCTGAACCAATAAAGTAGTCATTTTATCTAAAATTAGCTGAAAAAACAAGAAAAAGTTTTTATTTTGACTAATTGTTTTTATCGTTATGAACAATGAAGATCTCAACCAAGAAAGATTTAAAAAAATTGCGCAACTACTATCAGAAGTCTCAAATTTGAAAGAGACTGACATGCATATTCTTTTGACTCTCTTAAAGAACAGTAAAGTAACCAATTCAGAACTAGCCGATATCTTGGATTTTAAAGATGGAAATTCAGTAACATATCACACAAGGAATATGCAGAAAGAAGGTTTGATTGACAAATATACAATCATTCCTAATTGGAAACGTGCTGGGTTGTCAACAGAGTTTATTATATTAGCAGAAGCAGAAAATGAAGAACAATTGCTTCAGATTGAGAAAGAGCACGTATTGATGGCAGATGAGTATCTTTCAAATATTGGTGAAATTGTTGTAACTCCTACAATTTCCGGATGTGTAATCCTGCAGAACGTTTACCATTGCTTTGGTGACAAGACAATGGCAGTAATAAGCGGGAGAGCAACATCTGATCAGGATGCAGCTGTTTACTGCAAGAACTATCTTGTCAATCGATATCCTGATATCAAGATCAGCATGCTTTTAAACAAATACAAAACGGTAGATGAATTTTTTATTGACAAAAATGCAGTTTCAAAATTAAAAGAACTCTTCCAGGTACCAGCTACTAAAGAAGTAACTGATACACTGGAAAATCTAAAAAGCATGTCTTCAGAAGATTAATGCCATTTCTGTCAACATTACTGCAAAACTTGGCAATGTAAGTGTCATAATCATTCTGTCTTTGAGTTTGTTTCCCCTTGCTACCGGATTATCAAGCAGTATCTAAACACATCTCGCAGCCAATACGAGATAGATCAATGAAGCAAGATACAAACGTGGAAAACTTGTTGCTGCATACAACAAAGGAATCATTGGCAGTATTGTTAATAGACTGCAAATAACTGCTGCTTTATGAATCCCAACCTTCAAAGGAAGCGAGTTGATGTCTCCTGCTACATCTTTAAAGTCTTTCATGAACGTAAGAGAAAATATCGATACAAAGACATACGCAGCAACAATTAAGCTATCTGGAGGCAACGCAGAATAAACACTCCAGAGTCCGATTGATTCAAGAGCAAAGCAGACAGCCATATCCAACATCGCAACGCCTGGGATATCTTTAAATCGAAACATTGGATGAGAGTACAAAATCCCACCAATAATAATTCCTGATAAAAAGCATAAGAATAAGATAGCTTAGTTTAAATGAGATCAATAATGCTGCTAAAAAGAGAATCAGCATATAGATCCATGCATTTCTGATAGAAATTTTCCCTGAAGCAATAGCACCTGTTGGTTTGCATATTTTATCGATTTCACAATCAAAGATATCATTTATTATGTCACATCCACTGTGAATCATTGTTCCTGCAAGAATTACAAGCAATGCCCTGTAATCCCACATTCCTAATATAGCACAATTTATAGTTAAAACCCCAAATTATTAGACTAATTCGTTATATAGACTGTTCCATGGTTAGACCTGAGGGGATCTTTATTGAACGGCATATGACCGTTGAAGAGTTAGACAAGCAGATAAAATTAGAGAAGAATGCAACACTCCTGAAAAGACTATATTTCAT
>NZ_JAGSOI010000084.1 GCF_023684405.1 Methanococcoides seepicolus | reverse complement strand
TTGTGACCTTCATCGATATATCCCATCAACCCTTCATCATCCGCACTGACTACCATCTTTATATTGGAAAGTTCGATACGGTAGGTGACATCCTTTGTGGTCAGCATATGCGTTGCAGGAAGGGTGATCGCACCGAGCTTATGCAGGGCAAGGATACATATCCAGAACTCATATCGACCTTTAAGGGTCAGCATAACAACATCGCCTTTTTCGATGCCGTATTTTTTGAAGAGATTAGCAGCTTTGTCACTATAGTGTTTCAGGTCCTTGAAGGTATAGACCAGTTCATTGCCTTCATCATCACACCAGACAAGTGCCCTTTTATCAGGCTGTTCTTTTGCATACCTGTCAACGACATCATATGCGAAATTGAAATTTTCAGGAATGTTGATCTTGAAATTTTCCTTAAAGTCCTCATACGATCCGAAGTCTGTACGTGAGATATATTCTTCCAATAAAGATGACATATTTACACCCGTTTTTTATAAAAAGATAAATAAGGTTCAGATAGCAAAGCTATCATAGAACCATTGCAAGGAACTTTGCCGGCTCATCCCCAACCGCTTCCATTGCATGAACGAAGCTGGAATCGAAATAAATGGAATCTCCTTCCTCAAGAATTATCTCATTATCATGTATCCAGACCTTGAGCTTGCCGCTTATCACATAATCGAATTCCTGTCCAGGATGGGAATTCATGGAAGGGGGATGAGCATCTGAACGCGGTTCCACACTGACGATGAAAGGTTCTGCCTTTTTATGAACAAAGTTCGAGGCAAGGTTCTGGTAATTGTAATCCGCCCTTCTTTCCACTTCAGTGCCTTTGCCTTTTCTGTTGACCGCAAAGATATGCATGCGCGGTTCCTCTCCTGTCAGAAGAAGTCCCAGGTCCACATTGAGTATCTGTGATATCTCAAACAGCATGCTTGCAGGAATATCAGATTCCCCGGAATCATATTGTTTGTATGTATCCACAGAGATGCCGAGCTTCTCAGCCATGGCCTCAAAACTTATGTCGTACAATTTGCGCAATTCGGATAGACGTGATGCGATTTCGATTATTTTTTCCTGCATGTTATCAACTTATTAGAGCCGTTACAAAAAATGCTTGCAAGACGACAATTCTTTTAATATAGGCACTGAACTTTCAGCATTGATATATTATATCATTATCTGCTGTGATGTTAAAAGAAGAAGTAAAAAAAGGTATTGAGTGCCATGTTAACACATGACACAATGAAAAGAGATTCAATCAACAGGACCGATGTTGACAGAATATTCAAAATTCTCTGTGTTGTGAGGCATTATCTCAAGTGTCCATTCTCCAACGGCCCCATCAGCAAGATAGACTTCCGTATATGTTGTTGAACCCTGCTGATAAACATTGAATTGCTCCCCATCTTCGCTCTCTTTTGAAACAGATATATCGCTCATAGCCCCATCTCTTGCCTCATCCATTGCAATTCCATAATAGATAGGAGATTGCTGTGAAAGACTGACAGTGCTACTGTGGCCTGAACTAATAAGGACCGACTTGACCTGACCATCAGCGTTCTTCAACACGATATCGAAGGAAGGTGCTGTGGAAGATGTGCTGCTGTCACCATAATTATAGTCCCTTGAGATTATCTTGAGGGTTACCGGATCATCTGTCCTTGCAACAAAGCTTGTTGTGAACGGCTCTTCTGGCTGTTGCCAAACATCGAGGTTCATGCTGACCTTCTGGCTCCATTCATTCATGGTCCTGTCATCGATGTTCAGGTTGATCCTGCCATTGAGATTTCCTTCTGCATCGACTGGAATTCTGACCTTTACTGTTACAGTGGCCTTTTCTCCTGCCTTGATAACAGAAGGTGCTGTGATGGTCACATCCTTCTCATCAAGAGATGCCTGTGCACTGTATCCATACCAATCATCCTCACTTACCTCGAATTCAGGGTTGATGGAAATTGCCTTGTCAGCAACGTTCTTGAGCTTGATGACATATTCATATTCAGAACCTGCTTCCACACGGTCATTGATGTATGAATTGAATACCTGTACATTTGGTGGTAACCAGACGTTCACTGAAAGCTCAAGTGCCCCATTATAGCCAGGATACAGAGCTGAGACATCCCCTTCGAGATCGCTGAAGAAAACGTTTGCATCATAATTGTCAAGTGCAGCATCTTCAGGAACTGAGACCTTGATGGTGAACTCCTGCTTTTCCCCGTTATTGAGCTCAGCCTTTGCCGGCGAGATGGTAACCCAGTCCTCGTCAAACATGTTGTCACTGAATACCTTTGGTGCAACATAAGGCTCAAGGGTTAGTGGCTCTTTCCCGTGATTGAAAAGCACGACAGTCATTTCATCTGACTCTCCTGGCTTTATTCTAAGATAGGAATATCCCGGATCAACGAGTAGAGGAACTATCTCTTTTTCAATTTCAGGATATAGCATGTCCTGATAATATCCATCAGCAGAGATCTTTTCAGCTATCAATGCAGGTTCAGATATCAATATAGGTTCAGCTATTAGCACGGGTTCAGCAATCAATTCTGGTTCTGCTGCTGTATTCTCAGGGGCAGCAATGGCAACTGTTATTGCCGTCATGCTGAGCAACAACAAGCCAATTGACATAAATGCAAAATATTTTTTCATATCGATTCTCCTTTTATAATTTGGTAATAGTGAGCGTCTTTCGACATGTTACAATAGGAGTTACACTTATTAAAGAATTGTCTAAACTTCGAACTCATCCGTAGTTATCAGGATCATTGAAGTACCTGATCAAAATTGAAAAAAAAGAAGCATTAGCCAGTTTAACTGGCACTTGGAAGTAGCTTTTAGACGGTTACCAGAACGTAGTAAAACGACCAGAGGAGTTTTATGATCACTGCTACCGACATTACCCATAATCTAAATTTAGCATCAAAATACACATTTTGTTTCCTTTTCATTTATCCTGACTAATTTCCGGACATTACACACATTCCTGATTATCGATCGTATTGACAATATGACTTAATTTCTTTGTAAAATTAACTTTAACCTTTTAGAACATAAATGACTTACTTAAGCACCTCATTACTTTATTTTTTGAAAAGTGAGTGCTTTGAGCAAGGGTTGCTCGAAATGTGTGATAAATACACATAACTGACTCATTTAAGGAAAGTTCAACTTTGAGGAAACTATAATTAATGATCAGAAAAATATAGGAAAGAATGACTCGTTACGATTTTTTTGAATTGTTACCACTTGTTGTATTGATGGTTATTGCTTTTCTTTACACGGTTGGTTATGCGATAGGTAGGCTCCCGGAAGATTATTATTCTTTTCTAAATGGGATGTTGTTTTTCCTGACCGCAATATACGTATGGCTTACTCTGAGAATATTGAAAGACAATCAAAAATCTAGGGAAATCGAATTCATTGAAAGGCAATTAGAAAAGCTATATTATCCATTAAAAGACGCTTTACTTTTCAACAATTTTCCTGGCAATATCTCAAGAGATCAGCTCAGGGAAGGGGATTGTCGCCCAATTGACAATATAATTCCGTATCAATATCTTATAGAAAACGAGACAAGGGGTAAATTAAGCAGATATATAGATATATTTATCTCAATGCAAAAAATGGATGTTCCTAAGGCACATTTGATTCTAAAGTCAGAAGAATTATTCCAAGCCATCGAGAAAGATATCAAATACCTCAACAACCAGCTGGACGAACTCACACATTAATCGACTTTCACCCCATCACCGTGACATTCATTCATAAAATGACGCAATAGACGAATTGATAGATTACACATTTTTGACAACAATAATCTCTGCTAAAAATGAATAGGAGGAACTGACATGACTTATTATAATAGTGATTATTATACTGTTTATGAGTATCGGTTTTGCAAAAAATGCAATAAAGAAACCAGACACATAATCAATACTTACAGAAATACTGGCAATTCTTTCTCTAGGTGCTTGAACTGCCAACCTAAGATTCCAGTTAAGAAAATCAAGATAATATAAGTGTTCTTAGTTTCATTTAATTCTCACATTCATTCATAAAATGACGCAATAAGAAATTCACAAATTACACATAAATGTCAGATATAAGCAGTTACACTTCACAAGCGTACATAATTTGATATTCTTGAATGAAATGTCAAACTTAGGAGCTGATGCTATGGCTGATAAGCCTTTTACCCTCAATGTCATGTGAAGGAGAGGTTAGAAGGATGGGAACAGAGGGTTTCAAAAATAACATGACTAAGATAGATAAATCCATGAGGGCTATGAATTAAAAGAAGCAGGCATATTGCCAGCTTCCAATAATACAGTCTCAATTTTTACGTCTTAAAAATATTCCCACGACTGAGATAACAAGAACAGAAAGCCCTAATGTAAAGCTTGGTATAGTATTTGACTTCTCATTTTCTTGAATTCTGTCCATCATTGCTTCATAATACAATTGAGACTCACTGTCTAAACTATCCTGCATTGATTCCCAATATGCAATATCTGATTTTGCTGTATCACTCTCACGCTTTAAAAAGGTAATATCATCATTTTTGTATGCTTTCCAGTCTTCTTCAGGTATGCCATAACGATAATTACTAGTCAATATTTTGTCATAGATTACTGGAGTTATTTCAATCGCATTACCTATTTCAGCTAAATATTGTTTTTCAGTATAATAAGCTGCTTCTTCTGCTTCTATGATGTCTTTTGCATTCTCCAGTGTTCCTCCAGATTTGATCTTATTTTGGATTTCAATAATTTTTTCATTAACTTCAACTTTATCCTCATATTTTATCATGATGTCTTGAGAAATATCAGCTGCTTCCTGTGCATTTTGCTTTTGTTCTACTGTATTAGCACTATCCCGTATCTCAATCCAAAAATCATAATAGTCTTTGAAAGTGTTAACGTTTTGTCTGTAAATATCCGTATTATCGATGTTTAAATAATAAGATTCCTCATCAAACAAATAAGAAAGAGCTAAATCATGTTTTATTATGTACTTTGATACACTTTCACTAGTTACAACATTACCAGTACTAGCATCAATTACAATTTCAGCATTTAATGCATCCCCTTCAAAAATAGAACAAATATAATAGTAATTGTTATTGTATTCATATGGTCCGTAAGCCTCGCATATTTCCCCTTCATATGCATAAGATGAACCTATTTTAGATGCTTCATATTCACTTAATTGTTCGGCGGCTACAACAAAACAAGTTGACATCATTATAACTATGCTAAATAATATTATTTTACTTAGTTTCATAAAATACTCCTAAAGGTTTATTGAATTTTAATACCCCATACAGATATAAAAAAACATCGCCATTTTTTTAAAAAAGAGATGGAATGTACCCAAATAAATATGAATGCACTTTATTCTTATTTAAACCGTTTATATTATACTTTGAATTTTGTAAAATGTTTGCATAACCACGTACAAAAAAATAGACTTACCTATATCCCCGACTTGCTATGCGAGGGATGCGATTTGAACCCACAAATCTATCCAAGTCTTAACCTTAACATCTCTTCATATTTTGACATAAATGAAGAATTGGTGTATGTACATAAAACGTAAGGATTAAATATTGATTGACTCATAATTAATTTCATGGATATATCTAAAAAAATAACTATGATGGATGAAGATTATGAGAAATTACTTGACAAAGAAAATTATGATAAAACATTCTCATACAAGTTGAATGAAATTAATAATTCTGATGTTTCGGATGAGTGTAAAAAAGCATTAGTCGAATGGGCTAACAGATATATAAATAGAAGAAATGTAAGAAGGTCGCTTATGACCTCAGATTCCAAAGATCCAGTGAGTTCATTAGAAAAATCTGCAACGTCTGAGATGGAAACGATTTGTTGTTATAAGAAGAGTGAAGATACACAATTGGAAATACAACTAAAACCTACTATGTTAACCCTTGCAACTGCACTTATATCACAATTTCGGCCTTAATTTTAACCCTCCTTGATCTTAGGACAGAATTAGAGAATTAACGAATTACACATAAATGACAGACATAAGAAGAGTGGAAAATATGAGTGAAAGAGAAATGATGTCCGTGGATAAATTGTACGCAATGCCGTTGAGCAGGTTTGTTGAGAGATGTGTCGCATGGTGTGATGAGTTCAATGATGGCAAGGAAATGAAGATCGAGGGTAATGATGTTTGCCCTGTTCAGTTATGGGTTATGGCAAATGGGAGCAATTGCCCAGGCGAGACTGTGGTGGACCTAATTGCAACCTGTAAAGTATGCGGAGACCCCGTGTGCCCTGATTGCATGAATCATAATGTGCATCAGTTGTCAAGAGTGACCGGATACCTCTCAAACGTGAGCGGTTGGAATGAAGCAAAAAAACAGGAATTAAAAGATCGAAACAGAAACTTTTAATTTACATTCCTTGCGAGAATGACAGATATTGAAGAATTACAAATGTACATGTTATGTCAGGTCTAAAGCGAATGCTTGAATGAAATGCAGTGAAAACATATGTCCAAGTTCTTACAATATAAAGTTTTGAGGTGATTGCATTTCAAACAAGTTCAAACCCATTCGTCCGGGGATAGATGATAGTGTTGTAGATACTTCTTTGCTTCCAAAATGGTTCTTATTAGTTGCAGCCATTTTTTTAATGTTTAGTTTTTTTGTATTGGCAATATTCCCTGAATTTTTTGCATTAGGTGCTATAACAGCAATAATTGTTTGTGCAGTTATTGGTGTTCTGTACATTCTTAAGACAAGACGTTAATCTTAACCTTCCTAATGCGGAAATGTCAGATATAAGGAACGAAATCAAGGGGCTTATTTTTATGTCACTGTCCTCTATTTCTGTCATTATCTTAATAGTATCTGACCTTTCGTAATAATTCATGATAGGCAAAACAGTTGATCTTAACAAATTGTGGCAATTCTGGAAGTAACAAAAGGGACATTTTGTTTCCAAAATATTTTTATACCACGGTGTATGTTTTTTTAAAGTACCTTTGAGGTATATTTTGTGGGGGTTCAATTGCAATCATGGACAAAAATTCAAAGAAAGTGGCCAATGTACTTAAATTACTATCTATTCTCATCGTTATATTTATTTCATCACTGATACTTTCAGCAAACTTTGTCCCGTCAAAATATTTGAAGGATTTTTCGGAACATCCTGTGGAAGAGATCCTTCCACAGGAGGTATTTGAAGAGCAGACATTCTCCTTTTCCGATAGATACGTTCTAAGTACTGGTGAGACATTCAAACTGCCGGATAATTATAATCTCATTCCAAGGCAGATCGATGTCGAGGGCAGAATGGCGTGGTTGGAGGTTTCCAGGAACGGTGATTTCGTAGACGATGAGGTCATGCCTATCTCAGATGACCTGGAATCAGGCTGGGATGTGTATTCAGAAGATGGGAATGAGTTGATGTTTAGGATATATCTAAACGATGTATATCAAAACAAGATCGACAGTGTCTCAACGGAAAGTGTATGCGTGGTATATATAGAAATGATGTGAAACCATACCTCCCGGAAAACCGTTAAAGGTGGTATATTTTTCTGTAAACAATTATGGGTGAAGTCATGAATCGAGACTACTAAGCTTTAGCTTTTAAAATCTGCATAACTAATACTTTAAATAAAAAATACAACAAAAAGGATATTTGTCCACCCTCCGAGTTTAACATGTTTACAGAAGAATAACTTAGGGAAGAGGTCATTGATCTAAAATTGAGCCAACATAGACCAAACATTATAGTTAAAACCCCAAATTATTAGACTAATTCGTTATATAGACTGTTCCATGGTTAGACCTGAGGGGATCTTTATTGAACGGCATATGACCGTTGAAGAGTTAGACAAGCAGATAAAATTAGAG
>NZ_JAGSOI010000083.1 GCF_023684405.1 Methanococcoides seepicolus | reverse complement strand
CGCGGTAGTCATCGATTGCATTGCTTACTTCACCAATGCTGATCATACCATCTTGGTTTGCATCATATGCGTGGTAGTCACATTCACCATTAGGTGGTACTTCTCCGTCGCAGATAAGTCCTGGTGGGATGTAAAGCCTGATGTCCTTATGGGTGACAGCGTAGTCATCCTGACAGAACTGATCATCGATGCTCAGGTAAAGTGCGTCAACACAGGTCCAGGTTCCACTGCAGTCATTGTCAAACATGTAGACTGTGAATGGTGTATCAGTGTATGGCACAACACTCAAGAGGTCCTCATCAGAGAACTTAAGGTTCTCATCTGCGTCTACCAGAGTGTCACCGAGGTCAAGATCATGCTGTGTCATGACTTTGGTGTTGTTTGGATAGAATGCGTCCTTGATGCTAACATCAGTAAGCCTGACATCATAGAGGGTCACATCATCGGATTCATCCATATCGATGTATACATGGTCGATACCTTCATCGAATACACCGTTATTGTTCCTGTCAACGAACTTAATAAAGTCGTAGTTAGTGAATACTTCAGTAACTACATACTCAACATCAATGTCAGCACATGTTACTTTGGTACCACATTCTGGCCAGTCTTCCATTCCAAAGAATGGGCTGGTTGGATCGTTCACAGGTACATAGAGTCTGAGGTCACCGACTGTAACTGCTGCATCAGCATTAAGTATGGCTGGTGCAAGCGTAACATCGATGAGCAATCCTGAATCCACTACGTGGTTTCCATGGTCACCGATGTATATCTCGATCGTATGTGTACCTTCTGGCAGATTCACGTTCACAGCATTCCAGCTGCTTCTACCGTCCTCAAAGAAGGATCCATCGGTTGGTCCTGGGCTTACGACAGTGTATACCACATCATTGGTTGGAACACCTGGCCATGGTGAGCTTGGACCCGCCAGCTGGTCAACGCTTCCCCGCACTACAGTTCCATCCACTGTTATCTCGAAGATGTCATCGAATACAAGAGCCTGGTCTTCCTCGTCTGTAAGGAATGAGTATACAAGTGTCATCTGGGTATCACAGGATGCTGTGAACGTCTTCTGCAGAACTGCAATGTCGTTCTCATTGCCCAGGGCACCATCTCTGTCCTCTGGGCCAGGGCCAGGAACTTGTGTGCCAGGTCCGGTGGATAGTAGAGCATAGTACTGTCCCTGTGGCACAGGAATTGCTGGTACAAAGTTGTTAGCCTTGAGGACCTCCACATTTCCGGCAGCTACATTCCAGCCTGAGAGGTCGCCTGTTTCAAAGCCCCAGTTGTCGCAAGTCTCGGTGCGCTGTTGTATGTACAACTTGTCCGGGCAGGTCCAGTCGCCTGTACAGTCAGAGTCGATGTATCCAAGGTAGTAGTTCAGTGGACTGTATGAATTGCCTAGACCAATGCCTTTGAGTTCATCTCCAACATCAGCATCGTTGGATTCTACAACTGACCATGCATCGTATACGAATGGGTCATCGAATCCCGGCACGTAAGCTTCAACTTCAACCAGCCTGATATCTCCAGCAGAGACATCATCGCTGTCATCTGTATCTACATAGACTGCATCTCCGAGTGTGTATCCTGGAAGACCGTCTGTCTCAACGTACCTGACGAGAGTCTGATCTGCCCATACAAGGTCATGTCCAAGATCGAATTCATCGCAAATCTTTACCTTGGTGTTTGGTGAGTAGTGTTCGGAGACATCTGTGAGCCTGATATCACCGAAGGATACGAATTTGTCGCCATCCATGTCAACATACCATTCAGTTTCGCCACCAAAGCTGTAGTATGCAAGCTTTGCAGTATAGAGGTTCTTCATTAACAGGTAGGTTGCATCGTGGTCACCCTGTACGACCTTTGTACCACAAACCGGGATACATGCATCGCCTTCAGGGATGTATACCCTGGTGTCACCGATTGTGACTGCTTCATCCATGTACCTTGATTCATTTTCATGTGGCTGGATGAGGTAGAGTTTGTCTTCACAGCTCCAGTCGTTGCTGTCATCTGCGTCTACCCATTTAATGAGTTCAGATGCAATACCGTTGCCAATTAAAGCAAGGTCCATTCCATAAGCTGGGTGAGCAGCGTTTACCCTGTCCCATGCCTGTCCATATTCTCCCTGTGCCATTACAAATTCACCTGCATCGAACTCATCAAGGGAATAGACATCTACTGCTGGGAGATCGGTCTGGAGAATATCGCCGACTGAAACAAAACCGTCACCGTCAAGATCATAGACTACACCGTCATAGAGGTCGTACATCTGGTTGTCATTGACATCGACGTATGTAATAGGATCAGTGTATTTAGTCTCAATAACATCGAGGTTGTCCATGTCTTCTGGCATAACCTTGGTGTTAGGATCGTAGTTTGTATGCCAGTTAGAAAGACGGATATCACCGGCGGTAATAATATCTTGACCAACACCATTTACATCGGGTTCCATGTCAACATATACATAGCCGTGGATTGTCTTTACAATCGTAGCATTTGATTCATAAAGTACAAAAGTAGTTTCTTTGTCACATTGTTCAACTGGGGTGCCACATGGCTTTGCCCAGCAACAGTCTTCTTCAGGTTCAGGTACTGGTGTACCTGGTGCAACTGCTATGCCAACCATGGCAAGGCATAACATTGCTACAATAAGAATTGTCTTAATTTGCATTCATTTTACCTCCAACTTGAGTTTTCGTTTCATTCAGAGCGGTCAGAATGGATGCAGTTTACCCGGACATTTTGTATGTCCCGGTGAAAGGTCTTTTTGATCCTCCAATAAGGAGGTTAACATATCAAATACAGTAAACACTCTCGCAACGCACCACATTTACGATAGCTAAACAGCACCATACCCGTACCACTACAATACTAAGTTGCCCTACGTAGGATATAAACTTCCAAGAACACAAAAGTAGGACGGTAGGTAAGTACCATTGGTAAGGGTCTAAACTTTTTTTGAATTCGTGCTCCAATTGGATGGATGCGGAGCAGCATCTTTGTTTATTAAAGAGATTTTCGATAAACCCCCACAGGAAATGCGAAGTTTATACATATTGGAATAAGCCACTATTAGGCCCTTAACTAATTTTGATTTTAAAAAAGAGTACAAGCGTCTTGAAAATCTCGGTAACAAGCTATCTGAGATCGAATCTCCCATCGATTTAAGAACATTTAGTTCGATCATAGCAGAAATGTATAACAGGAAAACGTTAGGCGGCAAACCAAATTTAGTAGTTCACTAATTTCATTTTAAACCCATATAAGCGGCATCATACGCCACATTTATACGTGGTAAAATTCCCCCAGTATGAATTTCTAATTGTAAAAGAAAGCCTCTTACTACTCGATTTAAATTAAAACCTACTGAATACGCCAAAAATGCACTAATCCTCTTATCAAAAATATGACTTTGCTATCGATTACACCGATGGTCCTTACATGGTAAAGCAGATATTTCCAATTCGGGATATGTACGAGGATAACCAAAAAAGTCAACAAACTCATTGTTCATAAATCTTAATTTACATTATTGACAAAAAACGGTTTGAACTACTGCCTTACCGGTAGAAAAAGGCAAAACAAAAATTGGTTACCTCACCGAGTCATACGTTTGATCAGTAATCTTAATTTTAAGATCAATGGCCTTCCCATGTAGCTGTTGCTGCGGGAACGACTAATACAAGAAGTGAAAGTAAAATCACCTGTGAGGTTATAATTGGCAAGGTAAATATCTGGATTTGTTGGATTTTCATAGATCACATCTATCGGGTTTTTGGAAGATGTAGCATGATTTAGAAAATCGCTATCATCTTCCTCACTATATGAAGCTTTATTTTTTTACTTTTCTTTTTCAAATGAAATTTTTTATTTGTTTTTGCGCTTAACAATGATAATTGCACCTACCAATGAAACCAGTATCAATCCGAATAGTCCAGTAACAAGTGCAGAGGACTCTGCTTCTGATGATGGTACATTCTCGTTTGTAGTTTCAATTTCAGCTCCATCTCCTGCTAAAGCAATGCTCTCAAATTCATTTACCTCATCTGAGCTATCCTGGATTCCAGAGTTATCCTGGACTACTGAATCATCAAATGAAGGTGAACTAAAACTTGAGGGTCCGCCAATTGATCCGGATGCAACTGATTTCTCAGCTGATTTTTCACTTACGACAGGGGCTGATGATGTAATGGTTGTAGCTACCGTAACCCCAGGAGCTGCATCTTTGAGATCAACAAGGTCTGTTTCGATACCATTCACATAGAACTTGAGATTCTCGTAATCATCGGAATCACTGGTTATTAACAACCTGTTAGCAGGCGAATCGCCATATACTCCTGCGGAGCCTACGGTAGCTGCACCAACTGTCTTTTCTCCAAGTTTGACTGTAATTTCAGTTCCCACAGGTGCTACTTCTCCATCAATAGTAACTTCTCCCCCTACGATTAAAGGAAGTGATGGACTAGCTTCAGAAGCAGTACTTACAGGGATCGTTGCCATTGCAAATAATAATAGGAATATCTGTAAGATAATTGTGTATTTTGTAAAGCTCCTTTTCTGGATCATATAATCACCCTTAAATATAAAATAAAAGAGGTGAGTTAAAAACTCACCCATATTTTTCGACTTTCGGTCACATACCTCCATTAGAACCCTGCAAGGGTGTCTTCCTGGGTTACATATACCCAGAATCCCTCGTATGGGCCCATATCGAAGATGTCTGTTCCTACATGGATACCAGAGATCACTCCAGTTTCACCATTGTGTCCTACCTGCTCATACATACCGGTTGCTGAGTCATAAGGACCTATGACAACCATGTATGATTCGTCTATCGAACCGAGCATTAGTTCAGCTGGCAGGATAGCCATGGAATCGGTATAACCGATAGCATTCCATCCAGGATACACTGTCATGGTAGGTGGCACAGCTGGCGTAAGTGGTTCAAGAACTTCGCTTGAGATCATCTGATCAACGCTTTCATTGCTCTCGATCCAGTATGCTTTCAGTGGCTCGAACTCGGTGGGTATTTCCCAGAGACCAGTGCCATTGTTAGCTGCGGTGTTCCAGTACACCAGATTAGTGTAGTTGATGTCCGCAAGGACAAATTCAACACTGCTGTTGTTCAGTGCGAATGGCACTGACATGAAGTTCCAGCAAGGCTCGATCACAATAGGATCATATTCTGTTACTGGACATTCTGGTACTTCCACTACATCCATCTGTGTTTCACAGTCGATTGGCTGGAGTCCAGGAGCTGCTACTGCCAGGTCGAACACACCAACAAATGTGTACGTACCCAGTGCTGCACTTCCAGGGATCGTGACATCATAGGTAAACTGTGCGACACCTGGTGCTGCGTTGGCGTCAATCCAGCTTACTGTATCTGCATCAACGACCGATCCACCATTAGATGGGTTGCTTACGATCCATCCTGCAGGTACATTGTCCTCGATGACGGTCTTGTCTGCACCATCAAGTGTAATGTCCAGAATCACAGTTATTGTTTCACCTGGGACGGCACTTACTGGAAGGTCTCTGCAGACATTTGGCTCGTCAACAGGTCCAGGTCCAGGTCCTGCAATGACATCCATCTGTGTGTCACAGTCGATTGGCTGGACACCAGGAGCTGCTACTGCCAGGTCGAACTCTCCATCAAATGTGTACGTTCCCGGTACTGCACTTCCAGGGATCGTGACATCATAGGTAAACTGTGCGACACCTGGTGCTGCGTTGATGTCAATCCAACTTACTGTATTTGCATCAACGACAGATCCACTACCCGATGGATTGCTTACGACCCATCCTGCAGGTACATTGTCCTCGACAACGGTCTTGTCTGCGCCATCAAGTGTAATGTCCAGAATCACGGTTATTGTTTCACCAGGGACGGCACTTACTGGAAGGTCTCTGCAGACATTTGGCTCGTCAGCAGGTCTAGGTCCTGGTGCTGCAACAATATCCATCTGTGTGTCACAGTCGATTGGCTGGACACCAGGAGCTGCTACTGCCAGGTCGAACTCTCCATCAAATGTGTATGTTGCCAGTGCTGCACTTCCAGGGATCGTGACATCATAGGTAAATTGTGCGACACCTGGTGCTGCGTTGATGTCAATCCAGCTTACTGTATTTGCATCAACGACCGATCCACTACCAGATGGATTGCTTACGACCCATCCTGCAGGTACATTGTCCTCGATGACGGTCTTGTCTGCGCCATCAAGGGTGATGTCCAGAGTCACAGTTATGGTGTCACCTGGGTTGGCACTTACTGGAAGGTCCCTGCAGACATTAGGATCTGCTGCTGCTGCTGAGATCATCGAGAGTGTCACCAGACACACTAAACTTAGGATTCCAAACATTTTGATACTTTTTAACATTTTCATATTGAACCCCCCATAAATTGAATGAGAGAGATTTCATCTCTCTACACTCAATTCACAGTTTTATGCGCAGTATGATCCACCTATGCGGTATAGATCAATTACTTCACTTACCATTCCAATGCCGATTTGTACTGCGCGGTAGTCATCGATTGCATTGCTTACTTCACCAATGCTGATTATACCATCTTGGTTTGCATCATATGCATGGTAGTCACATTCACCATTAGGTTCTTCTTCCTCGCAGATAAGTTCTGATGGGATGTAAAGCCTGATGTCCTTATGGGTGACAGCAAAGTCATCCTGACAGAACTGATCGTCGATGCTCAGGTAAAGTGCATCAACACAGGTCCAGGTTCCACTGCAGTCATTGTCAAACATGTAGACTGTGAATGGTGTATCAGTGTATGGCACAACACTCAAGAGGTCCTCATCAGAGAACTTAAGGTTCTCATCTGCGTCTACCAGAGTGTCACCGAGGTCAAGATCATGCTGTGTCATGACTTTGGTGTTGTTTGGATAGAATGCGTCCTTGATGCTAACATCAGTAAGTCTGACATCATAGAGAGTTACATCGTAGGAATCGTCCATGTCGATGTATGCATGGTCGACACCTTCGGTGAATTCACCGTTATTGTTCCTGTCAACGAACTTAATCCAGTCATAGTTAGTGAATACTTCAGTAACTGCATACTCAACATCAATGTCAGCACATGTTACTTTGGTACCACATTCTGGCCATTCCTCCATTCCAAAGAATGGACTGTTTGGATCGTTCACAGGTACATACAACCTGAGGTCACCGACTGATACACCAAGGTCCAGTTGGAAACCTTCACAATCAGCAATAAGCTGCTGGATATAGAGTTTGTCCGGGCAGGTCCAGTCGCCTGTACAGTCAGAATCGATATATCCGAGCAAGTAGTTAAGTGGTATGTAGTCCTCTCCTTCCCTAATTCCATTGTCATCGAGGAGTCCATAGAGGTCATCCCCAACATCAGCATCGTTGGATTCTACAACTGACCATGCAGGGTATACGAATGCGTTAGGGAATCCTGGCAGGTAAGCTTCAACTTCAACCAACCTGATATCGCCTGCATCTACAACATTATTGTCAGCAATGTCAATGTAGACTGCGTCGCCAAGAGTGTATCCCACGAGACCGTCTGTCTCAACATACCTGACAAGAGTCTGGTCTGACCATGTAAGGTCATGTCCAAGATCGAATTCATCACAGATCTTTACCTTGGTGTTTGGTCCATAGTGTGTGGAGACCTCTGTGAGCCTGATGTCACCGAAGGACACAAAATTGTCGGCATCCATATCAACATACCATTCAGTTTCGCCACCAAAGCTGTAGAATGCAAGCTTTGCGTCGAGGTTTGTCATTAACATGTAGGTTGCATCGTGGTCACCCTGTACGACCTTTGTACCACAGTCTGGGATACATTCATCGCCTTCAGGGATGTAGACTCTGGTGTCACCAATGGTAACGGTATGATCAAATCCTAGTGATCCAGTCATATTGTGAGGCTGGATGAGGTAGAGTTTGTCTTCACAGCTCCAGTCGTTGCTGTCATCTGCGTCTACCCATTTGAGGAGGTCAGATGCGTTACCGCTGCCAATTGTGTTTTCAAGAGCCATTAGATAAGCTGGGTGAGAATTGTCTACCCTGTCCCATGCATTTCCCAATTCTCCCTGGTCCATTATCTTTTCACCTGCATTGAACTCTTCAAGGGAATAGACATCTACGGCTGGGATATCAGT
>NZ_JAGSOI010000082.1 GCF_023684405.1 Methanococcoides seepicolus | reverse complement strand
AACTCCTTATCTTTAACATTTCATTCAAGAATGTCAAAATATGTACGCTTGTGGAGTGTAACTGCTTATACCTGACATTTAATGTACACTTGTAATTCTTTAATATCTGACATCTAAACAAGGAAGGTTAATATTAAGACTTGGATGGTATTTGTGGGTTCAAATCGAATCCTTCGCATAACAAGTAGGGGATATAGGTAACTAGAAAAAACACTACGTTTTTGTCAATCTGCTACGCAACCATATTACTCTCTCCGCGTTTTTTTTTCAAAGGGATGATTGAATAAACAGTGAAGTGTAAATTTTAATAGCTTATGAATATTTTACATCAACATGAATATATATTATAATGTTAGACTTCTAAGTGGGTTTGGGTGTACTGACATGTAATTCTCTTTTCCAAAAAACAGCTGTAAACGGGGGTTTCGGCTGTAATTAATTAAATCGATGAAATGTAAGTAAATTAAAGGGGAGTGTTAATAAATGTTGTTTATGGATAGGTTGAACTCAATTAATTTAAAGGGAATTCACAGATCAATGTATGTTACAATCTCTGTATTGTTAATTTTAGTTATGAGTACTGGATTAGTAAGTGCTTATGATGCAGATACAAATGATGATGGTAAACTTAACTTCATAAAATTTGATGAAAAAGATATTTTAGAAAATAATATTATTCCAAATCCCGGCGGTGGTGGAGGTAGTGGTGGAGGTAGTGGTGACAATAGTAGCAGTGGCAGTGGCAGTGGCAGTGATGGCATCTCATCTCCTGCTTTTGATGAAGCCGATGATTTTTCGTCCTGGAGTTCAGATTCAAGCTGGGAAATCAATGGCCAAAACTATAGCGGATTCTACTATGACATCCACGCCGATGCTTACAGTGAAAGTCTTACTATATATGAAAATGGTACAAGTGGAACACGAACACTTGATACTTCTTTTTCTCAGAATTCACTTGTCTATAGATCAGTTCTATTCAACGTCTATCCTGAATTTGCTTTCATGCAACAGGATAATCCCACTAGTCATTTTACATACCCGATAATCGGTTTTGCTGGTGAAGCATATACTCCACTTGCAAAAGATGACGCATCCAATATTTCCAGATTGATGATTGATGATGATAGCAGCTATATCCTAAGGGTTAGTGACATCCTTGAACTCGGTGAAGGCTATGCAATCACTCCGAAGCAGATTGATGTTGGCAGTAATAAGGTCTGGCTCGAGCTGACTAAGGACGGTGGCTTCGTTGATTATAAAGTCATCAATACTTCTGCTACTACCAATGGAAAGACCTGGTACTTTGAACAGGATGTTGGTGACGTGGAAGATGTAGTCACCTTGATGATTCATGTAGATCAGGTATTTCAGGGTCCGGTAGATTCTCTCTGTGTAATCGAAGGTATCTGGCAAATTTCTGATAAGTCGCTTGTAATTGAAGAGGGAAATGTTTTTGGAAATCTTGTTGTGACAGCAATGACGAGTGATAGCATTGAAATGGAACTTTTTGAACCTCTGACTCTGCTACCAGGGGACGAATATAATCTTTTCGTCACTCCAGAAAATTTGATTATACGGGTTGCAGATTCAGATTCGCTTCGATTTAACTTTGTAAAGCAAGTCAACGCAAACGAGTTATATGAGGTTCGTGGAAGTGTTGCCGAACCTGAATTTGAAAGTGATGAAATTACATGGACAGCAAATGGTGATTACTCATTCACAGGGTTCTGGTATCATCTTGATAGTGATCAAAGTTCTGAATCACTTACTTTGAAAAATGTTACTAACGACACGAGAGTATTTGAAGAAGGTGACGTGAACTATACCGCTACCATAACTTATGATATTGATCCTGAATTTAATTTCACTACTAAAGATAGTCCTAATAATGAAATGAAATATGATGTAATTGGTTTCACAGGTGAAGCATACGTTCCACTTGCAAAAGGTGATGCATCCAAAATTTCCAGATTGTTGATTGATGATGATAGCAGGCATACCCTAAGAACCAGTGACACTCTTGAACTCGGTGAAGGTTATAGCATATGTCCATTGCAGATTGATGTTGAAGCTGAGAAGGTATGGTTCGAGCTGACCAAGAATGGTACGTTCATAGATGATGCAATTATTAATGTAGGCACTAATGGAACCACTTCAGACAAGACTTGGTATTACGAACAGGACATACTTAACGAGAATGATGTCCTTACCCTGATGATCCATGTAGATCAGCTATTCCAGGGTACGGTAGATTCCCTCTGTGTAATCGAAGGTGTCTGGCAGATTTCCGATTCTGCAATGGAGATTGACGTGGAGGATGAATTTGGAAAACTCATTGTTACTGCAGATGGGTCAGGTGGCACTATTGAAATGGAAAACAATGAGGCACTTGAGTTGTCTAGGGAGTCAGAAATCGAGATTTTCGGTGGTCTGAAATTCAGAACCGCCGATTCTCCTGACATTCGATTTTATCCATTTGTCACTTTTGAATTGCCGGAATGTTCCATTGATTTGATCGATCCCAATCCTGCTTTTGAAGGCAACAGTATTATTTTCAAGGGTCATGGAACAGATAATGATGGCCTAATAGCTGCTCCTATCTGGGAATCAAATGCGTACATCTGGGAATCCAGCATTGATGGGTTACTGAGTAATAATTCAATCTTTACCACATCTTCATTGTCTCCCGGGAATCATGAAATTTCACTTAAAGTTCAGGACGATGAAGGTGCATGGTCTCCAACACAATCAATGAATTTGTTTGTATTTGGTGCATCACAGGTAGAAGAGCTTCTTTCCCCGGTATTTGCTGAAGCTTCTGATTTTGGTGCATGGGACCCGAATTCAATATGGCAGGTCAATGCTCCTGATTTCAGTGGATTCTATTATGATGACATTGCGGATTTATACGGAGAAACTCTTACAGTTTATGAGAATAGGACAAGTGGTTCCCGAACACTTGATGAAGGTTCGCTTGTTTATGAAACAACTGTTATGGAAGGTTTTGATCCCGTGTTCCCATTTTTATTGTCTGATGGGACCACACCTTTTACATATGATATGATTGCCTTCTTTGGAGATCTTTATGTACCTGTTAACGGAGATGCTTCATTGCTCTCTGGATTATTAGTTGATGACAACAGCACCTACTTACTCGGAATGGGTAATTCATTAGAGCTTGGGGAAGGTTACGCCATCACTCCAAAGCAGATCGATGTTAATGGTGACAAGGTCTGGCTCGAGCTGACCAAGAATGGTATGTTCATTGATGATCAAGTTATTAATGCAGGCACTAATGCAACTACATCTGGCAAGACCTGGTATTATGATCAGGATATCTCTGGTGAAGATGATGTTCTTACCTTGATGATTCATGTAGATGAGGTAAATCAGTCAGGAAACTTCATAATTATTGATGGCATCTGGCAGTTATCTGACGAACCATGGGTTATTGGTGATGATGATACAGTTGGAAGAATGGAGTTTGCCGCTCTAGGTTCTGATAGAATTGTAATGGGATTGTATGAACCTATCACTCTTAGTGCAAATGAAACCTACAATCTGGCAGGAAATCTTGGCGTAAAAGTAGTTGGCAATGAAAGTCTATTGAGATTTAGTCTGGTCATGCACATTCTCTCGAATCTCTCCCCAACTGCAACAATTGATTCCATATCTCCCGATCCTGAAAGTGAAACAACAACCTTCATCGGTTCAGGAACAGACACCTATGGCACAATTGTCGGTTACAACTGGACTTCCAGCATTGACGGTCAGCTGAGTACATCTGCTTATTTCAGTACTTCAGATCTCTCAATAGGCACCCACACCATTTACTTCAGTGTACAGGATGATGAAGGAGCCTGGTCTGAAATTGTATTGGATAATATAACTGTGACAGCGGCTCCATTTAGCATTATTGATTTCAACCCTATTGACAACCGCTCAATATCGATTGGAGATTCTCAGGAATTTTATATAAAAACCAATGAGAATTGCACAATTGATTGGTATCTTAATAATGTCTTAATTCAAACCAATTCTAACATATCATCAGCAAATTTTACTCTTGATTCTTTTGATACCAGTTCGCCTACAACATATGCTATTAAGGCAATTGCATCAAATCAAAATGGAGCTGATCAGAAAGAATGGGTGTATTCTGTAAGTAAAAGAACAATGCGTTCTGAGCAAACTTGGGAATTAAACGATGGATATGCCTTGACAGTGGCTTCAATTGATATATATGGCGATAAATCTCTCATTAATTTGAGCAAAAATGGAGAGCTTGTGGATCAACATATTGTACCTTCTGATAATTACTATTATTACAACAGAACTCTTGATGGAAACGATCAAGTCATTATAAAGGCGTTCATTTTGGAGGTATTCCAAGGCCAAGTAGATTCATTAATCATTGTTGGATCCATAGAACAATATTCGGATGTAGGTACAGTGGATACTGAACCCACGAAATTGTTGGAACTTGAAGAGGTATGGAATCTTGGAAATAGTTATTCATTGAAAGTAGTGGACATAGGGGAGTATGGAAATTATTGCCTTCTGTTCCTCGATAAAAATGGTATAACATTAGACAAACGCATTCAGGATGAAAAGTATGCATATGTGTACCAGCGAAGAAATGAAAGCACTAACAACATTGAAACAATTCTGGAAATTCCAAATTTAATTACGTTTGCTTCTATTTCTGGAGATTATGTGGAATTATCAAACGATTATTCCTTGAATTCAGATGTAAATACTCTTGATACAGATCCATTTGTTTTAGTTCAATCCGGTAGCTTTTGGGATTTAAGTAACGAATATTCAATTAATATTGATGAAATTTCCCCTAACAAGAAAGCATTAGTTACACTTGAAAAGGAAGATCTCATTGTAGATCGATACATAATTTATGAAAACAGTACCTACTATTACAACAGATCAAATTCAATTAATGAAACCATTCGTCAGATTATAACTATAAATTCATCAAAAATAATGGACGGAAAGTATGAAGATTACGTTGAGTTTGATTCAGAATATCAGATAAGTTCAGATGTAGGTACTACAGCTCTTGATGATAAAAAAGTAGTCTCATCGGGAGAAATATTTGAGTTAACAGAAGGATATGGTCTTAATTTAATTTCAACTGACTTAGATGGTGATAAGGCATTTATCAATTTAACCAAAAATGACCAGTTAGTTGATGAAGATATATTGAAAACTACTGAACATTACTATTTTAATAAGTCGGTAAATGGAACTGAGCAGATTATTATTAGTTTCCTACTTGATGATGTCTTTTCAGGTACAATAAACGAAATTGCAATTCTAAAACACATTGTTCAAAATTCCGATGTAATTGCTGAGGAAATTAACATCACAAATATTGTGAAAGACGTGGTTGAAATAAGAGGGCCAGTACATGATGGCACTAGTTTTGACGACATTATAGGTCTTAATGAGTATGATTTCATTGAAATGAATGCATCCAATTTTGCTGGTTTCTATTACGATATAGATGAAGGCGTTTCGACAGAATATCTTCGAATTTATGGCGGAGAGTTTGTCTCCGGTAGGGCCATTTTTGAAGATGGGCTTGAATACGTTACCACAATTGAACAAGTTAATTTTGATGTTGATGCATGGGATACCGAAACCTATAATGTAATGGGATTCTTTGGTGAAAAGTTCATTCCATTAAAGAGCAACACACCAAACAAGCTTGCGAAACTGCTCATGAATGATGGCACCAAGTACACCCTGAGAACCGGCCAGTCCCTCGAACTCGGTGAAGGCTATGCACTCACTCCAAAGCAAATCGATGTCGAGGGTGACAAGGTCTGGATGGAATTTACAAAGGATGGAGAGTTCATCGATGATGAAGTAATAGATGTTTCCGATAAGGATGGTGAAACATGGACTTATGATGTCGATGTTGCAGATGAAGACGATGTTGTAGTCATGAAAGTAAATGTCACTGGTATATTCCAAGGTGAATCAGTTAGTCTGATCACGATTGAAGGTTTGTGGTTAGTTGATTTTGAAGAAATTACACAAATAAATACAGCCGATCAATTTGGTGAAATGGAAATATCTGAAATTGGACCAGATCACATCAAGATGACAAATCTGAATCCTATTAATTTAACAAAAGATTCTACTATAAAGATCATTGATAAATTCTCATTTAAGGTGGCAAATGACGAGGATTTGAGATTCTGTATTGTGAAAGAACACGAATATCTTGATACATATGAGCTTCGTGGAACGGTTGCGGAGGATGTTGTCGAATTTGAATGGACTCCTATCAATTTTGGAGGACTCTATTATGATTTTGATGAAGGAAACATAACTGAAACGCTCAGAGTCAACGTAGATGGGAGGCTGATTGCCGAGTCTGATTTAAGCTATGAAACAAGACCTGCCACAGTAAACTTCAAACGCGCTGAATGGGGCACATATGAAATCGTCGGTTTCATTGCAGAGAAATATCTTGCAGGCTATCCAGATGATGCATTTGAAGCTGGGAGAGACTCCGTAAGCATGATGTCCAAGGGGCAGCTATCTAAAGTGCTTATTGACAATGATAATACACATGTAATTTACTCGGACTCAACATTGGTTCTTGAGGATGGATATGAGCTTGAAGTTGATAAAATCAATGTAAGTAGCAATTGTGTAAAATTATCACTCAAAAAAGATGGTTTAGAGGTAGACAACAGTACTGTTTATGCAAATGATAATTACATATACGAGAAAGATTTGGGTTCAGTTGCTAATGTAACAATAATTGCAGTCCACTTCAACAATATCTCAGGCGAAGGAGATTTAAGTAGTATTTCTATAGAAGGCATATTCCAGATATCTGATGAGTACCTAAGCATAGTAGCTGGCGATACGTACGAAAGGATGGAACTCACTAGCATCTCCGAATCTGGTATAAGCATGGAGAATTATGATTCAATCTCACTCTCTAAATGTGAGATTATCAACATAACCGAAAATATACAATTAAAAGTTGCAGATAGCAACGAGGTTCGGTTCTATCCATTTGTAAATGTTGTAACTTCATCTTTAGCACTTGATATTTTCAGTCCAAGTGATCTTGATCTAGAATCTGTTGTAGGCAATGGTCAAAAATTTAATGTTACTACAAACAAGGTTTGTAATTTTACTTGGTTGGTTAATGACGTTGAGGTACAAATTAATAGCTCATCTAAGTCAGCGTCTTATTCAAATAACGCAGTTTCAGAAGGTTTGCACAATGTAACTGTTATTGCTGAAAATTCAAGTGAAGTTATTAAGCAGACCTGGAATTGGACTGTATCTAGTTCATCTTCTGACAAAAAAACCTTTTCATCTTCTTCTGGTGGTGGCGGAGGCGGCGGTGGTAACACTGGTGAAGCCTTCGAGAACATTCTGGCAAAGGATGCCCAGTCCAGCACTGTAGCTATCGGTGAACTATCCAGATACGAATTTGCTAAAGAATGGTGCAATATATCCTATGTCCAATTTGAGGGAGTTGCCAATGCAGGTCGCATCAGCACCCTTATTGAGGGACTGAAAAATACGTCATCACTTGTGGATTCACCGGCTCCGGGCAATGTGTACCAGAACCTGAACATCTGGGTGGGCAATGCTGCTTTTAGCAATGACAAGATTGAAAATGCGGTCATCGGTTTCCGTATCAGCAAAGCCTGGTTGTCGGAAAATAGCATTGATGAATCCAGCGTTGCGTTGTATCGCTACGACGGTAAATGGAATAAGCTTTTCACAACCAAAACATCGGAAGATGATTCATACATCTACTTCGAAGCAGAAGCTCCGGGATTCTCACCATTTGCGATAGTCGGTTTTGCAGAAGAAGATGAAAGTGTACCCAGACAAGACATTACACTACCATCAGAGGAGGATATTTCTGCAGCCGAGGATGAGGATACACAACCAGAACCCAAGGGAATACCCTGGATCTCAACAGGATCGTTGATCCTGATATTGGTTGGAGTCCATCTGCTAATGAGGAAGAGAGGTTAATACTTCACTTTCTCTTTTCTTTTTTATGGCTTGTCAGGTCTTTTGGTGTTAGGACAGAACTCCGCCATTCGTGAAATCTCGAATTGATTTCATCATAGCGTAAACTCAGCAGTAACCTTCACCACATTTCCAACCTTTC
>NZ_JAGSOI010000081.1 GCF_023684405.1 Methanococcoides seepicolus | reverse complement strand
TAACTCGTTCTTCGAGTTCTGTTATTCTAGCAGCCTGTAACTCGATGATCTTTTGTTGTTCAGCAATTATGTCGTATAACGTGGTGACAAGAGTAACAACTGCTTCTGGACCTTGTTCATAAACTGCCAGGATTTCTTTGCGTTTCGTAATCAATCACCTCGTGCCTGGTAAAACCAGGTTGAATTTCAGGGAGTGACTAAAATAGAGGCATAGTATATTGTTTTTTGGTAAAATCAATATCAAGCACTGATGGAATTGTGTTGAGTATTCTAAGTTTATATCAAATACGTGAGGATGGCTGAATAGTTACTAAAATTGTAACAAGCAACAACAACCCAAATAATGCACTTGCATATTTGTGAAAAAGACATTTTGCGATATTGTGCATTAAATACTGAACTTCTGTGATCATAATTATTCACCATCCAGACCCTGTATCCTGACCAGATAGTAATAGAGCACCGCACCTATGAAATTCAGGAAAATTAGGACAAGCGACCAGATCAGTTTATCATGATCTCCTTTGCTGGGAAAATCCTCTGCGTTCCTTTGAAGGCAGTCACATAACATAAAGAGCCAGAAAACAATAGCTATTGCAATAATTCCCCATAATAGTTGACCCGCATAGAATGTCAAAGCAATTATTGATACGGCTATAACTCCAAAAGTTATCCATTCTGACGTATTCTTGTTCAAATTTATATCCCCCTATCATTTAAAAACAATAACATTATTTATTTTCTTCTGAATATCCACCTACAAAACAAGCAAACCAGTCCACTAAGAATACCAAACCCCGGAACTTGCCTATCGGATGTATTATCAAGCTTAGATTCATTATTATCTGAATTATTCAACGTCAAGCCCTCATTAGTTTCAATATTTCTATACTCAAACACAACAGGTATATTTTCAATTCCAATATCCTGTGCATGTTGATCAAATATATCATAGATTTCATTCATCAGGGATTCATTGACTCCTGAATCTGCTACAATACCAACTGAAATGTAACCCTCATAATTGTATCCACACATAAATACCGGACCTTCGGGCCGGATGTATTTTTCTATTTCGATCATTGAAGCATTTCCAATAGTGTCGAGTTTGTCAAGATATTCCCATCTTTCATCTTCGATATAAAAATTGGATCTTTTTCCGTAAATTGCATTGTATGGAACAGTTTCAAGTTTTGAAGTGTTTGCAATGGTGTCGGGATTGTCAAACCCTTCCCCCCATTCACCTTCTAGATATAAATCAGGAACTTCTCTGTAAAAACCGTAAGAAATTTCCTTCTCATTTGGCATTTCAATTTTTTCTATAGTGAACTTTGCAAGAGTTCTAACCTGTCCTGATTCATCGTTCAAGACTTTGCCAAGCGGTTCAATTGCGCGTTCATCGCCAATATCGCCAAGGGATTTAACGGCGCAGGATTTCACATCGGAATCATCACTTTCCAGTAACTCAATCAAAGGTTCTACGGCAGGTTCCCCGATTTTGTACAGGGCATATCTTACGTCAGAGTGCAGCAAAAAGTTCTCATCATCAGATAACAATTGAATAAGAGGGGATACTGCTTTTTGTCTATATTCTCCCAGAGTGCGTACTGCTACTTGTCGCGATGGTACAGTTTTGTTCTGGTTTTTGGCATGAGCTATCAAAAATCCGATGTTTTCTTCTTCCGTATCCCAAAGAATGCTTGCTTCCCCTATATCTCCAAGGGCGATTTCCGCCGCATGGCTTACTTCCCAATTTTCATCGTCTATTAGCTCAATAAGGGGTTCAATTGCCCTTTTATCCCCGATTTTACCAAGGGCAAGCGCAGAGTTCTCCCGGATATCAGGATTGTCGTTTTCCAATGCCTGGATAAGAGGTTTTACAGCTACCGACCCCATTTTCACAAGTTTTTTCACAGCGTCCGACTTTACGGATACATTTTGACTGGATAAGTTTTCGATTGAATTTGTTATTGAGTTTTTGATTTGATCCTGCTGTAATTCGTCGGGTATTTGATAATCCCATGAAGCATTACCAAAAATTGCCATTGCTTCATCCTGCGTCAGGACTCTTCCAGGTAACTGCTCTTCAATAGATCCATTACTTTGTTCTGCATCTTCTCCTGCAGCCAATCCCGGACCCATCATGCCAACCACAAGGATCAGTACAAAAAGTAGTTTTAATTTCATCTTTTACCTCTTTATTTCATTCACCCCAGAGGTAAGATCAAGCAAACTTTAATTATTTAAGAGGAAAACGTAACCATGCTTCTGGGCAGGTGGAGTTCAAATTCGCTCAGGAAAGTTTATTCGAACCCCACCAAACATCTTTTCGAATGTGTACGTACTTCTATAAACTCACCCTATAAATATTTTCTAGCCATGTCATCAAACTGTTCCCTTTCAGTTGGAAGATATGGTCACAAAATCAAGGAGTTTTTTTACAACTTCACTAAATATTTCATGTGAGATTTTCTGCAATGTTTAATAGCTCCGCCTTATCAAGGGAGGAAAGAATCGTAACTTTACGCCCCTCATTTTGCCAGGCCAGAGCTTTCATATTACCTCCAAATGCCGGATAGATCATCCCTTTCTTGCCATTGACCAAAACATATTCTCCTTCACTTCCAAACCCCTGAATTTCAGGCAAGCCTTTTTCGGAGATCTTTTCAGTAATACGTATTTCATCATCTCCGTTTGCATACACGAGAGTAACCTGTTTGTAATGCTGACCTGCAAAAGCACTAAACCCGCTATGAAGAAAAGCCGAATACGGAGTATCCTCACTGGAAAAAAACACTGAATAACTGAATTCATATCCGTCTGGGAGGTATTCAGGAATAAGGATATCAAAATCTACAAGTTGTTTTGCTTCTTCAAGTGTAATTTCTTTTGGCTCAATTTTGAAATCTTCTGGTCCCAGTACTTTTACCTGTGCCCTCTTTGGAATCTCAAACTCAAACTCCGAGTCTGGAATCCCGGAATTTAATTTCAGATCCTGAATTTCAATCGTCATATACAGAATTTCACTGCTATCATATAGCTCCTATCTGATGGGCATCCAGGTATCCTTATCAACCCAGATCATCGATCTCCCTTGAAGAGAACTTTTATTGTTCTCGGAAGGAGTAAGCTCAAGCAAATATGTGTTCTTTCCATCCAAGTCTTCTACTACAAGCAGAGAAGCCGTCTTCCCTCTTAGGGTCCATTCAGAAACTCAGCATAAATATTAGGCTCGAATATTTTCAACCCATTAAAATCATCAGAAATTTCCGTTTTAAAAACAGTCTCATATTCGGAGTTATAGATCCACTGGAATTCTCTATCAGAGATCATAATTACTTCCGTATCTTTATCAGGGATTCGAATAGTAGTTTTCATAAGATCAGGTTTTTTCCATATGACTTCCTGTGTTTCCACTCCCTGATTCTGGAAACTTGAGTTGACATACATTGTAAAAGAGTAATCATCGAGATCATCCAATCTCATCTGCATATTAGATACAACTTCTTCAGCACTGGGTTCTTCTCCGCAACCTGAAATAAAAACGGACAAGATTATCATGAACAAGATGAGCATTGAATGTCTTTTGAATTTACTCTTCATTTGTTTACCTCCAATTGCAATATTGGAATTTATCTACTTTTCTACAAAGTGTACAAAACTTGTTTTAAACAATTAGCGAAAATTTTGATTTATGAGGTTATTATCAAATTTTAGCCGAATCGTTATTTTTCAACTCCCTATCAGTTTCAAAAATACCTTCTGCAAATCCATCCTGTCTTCCTCGAATCTGGATACAGTACCACCCATCAATTTGATAGACTTTGCAATTTCGGTACGCATATGCGTATTTGTATGTACATATAGCACATCATCACTGATGCACGTTTCATGTACACCATCAATCTCATTTAATTTATCAGCAGCATCCTGAAGAAGAATATCTGATATTTCCAGAATATATTGTACTCCTTCTTTTTCTCTGACCATATCCTGCAACTCTTCTACGGTTCCCACAGCCAGCAGTTTACCTTTCTCAATCACCGCTATCCTGTTGCAGATCTCTTCCACCTCAGACATTGAATGAGAACTTAAGAAAATAGTCACATCATTTTCCCTGCTGAGTTTCTTTATCAGGTCACGCATCATCTGTGCACCCTTTGGATCAATGCCACTTGTAGGTTCATCCAGAAAAATAATTTCAGGATCATTTATGAGTGCCTGAGCAAGTCCAAACCTTTTTCTCATCCCGGTTGAAAAACCACCTAATTTCTGATCTATTGCATCACTTAATCCTAACAGTTCAAGTAACTTTTCGATTTTATCTTCCTTGTCAGGAATATCATAAAAGCTGGCATAAAACCTCAGGTTTTGTCGAGCAGTCAGATCATCATAATAACCGGCCGGTTCTGGAAGAACCCCTGTTATTTGCCTTATATTTATAATCTCTTTCACGATATCAAAGCCGGCGACGTGACCCTCGCCGCCGGTTGGTTCCAATAAACCAATCAACATCTTCATAGTTGTGGTTTTACCAGCACCATTAGGACCAATAAAACCAAAAATCTCACCTTTGTTAACTTTAAAACTAAGTGAATTAACTGCTACGATCTCATTTTGTTTCCCAAATTTCTTCGTTAATTCGTTTACAATAATTGGATATTCATATTCCATAAAATCATCTCCTTCCAAATTTATAAATAATCAGTCCAAGAACACATATAGAAATCAGAATAAGTCCCACACCGAAAAAACCACTACTTTCTGATCTTTCAACTACTATAGCAATTGTTCCATCTTCGCTATTGGTAGTATCGCTTATTGCACGCATCAAAATGTCCTTAGAACCAGAAGATGCATCAGCCCTTACTGATATCTGGACGGGGATTTCTTTTGATTCACCGGAGTCAAGCTTATCGATGGCGCCAAACATCCTTACATCAGTTGATATTCCAGAAACATCCTGCATCCGAAGTTCAACATTTTCAAGTTGTTGTATTCCTGTATTCTTGATTGTCACATAAATCTCGGAATCGGAACCCGGACTTAAAATTAAGTTTACTTCTTCGGGGATGAGTACCAATGCTTCATTTGTCTCAATGTTACCATTAATTTCCAATTCCAATGTTTCTTTGGCACTTTGCGGACCATTTTCCGGGGTTACTGCAACAGTAATAGTATAACTCCCATCCACAGTATCAATAGGCGGATTGACACGAACAATAAAATCCTGCTTACTATTTTTTTCAAGACTTTGCTTCGTGATTCTATATTTTTTATTTTCAATTTCAAGAAGTTGAATATCCCAATCCTCAGACTTTTCCAGAACATCCAGATTGACTTTAATCCGGTGATCATAATTATTTTCGATCGTGACAATAAACTCAACCGGTTCTGCCGGAGAGGTTTCAAGACCTGGGATTGCAGAATATAATTGCATGTTTATATCCGCATCACTATCGATTTTTACAACAAATTCCTGTATGGAAATGTCTCCTTCATCCGGAACAAAATTTACCCAGACTGAATATACTCCATCGTTCGCTTCTGAAGGAGTTTTCACTCTCAAAATAACATTCCTTTTTTTGTTTTCATTTTCAGGAAAATTCAGAAAAAGAATTTGTCCATTTTCTTCGTAAAAACCAACATCCCAATTTTCGGGAGCACTTGAAACTGATAATCCTATCCATGCTTTTTCACTGCTATTATGTCCTCTTTGAACTGTGATGGGAAATTCAATGATATCACCTGAGATTGCTACTTTCCCGGTAGTTTCCGATGTTGCGACTACAGTTCCCCAATCTGCAGAAGCTATAGAAGATGCCGGGGAAAGAAGTACAAAAAATACTAACAATAGCGCTTTTACTGAATTATTTTGACACATGGCACTCCCCATCTTATAAAGTTATATCCTTTTTCAAAAATGCAATTACAGAGGCTATTAGTGATACAATGGAAAATGATACGAGAATTATCAGATTAGGCCAGAATTCAGCAGCCCAATCGGATAGGGAATAACTGGTATCAAAAATTCCTCCAATTGCTGATGATGAGCCTAGAGATTCTTTCGCAACATCCTGCATACCTCCTGTAAGTGCTGCATAATGGTGTTCCGGAACAAAATTTATGTAATTCAGCGTTTGCTTAGTTGCAATTTCAACGCTGTCTGTCAAAATGTATGATGATTTAAAAATCAAATCTGCAAATAAGACAGTAATTACCAGCCAGATAGCAATGTTGAATAGTAATGATATGTTAGCCTTTCTTGCAATAATCGAGATCATCATCGATAATGCAAGGAAAAACAATACGTAGAAAAAAGTTATTGCTACAAAGAACTCTATTCGAATTAGATGCTGCATTGTTACAGGCAATCCAGAAACAATAAGCATGGCTCCTGCTGCAATATTTATTGATATGAAGAGTATCAGCAGGATACATGTAGCAGACCCAAGAATTTTTCCCAATATTATGTTATCCCGGAATAGTGGGTGAGTCAACAATACATTCATGGAATTCGATTTTATTTCCTTAACAATTGCATCGAAACCCAGAACTATCCCTATAATGGGGGCAAATTTTCCAACAACGCTGGTGACTCCCTGAAAGCCTCTCATAACATCCGGCATCCCCAGCACAGTTGAAGTATATTCAACTTCCATTCCTTTTACATAAGACCACGCTAGAATGACTAATGTGAATGTGATAGCAAAAGAAAGGAAAATTGGACTCTTCAGGTGATCAATGAACTCTTTTTTTGCTATTACCATAGTATTATGAATATTAATTGCCATTTGATACACCTCATTAGATATTTTCCCTCAAGAATGAAATATATGAAGCAACCAGCAGTATTACTGGAAGGGCAAGTAGAATTATCACGTTCTGCCAGTAGTGTCCAATCAAGTACGATACAGAGTATTTTGTGTCAAGAAAGCCATGTACATCTCTCTGGATACCGAATGTTCCATAACTCAAATCCAAGTTTCCTACAGTTACTTCAGCAAAGTGATGTATGGGGGAAATGTTGAATAGCAGAGCACCTGTGGAAAAGAACTTGTCCGTCATTTCAAACATGGATTGGCCAGTAATAATAGAGGAAAGCATTATGATTGTGGGGCCCAGCACAAAACACATGTTGATCCATATCACGACCCCCCATGCAAGAGAACCGATTTCCGTCTTACACCGCGTTGATGTGAAAAGGGCAAACACGGCAAACGTCAGAAGGTATAGGTATGTAAATATTCCGAATATCATCAGGCGGGACAATGCTTCAAATTGTACGATTTTCCCGGATATCAAAAAATCTGATGCTGCGATGATAATCAGGGAAATAAACACAACCAGTCCAAGGGTTATGGAAATTCCAAAGAATTTACCTGTTATGATGTTATCACGGAATAACGGATGAGTCAGGAGAACATTCAGACTTTTACTGTTTTTTTCCTTTATTATACCATCATATCCCAGGGCAATAGCAAGAATCGGAAAAAACACCCCGATTACCCGGGCAACATTGCTAAAACTACTGCTGCCCAGAGTATATACAAACAATGTGACCATAAAAATGGACATCATCACGAGAAAACTGGGTTCATGCAGCTTATCTGAAAATTCCTTTTTTGCGATTATTAACACAGCATTTTTATTTGTCATAGAAAAACCTCTTTTTTTGCAGTATCCATGCTCCCATCAAGCAGAAAAATAATTGAAAAAACCGAAAAGATGGAATCTGTTTATTTTCAGTTCCATTGGATAATGAGTCATTTCGAACGGGTGTTTCATTCAACTGGTCCTCATTGTTGATCTTAATAGGATTATCACTGCCAATTATCTGTCTCACAGGTGTCTCTTTCCATCCATTAGCAATATCCTGATCATCTAAAGAGATCAGATAGGGGCTTCCATGCATATTTCCATTTTCAGAAAAATGGATGAAGTCCGCTGTCAATATCTTCCCATCAGGACTCCATCTATCTAAAAAGTCATGCCTGCCTTTTAAGGATGGTGTCAACTGGGTTAGATTTGTACCATCTGAATTTATTATAAAAAGCGGAGCTGCAACGTTTTTTGCTTTTTTGAGAGATGGTTCCAAATCTATTAATTCCCCATTCTGGTACAACGCTGATGTGAAAGCAATACGTTCTCCAGTAGGACTTATCGAAATTTGTTCCCACTCATAAGTATCCCAAATATGGTGGGTTGTAAGTCCAATATCTGCTATAAATGAAATATTTGTACCGTCAGAATCCATTGAATATATCTTGTTTTTGTGTAACTATTCAGCCATCCTCACGTTTTTGATATAAACTTAGAATACTCAACACAATTCCATCAGTGCTTGATATTGATTTTACCAAAAAACAATATACTATGCCTCTATTTTAGTCACTCCCTGAAATTCAACCTGGTTTT
>NZ_JAGSOI010000080.1:8229-8623 GCF_023684405.1 Methanococcoides seepicolus | reverse complement strand
TATCGTCGATAACTACGGGAAATCCATAGACGACAAGAGAGATATCATCGAGATGATACAGGCAAAAGCAAGTACCATCGAACAAAACCAGTACATGAGCCTGTGTTTTATCAGCAGTTCATGGGATCAAAACATAAAGGACTGGGCAAGGACATATTCACATCAGAGACTGGGATTTTTCATCTACGATCTGGAGGAAGACGATCTTGTATACAATGAAACTGATGAAAATAACCGGAAATTTGCATTCTGGCATTCCACAAATGGAACCCGGACTAAATTGACACAGATCGTGGATCAACTCATTGAAGATGAAGAGTACTTTGACCTCAATGATGTTATGGAACATTCCGGGCTTAACTTAAGAGGAGCTAAAAAATTCATAGATAGCCTC
>NZ_JAGSOI010000080.1:0-8051 GCF_023684405.1 Methanococcoides seepicolus | reverse complement strand
CGTCAAGAAGAAAGCACTCATCGATGTTGGGCTGGACTCACCAAAATATACAAGATCAAAATAATACAAGGTAAATAAAATTAATTAAAAAAAAAGAATTAAAAAGGAGAGTGACGAATATCACTCTGCTTGTGCTTCAACGTCTTCTGAACCGCCACCAAGGATCTCTGCAATGGTCTTGTCAGAGTATCCTGTAACTTTGGTGTTGATCTGGGTAATGTCAGGAGCAATCTCGCTTCCACGAAGGAATTTCCTTCGGCGTACGCCTTTTGCTACTGGTGAATATCCTACACCCTTTGCAATGAGGATCTTTTGCCTCTTTGGACCTGGAAGGGTTGGGCTCATTACGAAACCACTGTTGTCGGTACCGCCTGTAATGGTTAGTGTGTAACCATCCAGACCTACTGTTGCGCCATCTACTGTCTGACCAATAGATCTTCCAATGTACTGGTTTGCTTCAGCTCCAGTAATGTCGAACTGGTAGGTCTTTGTTTTTGGATCTGAAACTACAATTTTAAAATCTGCCATGATTTGCCTCCAATATGTTTGAATAAATTCGTATTTAAAGTTAGCTTAAGCCTGTATATGAATTACAGGTATTTATTTTGCATCCATCGATCATTTCGCCCAGAATGGGTTATCCCTTCTTTTTATATCCAAGAAGGAGTCAAGTGCTTCTAATTCATCCGCCGAAAGTGAATCGTAAAGTTCGTGCTCAAGTATCTTAGCATGCCTTTCAGGTATGTTCGCATAGAGAACATCGCCTTCGTTTATCTGTCTGCCCACTGTAGGGCCATCGATAGACATCGCAACCTCCATGCCGATAGTAGCAACACTTACGTTCTCGCCCCGTGATTGCAAGCCTTTTACAATTCCCACTACAGTACCATCGCCTGTCGTAACATCGACCTTCGTCTTGATGGTACCACCTATTACCCGTACACCTACAACAGCAGGTTTGCTCTGTCTGAACACACAGTCAGGCATAATAGTGAACATAGCGGGTTTGACAATTGTCTCGGAAACGGCCTTTTCGGATATAGCCCGCTGTTCCTTTACCCAATCCCTATAGTCATCTATCAAACGGTAGATGACATCGTTCATGAACACCTTGACGCCAGTGGATCGTACTTTTTCTTTGGCATCAGGAAGGATATTGACATTAAACCCTACAATAACAGAATGGAACGGATCTTCGATAGCGAAAGCTTCCATAATGTCCCTGTTGGAAATATCACCCACATCTGCTTTGCGAATAGGGATATCCTCTTTTTTAAGTTCATTCACAAGAGCTTCAAGAGAGCCAATTGTATCGGCTTTGATAGTAATACCACTCTGATCGGTATCGATCTGGACATCTTCGACCTCATTACGCACCTCTTCAACAACAGCATCCAGTGTTTCAGCAGTAGCTACCCTAACTGAACCTCCGGACAATGCACCATCGAGATGAGGAGCTGAGATCTTAACACCAACTGCAGCAGTAACCTTACTGACCTGCTTGAACTTATCTTCAACATTGATCTCTGAAAGAGCACGTGGTTTTAGGATAGCACGAACTTTTGTCTGTATAGGTTCACCCAAACATCCAACAACTATCGTATCACCTTTTTTCAGCACTCCATCATACAGGATAAGATCAAGGGTGGTACCAAGTCCACGCTCTTCTTTGACCTCCAGAACAGTACCCACACCGGGCCCTTCTGCATTATAATGAAGATTCGATTCAAGGAATCTCTGCGCCAGTCCCAGCAGAACCATCAGGAGATCAGGAATACCTTCACCTGTGATAGCACTGATAGGAATAACACCGATATTATGCTGGAAATCGTTTACACGGTCATATCGATCAGAACTGAAACCATTGCTATACAGTTCACCCACGACCTCATAGAACTTGGTGTCAAGGCTTCCCCTTACGTGTTCGCTCTGCTTATTGTAAGACGTCATGAAAGGAGCACCTTTTTGAGGGTTCCAACCATGAATCTTGTCGATCTTGTTCGCCACAACAACGAACGGGGTCTTATGCTGTTGCAAAATATTCAGGCTCTCGATCGTCTGTGGTTTAAAACCTTCATTGATATCAACGATAACAACGGCAAGGTCTGCAAGAGCACCGCCACGACTCCTCAAAGTAGTGAACGCATGATGTCCAGGCGTATCAATGAAAAGAAGTCCAGGAACCATGAACTTGTCAAGTAGGCCTGGATTCCCACATTTTTCCACAATAGCACTTATAGGAACTTCGGTTGCACCAATGTGCTGGGTGATAGCTCCAGCTTCTCCGGATACAACTGCACTTCCACGTATCATGTCAAGCAGTGAGGTCTTGCCGTGATCCACATGCCCCATAACACAAACGATAGGAGTTCGTAAGTTATCTTTTACAACCATGACACAACTCTCTCTGAAATCCTGTTGAATTCATTAATATTAAAAAAAACATTCAGGAGCGTTAGTACATAACATACTAACAATGAAAGAGGACCGAATTATCGGCCTCTTGTCCCTGAATGTTATTCGATCTTCAGATGTCTGATCCTTTCGAATCACTCATACAACCATTCATCATCTGCTCGTGGATAGCCGGAGATCTCAGACTCTTCAAAGTGAAGAGCTATCTCACGCTCTGCTGATTCCGGAGCATCTGATGCATGGACAACATTTCTACCCATATCAACTGTAAGATCGCCACGGATAGTTCCAGGCAATGCATCGACAGGATTTGTTGCACCATTGATCGCACGCATGATCTTGATCGCATTATTGCCTTCAATGACCATCGAAACAGATGGGCCTGAAGTGACAAAGGATACGAGGGGACCGAAGAAAGGCCTTTCGGAGTGCTCTTTGTAGTGCTCCTTTGCGGCCGCCTCGGTCATCACATTCATCCTTAATGCTGCGATCTTAAGACCTTTTTTCTCGATTCTTGAGACGATCTCTCCAACAAGACAGCGCTGAACGCCATCTGGTTTGACCATAACATAGGTTCGTTCCATCAGATTCACCAACATTAGGCTTTCTTCAGGTAGATCCTACCCTGTTCTGTCCAGACAGTACGTCTTGGAAGTCTTCCAAGATCGAAGTTGCCCTTACATTTGGAAGAACAGAAATAATATGTGGATCCGTCCCTCTTTGCAAAAAGGAGACCCGTACCCGGCTCAAGCAACTCTCCGCAAAATGAACATTTTCTCTGTTCCATTATCATCACCTGGTAGTTAGTTTCTTAGCCTCTCTGGATGTCTCCATAAGCATGAAAACATCAGCAATTCTCACTGGACCAACGCAGTTTCTTGTAATGATCCTACCCTTGTCACGACCTTCAAGAACCCTGCACTGAATCTGGCTGGCTTCACCATGCATACCGGTGTTACCGATCACGTCGATAACCTCAGCTGCAAAACCCATATCATCATCTGCCATTCGGGATACCTCCAGTCAATGATTATTTGAGTGCAGCGACTTTCTGTGCAACGTCTTCTACAAGTTCGCTGCCCTTTCCTGCATCAGTGATCACAACAGCTGCACAGCCCACACCAATTCCACATGCTGCACCAAGTTCTTTCTGCTGTTTTACAAAAATGTATGGTGTGTTCTTTTCTTCGCAAAGAGCTGGAATATGAGCAACGATCTCGGATGGCTCAATGTCAGCTGCGATTACCGCAAGCTTTGTGATGCCTCTTTCGATAGCTTTTGTTGCTTCGTTGGTACCTTTCTTTACCTTACCGGTGTCTCTTGCGAGTTCGATTGCTTCAAGTGCTTTATCTGCTAATTCGTCAGGAACTTCAAATTTAACCATATTTATATCTCCTTCGAAACCGCCCTTATCTGCGGTCTGTCATTATTCATTGTAATTAACATCAGCAATGCACATTCACTCACAAATGAGCATATGTTGCATCAACCAAAGTATTTGGTATGAATCGCCACAGTCACATATATAGCTTGCGCCAAAATGCCTGATAGCTCACCAAAGACATATGCAGAACAGAATATAAAAAAGAAAAACGAGGTGAGAACAAGCTCACCAAGCAGGCTCACCCAAGAAAGTATAGAAATCTGAAGAATCTAAGGTAACGGTCACCTTCAAAATATCTTCCTGAGACTCTATATCATAGTCCAGACCCTTATCAGGACCTTCAGCTGCATAAGCAGTTATATTGTTGCGAGTACCATCTGTCGGATTAAGATAGACAGTAGTACGTGACAAACGTGAATCATCAAGGAACATCAGATCAAGGTAATACTGATCTGCAAACCCATCATTCACGACCATAACTTGCTGTATAGGTGCACCCGGCTCCACGAACTCCATCAACCTGCTGAAATCTGATGATGCATTAGCATCGCCTTCCATGACATCCAGAACATCCTCTAACCGATCCTGCTGACCAAAGAGCATAGGATTGCCTATTACATTATACAGGTCGCTACCGCGTGAAGCGAAATAGTATCCATTATACGCATCCTCTGAAAGATAATAAGGGAAAGCAATGACCTCAGGGTTTATCACATGCATATTGAAACTGTGCTGGTTAGCATATTCTGCAGAGTACAACTTAGTGACCTGAACTCCATATACTGAATCCAACTGTGACGTATTACCCATCATAAGGTAAAGTGGTGTATCCCTTATGCTGTCAATGTCAACATACTCTGCAAATGCCACCCCTTCAGGTGTCACTGCAAGACCATCAGCAAGGGAATTCAGCTCATGATCCACATGTTCACCGGGAATAGATTCAAAGCCAGCGGCATCCACAACCGAATTATCCGCAGTCTCCCCATTCGAGCCTCCACTGAAGAAAAAAGGCATGATTGACATGACCATTATAACCGCCAAAAAAATGGCTATATATTTTGTATTCATTTATACTCTCCAAAAAATCGATGCATTATCGTATCTAATATGTAAAGCAATTATCTACATAATCATATATAAAGACTATTTATCTACTCCAAAAATAAAAAAATAGGGCAGACAATATAGCCCGATCCATCAGTCCATAAACCAATCAGTCAATAAGCCTTGATGAAGCCATAATACAAGGCTGTCCCGACCATTCTCCACAGACAAGCTTTGTTTCGACCCCGACCAGAAAACCACCCGCACCCACCATGACAGTCTCATAGACTAATTTTTCCCCAACCCGGGCACTCGAAAGCATAGAATCAACATTGTCCCATTCCCCATCAGGATGAAGCTCAAGGTAATGCATATCTGAAATATCCCCATCAGAAAGTTTCAGACCTTCCATAAGCATCTTATTTGCATAGAGGACATATCCATCCATGTCCAGTACCACCAATATCTCATCCACCATATCAACAAGGGACTGAAGGTCCTTGTACTTCTTAGAATCATTTGAATCCGAGCGGATCTTTGAAATGACCACACCGATCTGGGTAGCAATGGTCTCAAGGGAATTGCGTGCATCGGCAGGGATCTCATATTCGGAATGCGAGGATAAGCAAAGCGCTGCAATGATCTTCCCATCATGTTTCACAGGGATTATACCGGTAGCATGCAAACCCTCGTACTGGGAGCTCTCACCAGTAGTAATAGCACTGAGCTCCGAATGATGTTTGTAAACCGGTTGCCCGGTCATCACAAGACGGTTCTGCACAGAATTCTTTCCAAACACCGAAATGTCCTTCACAAAACGCTCTGAAAGACCTTTATGCGCCACAAGCCTCAGATCCCCAGTTGCTTCATCAAAAAGATACAATCTTCCAGAATCCACCGGCTCGACCTTTAAGCTGAATTCAAGCATCTGTTCAAAGGTTTCCTCAAGACTATGCGCAGAACTTAGAACACTATCAAGATCAAATTGCATATGCATAAAATCATCAGAATGTTTACGGTCAGTAACATCCACAATGATACCCTGCATATAAGCGACATTCCCATCTTCATCGTGCTTGATGAACGTTCTTTCATCCACCCATCGTATATCACCGAACTTGGTCAATACACGATATTCCTGATTAAAATCTATAAAACCTGCATCTATCCTCTTAGAAAGCTCCTTTTGCACCCTATCAAGATCATAAGGATGTACAATATCAGCATACACAAACCTTCCCGAAATAAAATCATCCACCGAATAACCAAACTGGGTCACATTTTCTGAAACGAACTCAACCGGCCAATCAGGGTCAGCGCGCCAAAGGAAGACAACCGCAGGACTATTCTTAATGACATCCCCCAGGATCTTCTGTATGTCAAGAGAACGACGTAGTTCTTCATCCACCCCCCTATGAAGGAGAATACTCCACATCCCCTGCATCAGAAGTGTGACCTGACGCACATCGGAAAGATCATAATTATCAGTCTTATTGGCAAGCCCTACAAGAGCAACGATCTTGTCCCTTTCAAATATAGGAACGCTCAAAAACCGATCGATCCTCATATGCCCTTCAGGATATCCCCTTTTAGAAGGATTCTCTTCTGAATCATCATTTACTATGATCGGCAACCTCTGTTTCAGAGATTCACCCCATAACCCAACATCGACCACATGTGACTGAAGTTTCTTTTTGTTCAGAGAACATTCATTCGTAACGCCCTCAGACCATGAATCAGTCGTGATGACACTTTCATCATCGCTCATGAATGCCAGATATCCGATCTTGCTATTAGTCAGTCTTACGACCTCATCCCTGGCAAAATCAATAATGTCCTGAATGGAAGCATCCGTCATCTGGTACAAACATAACAGCGCTTCAATACGTTTTTCTTCACTATGAAGTGCATTCTCGATCTTCTTCCTCCCAGTGATATCAAGAATGATACCCTGGAGATATGTCACATTGCCCAGTGGATCGTGTTGTATCTGAGTCCTTTCATCGACCCAGCGCACTTCTCCAGTCTTTGTGAGGATACGATACTCCTGGAAGAAATCAGAATATCCACCCTCAGTACACTTGGAAACTCCTGCACGAACACGGTCAATATCATCAGGATGTACAATATCACCATAGACCAATTTTCCCGAGATGAAATCTCCCACCGAATAACCGAACATATCAATGTTCTTCGATACGAACTCCACGGGCCAATCCTTTTCTGCCCTCCATAGAAATACAACTACCGGACTGGAATTGATAACGGTCTGAAGCGCTTTGTTCATACCAAGAGCACCATCAAGCAAAGCAATATCGTCCATCCTTTGCTCAGTAATATCCAGAATGATACCATGATAGAACTGGATAGAACCGGAATCATCAAAATGAGCGGACGTCCTTTCATCGACCCATCGAATATCCCCGGCCTTTGTGAGAATACGATATCGGAGGTTGAAATTGCGGTCTTTATCATCCATATGAAGAGACGTTTCAGATATTACATGATCAACATCATCGGGATGAATAATATCAACATAACGAAACTTTCCGGTGATCAGATCTTTTGCACCATACCCGAATTGTGAGATGTTCTCGGAAACGAACTCCACGGGCCAGCCCACTTCCGCCCTCCATAAAAAGACAACCGCAGGGCTGGAATTTATAACAGATTTAAAAACCTCTTCCCGGGATGCCGCATCAATAGTAGATACTTTTGCACCGCCTACATTCGTTTTTTTGGCACTGATGCGATCAACTCCATAATTACTGCTAGATGATACTGTTCATTAATGTTGCTCATAAAGTAATAAGATAAAAGACATATTTATACATTGATGAGTGAGCATCCAAAATGACAGTTTATTTTATATAAATTTCTGATACGTTAAAATAAATTAGCCTTATGTGGATAAATGTGAAGAGTACGCCAAACCAAACCACTTACTACCTCAACGCCATTGCAAAAAGTATATCACTGGACACCGGATATTTCAATATATGAATAATATCAAGGACATGTTCCAGCAGGCATCTTACAAAAGAAAACTAAAACAAATGGTCAAGAACGCTGAAAGCACCTATGGAAAAGGTTATGTGCTACATGAGATCGGACGATTTGAAGACGCGCTGGAAAAATATGATGAAGCAGCATCCATATGGGAAGAACTACAACAAGAGCTGCTGCAAAACGAAATGGATGATGA
>NZ_JAGSOI010000008.1 GCF_023684405.1 Methanococcoides seepicolus | reverse complement strand
ATGAAATATAGTCTTTTCAGGAGTGTTGCATTCTTCTCTAATTTTATCTGCTTGTCTAACTCTTCAACGGTCATATGCCGTTCAATAAAGATCCCCTCAGGTCTAACCATGGAACAGTCTATATAACTAATTAGTCTAATAATTTGGGGTTTTAACTATAATTGTTAGCCTTCCTCAAACTCTTCATCTTCTCAAGCTCAGCCTCAAGTTCCTGGATCTTCATTTCATCGATCTTATCTGAAAGTTCTATGAGCTCCTTATCAGCCATCTTGATCGTGTTGTGTACCTTTTCAACGATGTTCTTTTCCATATTGAACTTCTGCTTTTTTACTTCACTCAAGAGGTCTTCAACAAGCATTTTGCCTTCTTCTTTGCTCATTGTTCCTGCTTCGATCTTATCCTTGACACACTCCTTGATCCTCTCTTCAGATAGTGCTGCCAGTCCTGCACCGATCAAAGCAGTTGCTCCCAATATGCCTATTTTCTTCATCTTGTCCATTGATTGTCACTCCCAGTATATTTACAAAATGTATTGAAGCAGTTTCAATATTCTATTAAAGTTGCTTATTCGGGTTGCCTGCAGGGTGCAATATGCCAGCATAAGTGCAAGAGTCAATATTTTATTGATCCAGAAACCCTGGAACACCCCGAATTACATTTCCCCACTAAAAAAAGGTGTTTAACTTAATATATACTTATTGAGAGATGTCAAGACCGATCGATCTCACCTGGCACTGATGCGAACATGCAAATTCAAGCCCTATTAGAGCTTTTGGGAATTTACCACCTGCTTTTTCACGATTCTTTGACTTCAATGAGATATTATCAGGGATTGCCATTCACATCGGTAGAAAAATAAGAAAATAAGAGACGTTTGTCATGGTTTTGAGCCTGACAAAATTGAGAAATGTCTTATATTATTGACTTCATGACTTAATTAAAGAGCAAGGGCATAAAAATAAGCCCCTTGCTTTCGTTCCTTATATCTGACATTTCCGCATTAGGAATGTTAATGTTAAGACTTAATGGAATTTGTGGTTTAAAGTATATAGACCCGAAGGTTATTTTTTGTTGTTTAGTATACTTGCCCAAATATACAAACCGATTACATATTCCTATTTATTTATATAGAATCAAAACACACACTTGGTATGGATTTTTTTACTTTAAATGCATAAATTTTATATTATGCATATTTTATTATACAGTATGTATGGCAAAATCCATGTAAATATTGAAAATATCTAAAGGGGGAAAAATAATGGAAAATAAATTCATATTGATATTGTCTTTAATTCTTGCTATTGCAATGATTATGGTCCCAGCATCAGCAGCGAATGATAATAAGGATTTAACGCAAGGACAACCATTTCTTGATGTATGGGAAGCATTAACGAGCGGATTATCGGATCTGCAAGACAACATCGATGCAGAAGAAGCTGCAAGAATTGCTGCTGATGATACATTACAAGACAATATCGATGCAGAAGAAGCTGCAAGAATTGCTGCTGATGATACATTACAAGACAATATCGATGCAGAAGAAGCTGCAAGAATTGCTGCTGATGATACATTACAAGACAATATCGATGCAGAAGAAGCTGCAAGAATTGCTGCTGATGATACATTACAAGACAATATCGATGCAGAAGAAGCTGCAAGAATTGCTGCTGATGATACATTACAAGACAATATCGATGCAGAAGAAGCTGCAAGAATTGCTGCTGATGATACATTACAAGACAATATCGATGCAGAAGAAGCTGCAAGAATTGCTGCTGATGATACATTACAAGACAACATCGATGCAGAAGAAGCTGCAAGAATTGCAGCTGACGATACATTACAAGACAACATCGATGGCATGGACGATGGACGCTCAGTGAAAGTATTCACAGGTACCCTGCTTAATCCGGGCGACACTGCAACTCACACATTATACACTCAGTCTAATCATGACAGCTCATATCTGGAGCTTCTCGTGCTTGTCCATGATGGAAATTCGAATACCAATCGCCTGTATCATCACGGTGAGTACGCATGGTACCGCGAGTGGACCAATCCGCCAACAAAGCAGGTACTGGGGACGCCTATAGACACGAGCACTGGTAGATACAAGGTAGATACCATTGCCAGTGGTAACGACATTCAGGTTAAAGTGGAACAATTGGCATCATTTCCCGGATCCACAAATGGCCATTACACGATCATTGCCAAGTGGATACCCTAAGTGTTCGTCAGAACACAGAAGTGTACTTTCTGTGGGTTACCGGGGAAACCCGGTGCCTTGTTTTTTTAACTTCAACTTCCTGACCACCTTCTCAATCAAGCCGGTCTGGTTTTTTTTAAATATTATCACTTAAATTTTACATTTCATTCAAGAATGTCAAATTATGTACGCTTGTGAAATGTAACTGCTTATACCTGACATTTAATGTACGATTGTTAAATTCAGTACCAACAAATTTCTTTAACATATCGCTTCCAAACAATGATAAATACAGGAAGTTGACATATCATAACTATATATAAGGATCATCTGTGGGAGATGGGTAGATGCCGTTGAGTATGGAAAAAAGCAATTCGAATGGGGATAGTATCAAATTAAAGGTAGCTGAGGCGACCCAGGAAGATGTGGGGAAAGGTATTGTGCGTATCGATCTGAAACACAGGGAAAAGATCGATGTTGCAGAATATGGGGTTGTGGAGATAGAGGGTGGACGTAAAACATCAGCACTGGTGATAAATACTGATCCGGTAGATGCCGGGCTTGATGTCATCCGAATGGATGGCCTTATGCGTGCCAACGCAAAGGTCAGTATCGGAGATTATGTCGAAGTAAGAAAAGCGGAGTGGAAGGAAGCAATTAATGTCACTCTTGCACCTGTGAGCAAAGGAATGCACATCTCAGCTTCAAGTGATATACTTGCATCTGTTTTCAGGAACAGGACCGTATCAAAAGGGGATTTTATCTCTACAACAAATTTCAAGAGATCAAAGAGCGGCCCTGCCAGAAGCATGATGTTAGAGGATATGTTCAGTGACATATTTGATTACTCATTTGGCCTGGGTGAGATCAAGATGCAGGTGATCTCAACATCCCCAAAGGGCATTGTAAAGATCACTGATCTGACAGAACTCAAACTGCTGCCTGAAGCTGTAGAGCTCCCGCCGGAGCAGTCGATACCAACTGTAATGTATGAGGACCTTGGTGGTATCAAACCAGCAATTTCCAAAGTAAGGGAGATTATAGAGCTTCCGTTAAAGCACCCGGAGCTATTTGACCGGTTGGGCATAGAACCACCACGGGGCGTACTGCTGCATGGTCCTCCCGGGACCGGCAAGACGATGCTGGCAAGGGCAGTTGCCAATGAATCTGATGCTTATTTCGTATCTATCAACGGTCCAGAGATCATGTCAAAATACTATGGTGAATCCGAGCATCAGATACGTGAGATCTTCGATGATGCCGAACAAAATGCACCTGCTATCATCTTCCTTGATGAGATCGATTCCATCGCACCAAAGAGAGCAGAGGTTACCGGAGAGGTTGAAAGGAGAGTCGTCTCACAGCTTCTTTCATTGATGGACGGCCTGAAAGAGAGGAAGAATGTCATCGTCATTGGTGCGACCAACCGTCCGGAAGCCCTGGACATGGCCCTGCGTCGTCCCGGAAGGTTCGATCGTGAGATAGTTTTGCATGTACCTGATCAGGATGGCCGACTGGAAATATTCCAGATACATACCCGCGGAATGCCACTGGCAGATGATGTGGACCTTAAGGCACTGGCTGAAACTACCTATGGGTTCGTGGGAGCGGACATTGCAGCACTTTGTCGAGAAGCGGCAATGAGCACCCTCAGGAAGGTCCTTCCCCAGATCAACCTTGAAGATGAACACATCCCGGTTGAGATCCTTGAAAAGCTCAGCGTGACATCGGAAGATTTCAAGTTAGCACAGAAGGATGTGCAACCATCCGCCATGCGTGAGATCATGATCGAGACGCCAAATGTGGGATGGGACGACGTAGGGGGATTGGAAGATGTCAAGGAACTGCTCAAGGAAGCTGTTGAATGGCCTCTTAAAAATCCGGAATCGTTCCAGCGTATCGGAGTGGAGTCTCCAAAGGGGGTTTTGCTGTATGGACCACCGGGAACCGGTAAGACCATGCTGGCAAAGGCCATCGCCCATGAATCCAACGCTAATTTCATAACCGCAAAGGGAAGTGACCTTCTTTCAAAGTGGTATGGGGAATCTGAAAAGCACATCTCAGAGATGTTTGCCCGTGCCCGCCAGGTTGCACCATCCATTGTTTTCCTTGATGAGCTTGATGCACTTGCACCCATACGCGGAGGAGCAATGGGAGAACCACATGTTACAGAACGTATCGTGAACCAGTTGCTCTCAGAACTTGACGGTCTTGAAGAGTTACACGGTGTTGTTATCGTAGGTGCTACGAACAGGCCTGATATCATCGATCCGGCACTGATCCGCCCGGGAAGATTTGATGAACTGATACTTGTTCCTGTGCCGGATCTGCCCACCCGTCGTAAGATCTTTGAGGTCCATACCAGAAAGATGGCACTTGCAAGTGATTTCAATATAGATGAACTGGTAACTTCAACAGACAAGTATACAGGAGCTGATGTTGCCGCAGTTTGTAAAAAAGCAGGACGCTTTGCCCTTCGTGAAGACCTCATGGCAAACGAGGTCTCACAGAAGCACTTCCTGAAAGCGATCGCTGAAACAGGAGCATCAGTTACCTCTGACACCATGAAATATTACGAGGACCTTAAAGGCGACCTTAAGACCAAAAGGTCAAGGGAAATAGAGAGTCCTGTCTATGGCTGATATTTAAAGAGCATCGGTTAAGGATATAAAGTGTAAGAAGATCGAACACAAAACCAATTGGTTCTGTAGAGATCCTCAACCAAAATCAGTATCAATAACTGGTGTTGTGCATATGTTAGTTTTGAGTATTTACAACTGTGAAGTGGGAAACAGGAGTTTACCGTTACTTGCATGGCTACATCAATAAATGCTAAGTACTTGTCAGACAAAACCCAATCATTCCTTTGTGTTTATGGTGCAAACATACACTTGAGAATTATTATTAAATTTACAGATGATCATTTGAATTTAGAAAAGAAGATTCCTGCAGAGCTGAAACATAGAACCTATAAGTGAATAGAAACAGATACTAAATATAGATGGATGAAAATGGCTGTGAGCCAAAGAAGTTGAGACTTTTTCCTTTACTTCTTATCAGCTTCATCGATGCCCTTGGCTTTGGGATAGTCATTCCATTCCTTGTTTTTCTGGTGGACCAGTTTGGGGGGAACGCCATTGTTTATGGTTTCATCGGTGCTATGTATCCGGCTTTCCAGCTAATAGGGGCACCCATACTTGGAAGATGGTCTGACATTCACGGAAGGAAGAAGATATTGTTCATAACTCAGGCAGGAACATTATTTTCCTGGATAATATTCTTGCTTGCATTTTTCACTCCTTTGAAAACTCTGGTTACCGTGGATTCCACAGTCCTTGGATCATTTATCATCACAATACCCCTCCTCATCCTTTTCATAGCGAGGAGCTTTGATGGGCTTACGGGAGGAAATATAGCCGTAGCAAATGCTTACCTTGCAGACATAACTGAAGAAAAGGACCGTAGCAAGAACTTTGGAAAAATGTCCATTTCCGCAAACCTTGGATTCATAATAGGACCGGCACTTGCAGGCCTGCTTAGCATAACGATCTATAAAGAACTGATCCCAGTACTTGCTGCTGCCCTCATATCCCTGGTAGGAACTATTGTAATACTGCTATATCTACCGGAATCAAGGCAATGCAAAATACGAACGACAAAGAAGATCAGTTTCAGAGAAGTGATAGGAATAAAGAACATACCCTACATGTTGCTGTTATATTTTCTGATCTTTTTTGGGTTCAATATATTCTATACAGCATTCCCGCTTCATGCCGTAAGATCCCTTCAATGGACAGTTGCTGAAATGGGGATATATTTCTCAGTACTTGGGATCCTGATGATAATAGTACAGGGACCTACACTTAGCCGAGCAGTGAAGAAGTATGCAGATGTTCACCTTGCCATAGCCGGAAGTGTTGTACTTGGTACGAATTTTGTCCTGCTTGCATCCGGAAACATTACCCTTACATATCTTGCAGCTGTCTTCTTTGCACTTGGTAACGGCATCATGTGGCCTTCGATCCTGTCCATAATCTCAAAACTTGCTGGAGAAGATCATCAGGGTGCTGTACAGGGTTTTGCCAGCAGTATTTCAAGTCTGGCCAGTATTCTAGGACTGATCTTAGGAGGATTCTTCTATGAAATATTTGGAGGAAGAGCGTTCATAGTGGCTGCAGTGATCATTTACACAGTATTCCTGCTGTCCTTTAGAATGCTTACCTTTGAAAAGAAAATACAGGAAGAGGCAGGAAAATAAGTTATGAAAAACTAAAGTCAAAATAAAGAAGGTCATCCTGACAGTAGCCATATATTCCCCATCTGACATCTTCTTCAGATACCAAACATCCTAGCTTTGCTGAACCTCAGTATCTTCGTCTGAAAGAAGAGTGATCCCCAGTTCCTTCTTATCGATGAACTTTTTGTGTGATGCCTGACTATCTTTGCTGACACCGATAACAAGAGCATTTTCAAAAATCAACGGTATCAATAGAACTATCCTTAAGTTTAACAAAATTAGAAGGAAGGTTAAATATTAGTGAACTGCTGTACTTATCCACGGTTTACTTCGAAACGTTTGCTTTTCTCCATAGTATATTCTCTTTATCATCAATGCACTCTATACTTCCCCTCTCATTCAGGTCTTCAAGTATTTCTATCAAATCCGATTGTTTTATAGTTATACTGTAGCAGGCATCAAACTCGTTACAAATTTGCTGAGGGGTTAAAGTCCTCTTACCAATTATCTTTTCGGTAAATCCTGCGAGATCTTCGTAAGCAGCCCATGGGTAAACGATCCAGCGCCATTTAACTATCTTTTTGGCATAATAGTCCGGCACGAAATCCGAACATATTTTATGCTGGAGGACTGCCGTTTTAATCTCTGCCGGTTTAAGGCATTTCAGGTATTCTACGGCAAGGCTTAGCGTTTTACCCGTATCTGTAACATCATCCACAACAAGGATCTTTTTACCATGAATATCAACAGAGAGTGGAAACTTGAGCTTTGCCGTCTCTTGAATGTCTGCTGCCCTTTTGTAGTGCTCGATCTTTATTGTTGTCAGGTCATCAAAAAGCAGAAAATCGCAGACGAACCTGGCAGGTACATACCCACCTCTGCCTATCGCAATTATGATGTCAGGCAAATATCCAGAATCTTTTATTTTTTTAACAAGTGTTTTAGCAAGGCTGTGTGCTTCTCTAAAACCCATCAAATCACATTTAAATGAGGTGCGATCAGCAGGTGGATATTTATTCGTAGCTGCCATTGACATAGAATATATTCTCATTCTGTAAAAAATGTTTCGAATATTGATTTTTATATTTAGAGATTATCGGCTCTGTAGAAATCATCTTCCCTAAATTCAACTGATCATCTATAAATTTAATAGTGAGAAGTGCCCTGTGTAGGTTTCCAACAAAAAATACAAGGGTATGACTGTGTTTTGTCTAACAAGTACTTAAATTTTATCGATATGACCATACAAGTAACGGGAAACTCCCGTTGTCGGCTTTACAGTTGCAAATATTCAAAACTAACATATGCACAACACCAGTTATTGATACTGATTTTGGTTGAGGATTTCTACAGAGCCCTATTAAGGCAAGTATATAAGATGTATAGACGAACAACTCATTCCCTCAAACAAACCTGTTTCCTCAATACTCTTTTTTATCACTCCCAAAATCATATCTGCTGAAGAGGTTGCTTTTCGATTAACCTTTTGCAACCCCCATTGGCAAGACCCTTACAACTTTTTTGGCGATTTCCAGATTGTGCACCACATCCACCACTTCACTGCTTGATTTATATGCATCAGGTGCCTCTTCAGCGATAACCGACGGATGCGTAGCTTTAACTGTAATTCCTCTTGCTTCAAGGTTTTCCTTCACTGTTTCTCCGAAAAATTCATGCTTTGCATGAGCCCGACTCATCACACGTCCTGCTCCGTGACATGCACTTCCAAAAGCGACACCCATCCCCGCTTCTGTTCCGTGTAGAACATAAGAAGGGGTACCCATGCTGCCAGGGATAAGAACAGGCTGCCCAACAGCTTTGTAGACATCTGGCAAATCATGGTGACCAGGTGGGAAAGCCCGGGTTGCACCTTTTCTGTGCACATAAACTTCTTTTTTCATTCCATCGATTATGTGTTCCTCCAATTTTGCAACGTTGTGGGCAACATCATACACCAAATCCATACCAAGATCGTCCATATCCCTGCCAAAGAAACGTTCGAATACCGCCCGCGTCCAGTGAGTTATGACCTGTCTGTTTGCCCATGCATAATTGGCAGCACAAGCCATTGCTTTGAAGTAGTCTTGGGCCTCAGGGGATTGTGCAGGCGCACATGCAAGCTGCTTATCTGGAAGCTGTATGCCGTATTTCTTCGAAGCACGTGATATCGTCTTGATGTAGTCGGTACATATCTGATGTCCTGCTCCGCGAGAGCCACAGTGGATCATGAATACGACCTGACCCTCTTCCAGTCCAAAAGCATCAGCAGCCTCCTGGTCATATATCTTATCAACATACTGCACTTCAAGGAAATGATTGCCGCTTCCAAGTGTACCAATCTGCGGTTTTCCGCGACTGCGTGCTTTCTCGCTCACCTTTGAGGGGTCTGCGCCCTCGATGCAACCTCTGCCTTCACAGTGGTCAAGGTCGGTCTTTTCCCCATAACCGTTCTCCACTGCCCACTTCGAACCATGCAGGAATATGTCATCCAGTTCGCTGTCCGATGCACGGATGCGACTCTTTGAACCAACACCCGATGGAATTGCACGAAAAAGTTCATCCACCAGTTCTTTCATATGTGAGCGCACATCTTCTTTGTGCAGATTTGTGCGAATAAGACGAACACCACAGTTGATGTCAAAACCAACCCCACCCGGACTGATCACACCTTCTTCCTTATCAAACGCTGCAACACCACCAATTGGAAAACCGTATCCAAGATGCGCATCAGGCATTGCCATCGAGTATTTCTGGATTCCGGGTAGTGACGCAACATTTGCAACCTGGTCGAGAGTTCCTTTATCAAGATCGTGAAGCAGGGTCTCTGATACAAAAATGCGACCAGGGACTCTCATAAATGGTTTGTAACTCTTCGGTACTTCCCAAGTATTGTCATTTATTTTTGTGAGTATATCTAAAATTCCAATCTCGGTTTCTTCTTGCATTTAATTATCCCTTCCCCAAATTTTATATTAAATACTACCTGAACCTAAATTTAATGAATGCAAGTATAGCCGAATATGCACAAGTTTGTTGGAGTTTAATATTTGGAATATCTAAATATCCACAACGACTTGCATAACCCAGCCGTTCGAATCATCTTCTATTTTCAATTCATTGTAGGTAACAGCCCTTATCTCGAGATCAAATATATGGTTGCTCGCTTTCGGTATATTCTCCTACTATCGGGATCTTCTCTCCGCAATATGAACATTTCTTTTGGGGAGTTATTTTGTAATCCACAATGGCAAAACCATCTCTCTTTATGAGCAGCTCCCCGCATTTTGGACAGTATGTATTCTCATACTTATGCCCATACACGTTTCCAATATACACGAACCTCATGCCTTCCTCTGTAGCTATCTCATGTGCCATCTCAAGGGTCTTGACAGGTGTTGGTGGCAGATCCAGTGTCTTGTACTCGGGATGGAAACGTGTGAAATGAAGAGGTGTATCCGGTCCGAGATTGTCATGCACCCATTTTGAAAGATCACGTATCTCATCCGGAGAATCGTTCTTTGTCGGGACGATAAGGTTAATCACCTCTATATGCATTCCAAGCTCCTTTGCAAGTTTTGCAGATTCGAGGACGGGTGCAAGTTTTGCGCTTGTAACTTCCCGATAGAACTCCTCTGTGAATGCTTTGATATCCACCCTGAAGGCATCCAGATAGGGTGAGATACGTTTCAATGCCTCTGGAGTGATATATCCGTTCGTGACATATACGGTTGCAAGCCCTGCCTCCTTTGCAAGTTTTGCACTGGCATAGGTGTACTCGTGCCAGATGGTGGGCTCATTGTAGGTCCATGCAATACTCCTTGAACCTGTGGCCAGCGCCCGTTCCACTGCAGTTTCAGGTGGAATTTCAAAAGCTACGGCTTCATCAACGCTTATCTGGGATATCATCCAGTTCTGGCAGTGCTTGCATCTGAAGTTGCATCCTATTGTCCCCAGTGAGTATGAAAGTGAGCCTGGATAGAAGTGAAACAGGGGTTTCTTCTCGATAGGGTCGACAGCTTCACTCGAGACCACGTTGTAGATCAATGTGTAAAGCGTACCATCGCGGTTCTCCCTAGTCCTGCAAAATCCCCTTTTTCCAGGTGCTATGGTGCATCTGTGATTGCATACTTTGCACTTAACCTTATTATTGTCAAGCTTGTCATAGAGCATTGCTTCTCTAATCACTATTATCCCCCATTATAGATTGGATTTATAGTAAAAGAACATAACTATTCATCTCAAATTACTTTTATTTGTAAAAGACTAAAACATCTTAATTCTTGTTCAGCCACAGTTTACGTTCTGGATTGAGTTTCTCCAGAAGTTCATGCAATTCATCCTGGTTTTTGACTATCTTCTGGAAATCCTCAGTATCAATTGAACCTCCAAACTCCAGATTATTCAGTCTTTTTTCCAGAAAATCAAGTCGTTGATTAAGGGTATTTATCATCTTCTGCTGTTGCTCAATCATTCCCTGAAGATAAAGTATAAACTGGTGGTTTTCATTTATCATCGTGGCAAGTATATCCATCTTTTCACCTGTCAGATAATCACATCCAATGGGTCTTTTATCTTATCAACCTCCCTCTGAATATCAGCGATAGAAATAAAGGGCTACCCATTTTCCTTTAAGGTCCTCTAAAGAGATCTCATTGCCTTCTGGATCTGGAAGGCAGAGTTGTGGGGCTTTTTCCCCTGCAGAAAGTGATGTTTTAGCCATTTTTGTACCTCACATTTATTTTAGGCATCCAGCTACAAAAAACCATCTACGAATAAAATGATCCATCCATAAGATATGCTTTACATTAGCCTTTTCTTAAAGAATCCACAGGGTCAAGCTTTGAAGCTTTGTTTGCAGGATAGACACCTGCGATCAAACCTACACCAACGGCTATGCCAACGCCCAGAACGAAAAGGTACATGGGGAAAATGTAAGGCAGACCAAGGATAGTCACTGCAGCATAAGAACCGACTAAACCCAATATCGTCCCCAAGATACCTCCTATAAGCCCAAGTATTATTGATTCTGTGATAAAAAGGGAAAGGATATTGGACTTCGTAAAACCCAATGACCTTAACAGACCGATCTCTTTTGTCCTTTCGGTAACGGTCACAAGCATAATGTTCATGATCCCAATGGAGCCGACTATCAATGAGATGAGTGCAACTGAGATAAAAAGAGAAGTAAGACCAGCTGAAAGCTCATCAAGCTGATCAAGAATGTCAGCCTGATTGAATATGGTATAAGGCTTTACATCCTCATTATCAAGCTCCCTTTCAGAAACTCCCAGGCTTCTGGCGATCTTCTTATCGATCTCATCAGAAACAGGACGTACCGATTCAGCATCTTCAACTGTTATTGAAAATCCACCATAATCTTCAATTCCCAGCATCTCGTTCATCGTATCTATCGGAATGAATATCCTTACATCGGATTCAGCCCCGGTCTGTATAAAAGTAGTATCCGGACTATCAATGATACCAATTACTTTGAAACTGTGTTTTACAGGTGTACCATCCCTGCGTATGAACTCGATATCAATAGAATTGCGATAAGAGATCTTCTGGTCGAACTTTTCATATGCAACATCTGAACCCAATACAGCAGCATATTTATCCTGGTCCGAAAAGAAATTCCCAACCTCCAACTGTATATTGCCGATCTTTTCATAATCAGCCGAGCTCCCTTGTATATCGATCTGTCTGATAGTACTGATATAAGTAACACCCGCCAATTGCTGCCGTATAGGGGAAACACCTTCGACCTTTGGAGTGTTTCTTATAGCTTCAAGCTGGTTGTCATAGAGTAGATTGATGTCCTCACTATAGATGACAATGAAGTTCGAGCCCTGAGACCCAAGCTCATCAACAAAGAACTGATTAAAACTTGCACCAAGAGATACATTTGCAACAACAGCAGCTATCCCTATGATGATACCAAGAGTTGTTAATGCAGATCGAAGCTTGTAGCTACTGATACTACCGATCGATAAATGCAGAGCCTGTGAGAACTTCAGCATACCGGAACACCCCTTTCATTCATAGCTCAGTGATTCCCCCGGGTCCATTTTAGCCGCTTTATTGGCAGGATAAACGCCTGCTACCACACCAACAAAAAGTGCGATCCCAAATCCCAGGAAGATAAGAGATATCGGGAAAACGAACGGCACATCTATGTACTGATTTACGAAGTAAGAAGCTATAACTCCCAGGATAACACCAAAGATGCCACCTAAAAAACCAATGATGGCTGCCTCTACAACAAAAAGTGTAAGAATATCCCTGTAAGTGAATCCCAGAGACTTAAGGATGCCTATCTCTTTTGTCCTTTCAGTGACCGTCACGAGCATGATGTTAGTTATACCAATGGAACCAACAAGAAGGGCTATCAGTGCAATAACTGTCAATATCGAGGTGAGTGCAGTGGAGATCTGGTTGAGCTGTTCAAGAATATCCTGCTGGCTGAAGATCACATAAGGTTTTGCGTCCTCATTATCGAGATCACGGCTGGGGACACCAACAGATCTTGCAAGGTTCTCGTCGATCTCATCAGTAACGGTTTCAAGGACTTCAAGGCTCTCAGCTTTTATGAAAAAAAAACCAATATCATTTACACCCTGCATCTCCTGCATCACATCCAGGGGAATAAATACCCTGAACCTTGGATCGAGCTCAGGGGCAACATAAGTAGCATCTGGATCCAGAACTATACCCTTCACCGTGAACTTGTGGGTGCTTACAGTACCATCGATATTATTAATGGAAATATTGATGGAGTTCTTTACAGAAAGGTTCCTTTCAAATTTATCATATGCTATATCCGAACCTATCACAGCAACGAATTGGTCCTGATCAGTGAGGAACTGACCTTTTTCCATGACAATATTCCCAACTTCCCCATATTCGGAACGGACACCATTTATTGTGGCACTTCGACTCGAAGATTGATACGTGACAGTACCTATTTGTCCATTGACAGGCGATACCGCCTCAACACCCTGTGTGTTCCTTACAACTTCAAGCTGGTTATCATGGAAGACATTGTTCTTTTGCGTAAAAACAACAATGAAATTAGAGCCTACAGCTCCAATGTTATCTTCAAAGCTCTGGCTAAACCCCACGCCCAATGAAATGTTCACAATGACAGCAGCCACACCTATGATAATACCAAGTGTGGTCAAGGCAGAGCGTATTTTAGCACTACGTATGCTTCCAAGTGCGATCTTCACAGCGTGTGAGAGTTTTACCATGATCTCAGCTTTCCATGGATATCCTTAGACCTTTCTTTCGGTACAAGTAATAAGCAACAACTACAATGACACCTCCAATTAACAGGACCACCAGTGTAGTGTGATCGTTGTCCTCCCCCACATGTTTCAATGTAAGGACACGTGTTCCAACAACTTCATCGTGTTCATTCAACCCATTCCTGTAGTTCGTATTGATAGTAAGATTCACCGTACCGGTCTTATCAGGATCTTCTGCCTGTGCTTCGACCTCAATGGTGAACAGTTCATCCGAGTCCATGGAGCCAACGAAATATTCCTGCGGAAGGAACTCAACACCATCTGCTTCAAGTTCTACAAGCACAGAAGATAGTGCATTCGGATGGATGTTCGCAACATCGAACTCCAGGTTCGCCTGACCATTCTCCAGAACAAGAGGCATGGAAGGAATTACCCTCACCGATGAGGATTCCACAACGACAGGTACCATCCAGTTATTATTAAAAGAGTGGGAGTTACCTATCATGACAAGATCAAGGAAATAAGTACCATCTTCTATCGAATCACTTACCTTGAGATTATAAGTGACCTGCACGAAATCTCCCTGTCCGAGGACACCCTTACCTTCATAAGGCTGACTGGTCACGGTGATCGTATCAGTACCTATGAGTGTTGCGGATTGTACCCTTGCAAAAGTATCATAGTTCACATCATCAATAAGGATCGTACTCTGTTGGGCAGTATTTGTCAGGGTAAAGCTCACACTACCCACATCACCTGGCATAAAGACCTCAGGAGAAGCGATTATATTTGAGAGTCCCACGGTACCTTTGCTATCAAAAGTGGTGGAGCCTACTTTGATATCAAAAGTACTTTTTTGCCAGGAGGAGTCATCACTCGCACGATACAGTATGTCAAAACTGCCTGTACCTGCCTTTGCACCATCATCCACATAAAGACGATACTCATGGATAGCAGCCCTGTCAGGAGGTAATATGCCGAAATTCTCCATGGCATTGTTTTCTGAATCCAGTGATAAAGGATAATCAGGCTCGATCTTAATTGTGACATCTTCAGCAGTACCGGCTGCAAAGTTCTCAATTTTAATCCATACATCCACGTAAGCACCTATTTCTGCAGGATAGGGATCGTACCTCAAGAGGTCCGCCCTTAATGTACTGCTGGAAGATTCTGCACCAGCAAGTATGGGAGCTAAAGCAACAAACAATACCATTAACAATACCAGAATTCCGATTGGTCTTTTATAGTTTTTCACAATATACTCCACCCTTCTATCAATTAATGACATCAGTACGGTCTTCGACAGATCCATCTTTCAGGTTTATCACCCGGTCAGCATATATTTTTGCAAGATTTGGATCATGCGTGATCATTATGACAGTACGTCCCTTTTTGTTGAGATCAGTGAACAGGTCCATTATCTCCTTACCGGTTTTGGAATCAAGGTTTCCGGTAGGCTCATCAGCCAGGATAAGGGAAGGGTCATTGATCAGAGAACGTGCAACAGCCACCCTCTGGGATTGCCCGCCTGAAAGTTCAGTTGGACGGTAATTCATTCGATCTTCCAACCCCACCAATTCCAGAAGCTCCTTTGCATGTTTTCTATTATCAACACCTGGCCTGCTATTGGCATAGGTAGGAAGTTCTACATTCTCAAGAGCTGTCAGCCTCGGAACAAGATTGAAGCTCTGGAACACAAAACCAATTTCCAGCCCCCGAAGTCTTGCCAGTTCATCATCAGAAATAGTGCTCACATCTTTGCCCATTAGAATGACACTACCACATGTAGGCCGGTCCAGACAGCCTATAAGGTTCATAAGTGTACTTTTACCTGAACCCGAAGGACCCATTATAGCTACAAATTCTCCTTTTTTAACAAGCAGGTTCACATTTTTAAGAACTGGAACCATCATATCACCTACCTGATAAGAACGACAAACATCATTCGCCCTTACAACAGCAGGATCATCATTTTCCGGATTCTCTATAGTTTTCAAATAGTCACCTCTAAAGGACCATAAATAGCTCAATGTTTTCTATGATTAATATAACATTAGTGAAATATAAACGAGGGTTGTCCACAAAAATAACTTAATAGAAATATTGAGTCTCTGCTTATTTAAGAGTTAGCATATATCGTAAACATTGACCCCCTGAGTAGTCATTTTAATGACATATACAAAGCCGAACCTTTATTAACCCAAAAGACCAACATTTAACAGCAAATTCCGTCAACAGTAATGGAGATCAACTATGGGGATAATCGACAAGAATCAAAACATCATAAGCGAAATAATTGGATTCGTATTCTTACTTTCTGCTTTGAACAATCTATTTGGAATTGGCATACCCTACATTTCGAACAGCAACATAACATATTTCCAGTCGTTCATCCTGATGATACTTGGCATCTACCTTATGGGATACAAAAGGATCCCAAGGGAGCTTGCACCCAGATTAAGAAAACAGTGAACGGTTTTTGTTGAATTTTGGTCCAACGTAGCAATATTAAAAATAAATAAGAAACGGCAGGGAACTTATTTCCTGCCAATGAAAAAATAAGCTACTGCACCAAAGATTCCGAAGAAAAGTGCAAGCATCACCCCCACCAAATAAATTGATACTTTAGCAAAAAGGTCACGTGTTGCTAAAAATTAGTGCCATATTCTTTCTTTAAGGACCCTTACCTTTCTGCAAATTTCACAAGAAGCAATTTTAGAAAACGAATATTAACTATCATATACAAATTATCAATACAGAATGGAGGGATGAACTTGCCAAATAATAAATTAGAACGTATTCATTCGGATAGTGCATCAACTTGCAAACTATGCCAGATGGAAATGGATAGTATCCATGAACGTTTAGATATGAAAATGGAAGAGATAGACATTCTGGACACACCCAGACGCTCATTCTCAGTTCATTTCCCGGTACGTATGGATTCCGGAAAAACAAAGATGTTCATCGGTCACCGAGTTCAGTACAACGATGCCCGGGGTCCCACCAAAGGAGGGATACGATATCATCCTGAACTTACCGTCGAATATCTTCAGAACCTTGCATTCCTCATGGCGATCAAATGTGCTTTAGTGGAGATCCCTTTCGGAGGTGCAAAAGGAGGGATAGTCGTGAACACAAAGGAGCTTAGCAGGGGAGAGCTCGAACGGGTCACACGCGCCTATATCCGTGAAATGTCCGACTATATTGGTCCATTTAAGGACATACCCGCACCAGACGTCTATACCGATGAACAGGTAATGGTGTGGATAATGGACGAATTCGAAAGGATAAAGGGAGAACATGTCCCATCCATCGTAACAGGAAAACCATTAGCCCTCGGCGGCAGCAAAGTGAGGAAGTATTCAACAGCCCTTGGGGGCGTCTATATCCTCGAAGCAGCCCTTAACGAACTGGGCATTACAGGATCGGACATCAAGATCGCAGTACAGGGATTTGGAAATGTAGGCAAGAACGCAGCCCGCATTCTTCATGAAAAAGGATACAAAGTATGTGCGGTCAGTGATTCAACTAGCGGGATATTAAATGAAAAAGGACTTGACATCCCAGCTGTTATCGAACACAAATCCAGAACAGGTCATTTGATGGATTTTCCTGATGCAAAAGAGATAACCAATAAGGAATTGATCACCTCGGATTGTACAGTGCTTATCCCAGCAGCGCTTTCAGATCAGATCGATCTTGAAAATGCAAATAATGTAAAAGCACAAATAATCCTTGAACTTGCAAATGCACCTACATCTAGCGAAGCAAGTCAGATCCTGCTTGGACGCTCTGTACTGGTGATACCGGATATACTGGCAAATGCCGGCGGCGTTGTTGTTAGTTATTTTGAATGGATACAGAACCTCAATCAGGATTACTGGGAAGAAGAGAAGATCCTCGAAAAGCTAAGAAAAAAGATGATGACAGCTTTTGAAACAGTATATCCAATTTATTGTGAAGAAAAATGCAGTATGAGAAGAGCAGCCCTCCAGCTTTCTATTGAAAGAATACTGGAAGCCGAAAGATTGCGTGGAAATCTTTGAATGTGCCTTAAAATACTTGCACAAGTATTAAATAAATTTAGTTATGATAAGAGGTATAATTAAATAAAATATATATTTACGTGTGCAAAATATACCCCGATCAAATTTATGACATGGAGTTAATTTGAATTATCTTGATAATATTTCGATCAGAAAAAGACTAACCATTTACATCGTTATTGGAACATTTCTTGTGCTCATAGCATCAAGTTTTCTGATCATATCAACTTCAACGACCCAGCACGAAGAACTTGCCTATCAACAAGCTAAAGAGACTGCCGGTAAATATGCAAATCAGTTCAACGGTGATATGGTGAGAAGCCATACCATCGGAAGAACGATCGCGTACTCAATGACAAACGATGCAACGCGAGACAGAGATGAAGCAAATCAGGTCCTTCGGGAAATACTCATCCAAAACCCTGAACTCATTGGAGTGTATGTCGCATTTGAACCCGATGCATTCGATGGAAAAGACAAGCAATATATCAACGCAGTAGGTCATGATACCACAGGCAGGTTCATCCCATACTGGAACAAATTGACCGGTACCATAGAATTAGAGCCTTTAAAGAACTACGAAGATCTGGCTTATTACTCATCACCTAAATTATTAAAGACCGATATCATCACTGAACCTTACTGGTACAATGATAAAATTGTCATCAGCTATTCAACGCCCATATTCTCTGATGGTGAGTTCATAGGGGTCGGCGGTGTCGACGTATCACTGAACGATCTTGACAGTATGATCAACAACATCACGATATTTGAGTCGGGTTATGCATTCCTTAGCAGCAACAAAGGGATGATCTTGTCACGCCCTACCAATAAAGACTGGATAGGTAACAAATCCCTATGCGAATTCAATAACCATATCCATGAAATGTCACAAGATATCGAAGAAGGGAAAAGTGGGCAGATCGAAACAATTGATCCCACCACAGGAAAAGAGGTCATCGCATTTTATGAACCATTAAAAGAAGGAAACTATTCGTTCGTGCTTGTAGTCCCAAAAAAAGAAATGCTTGCAGGAGTAGTTTCTTTAAGGAATGAACTGGCATCCTTCTCAGCGATCGCAATAATCTTTATGGGAGTCGTTGCGTCCTTAACAGCAAATACAATAAGCAAAAGAATCGAAGACATTGTAGACGACTTCAAGCAAATTGCAGATTCTGCTTTGAACGGGGACCTCAAGGCCCGGGCAAATACAAATATAGGTGCAGATCTCGAAAAGATCCCCATTGGCCTGAACGAGCTTCTTAGTACCCTCCAGAGTTCACAAGAACTTAATGAAGAGATGAACAATATCATTGACCATAGCCCGGCAACCGTGTTCAAGTGGAAAAATGAAAAGGGTTGGCCCGTAGAGCTCGTTTCTGAAAATGTCACTCAATTTGGCTACAGTGCCAATGATTTTATCTCAAATACGATTAACTATGCAGACATAATCCATCCTGATGATATAAGTCGTGTAGAAGACAGACTCGAAGAAAGTCTGAAAAGGAATGTTCCAAATTTCATCAGCCAATACAGGATAATATCGGGATCAGGGTATCTTCACTGGGTGGAAGAACAGACCCTGTCCCATAGTGATCAAAACGGCGAGATCAAGCACCTCCATGGAATAATTGTTGACATCACTGAAAGAAAAAAAGCAGAGGATATAGTAATTCAAGCTAAACTGGCTGCTGAGGCCGCGAACCAGACAAAGAGCGAATTCCTCGCAAACATGAGCCATGAACTAAGAACACCTTTGAACTCTATAATCGGTTTTTCAGGACTCCTTATGGAAAGGACCATTGGGGACATCAATGACAAACAGGAGAAGTATGCCAATAACATCCTGACCGGAGGCAAACACCTGTTAAGTCTCATCAATGATATTCTCGACCTCTCAAAAGTAGAGTCTGGAAAGATGGAACTTTACTATGAAACGTTCCCCATAAGTGATATCATCACAAATGTTGTGACACTATTGAACCCACTTGCAGTAGAAAAGAGCATTGAAATAGCTACAGATCTCGATGAAAGACTCTCATTGATAACTGCTGACAAACAGAAAATTAAACAGATACTTTACAACCTATTAAGTAACGCTATTAAATTCACTGATGAGAAAGGTGCAATCTCCATAAAAGCTCTCTATGATGACGAACTTGTACAGATACGCATAAAAGATAGCGGAATAGGAATAGACAAGAAAGACATCGAAAAGCTCTTCCAGCCATTCCAACAAATAGACTCCGCTGCTTCAAGGAACTATCAGGGCACCGGTCTCGGACTTGCCCTTGTCAAGAGCTTTGTTGAAATGCACGGAGGGAATATATGGGTGGATAGTGAAAAGGGTAAGGGAAGTATATTCACGTTCACTATTCCGGTAGAAGGGATAGTAAGACAGGATAATGGACAGTAATGAATAATTTATATCACATCCATTACAAATAAATATATACATGCCTGGAATCAGCCGTCTTGTTGACCATCAGCTGTACATTCTTTCATTGTCCAAAATATTCAAGGACCTTGCAACCGGAATGATGGTATTCATAATTCCATTGTATGTTGCGAACATAGATTCCCTCATCCTTCAGGACATGCCTATAGTACTCAAAGCAGGTCTTGCAACAACTGTTTTCGGGCTGGCTAATTCCATTTCCCAACCATACATGGGAAGATTGAGCGAACAACTCAATAAAAGGAAAGGTTTTCTGCTCCTCGGATATGCTGTTTTTTCAATTATATGCTATCTTTATTCTGTATCAGAGTCTTTTGAATCTATACTTGTCTTAAGGACGGTTCAGGGAATTGCAATAGGTGCAACAATTCCTGCCATCGTTACAATGATCACTCATCTTTCAACATCCACAGTAAGAGGTCAGGCCATCGGCATATATTCCACCCTGCGCGGAGCTTCCTTTGGAATTGGTACGCTTGTAGGCGGTGCGGTGGTGACATACTATGGATTTGTTGCAGGGTTCTATGTAAGTGCAGCCCTTGTGATGATAAGTGCATTCATGATCGCTGTCTTCGTGAAAGAAACAAGATCACATGAAGTAGCCACTGTTGAAGTGTCACATGTTGATGATCCGTTCATCATCAGAGTGCTTGCTGTTGCAATGTTCATGATGCTTGTGGGAATAATGCTGATCCTCTCACTCCTTCCTGCATACCAGACAAGACTGGGTGCAAGCGAACTCCTGCTTGGTGTTGCCCTGTCTGCATACGTGATCTCGAGAATAATATTTCAAGTGCCTATCGGGATGTTCTCAGACCGCTTTGGAAGAAAACTACCGATCCTTTGCGGAATATTCTTCAATGCTCTGATAGTTTTTGCCCTTGGTTATGCACCAGACATTAATTCACTCATATTCTTAAGGCTACTTCAGGGAATAGCCATGGCAGCAGTTGAAACCCCGCTACTTGCCCTTGCGGTCGATATTGTAGGAGAGTACAACATCAGCAGCCGGATAAGCACCATCACAAGTGCACAGGCAGCAGGAGTTGCAGTAGGTCCCCTCATCGGCGGAATTTTCGGAGGATATGTCAGCTTTGAAACGCCATTCCAGATCAGCAGTTTGATGATAGTGCTCTCAGGAATAATGGTCTGGATGGTTTTGAGGAAAAAGAAGGAAACGAGATCATAAAAGCTCGATATCCGTATTCAAATGAGCTTCAAGCGACCTCAAAACAAGAGGATTTATGGCCACACCTTCCAAACCGATCTCATCCATTACCTTTTCCCATGAAACTGAAGAGAATTCAACAACAGCTTCATGGATACAATGGATATGTTCGATGCAGCCATCGATATAACTGTAGGCATCCTCACCCTTTACAGGATCGTCCCATGATGATAGAAGGGTCTCGATGTTGTCGACATCCTTTATCCTTCTGAGAGATGAAAGAACTTGTTCAACATCCTCATATATAGGAATATCGCCAACAAGAGGAAGAGCATCTCCCGTGAACAATACGTTGTCAGGGAGTAGCATCAAAGAGATGGAACCTCTAGAGTGTCCCGGAGTGTGCATGACCTTCAGGGAGAGAACATCATCAAGCTCGATGAGATCACCATCTTCGAGAATGTCATCGACCTTGACCGAACCACCGGTAATATTCTCAAAACCCGGAACTGGACGTAGCTTTGCCTGAATGTCCGGATGCTCGATCCACTCAACGGCCTCCCTGTGAGCTGCTACTTTGCAACCTGTAAGCTCTTTTATTGCAGGAGTGGAACCTGTGTGGTCCGCATGGGAATGCGTCTGGACGATAAGTGAGATCTCATTTGGATCCCTTCCTGTCGCCTTAATATGATCGAAGATGATCTTCTCCGACCCAGCGACCCCGCAATCTACAAGGCAAACATCACGACTATAGATAAGATATGAATGAACATAACGTTCGATCCGCTCACCAGAATTACCCATCAGGGTAAAAGGTATCTTTATTGCATGAACATGCCTTGTGAGCTGCATGGATATCTTATTTCTTTGCTACAACGGTTATCCAATTGTCCTCAGGGACCTCATCGATCTCAATAGCTAAAAACCCTGCACTAGTGAGTGCTTTCCTGTATTCTTCAGCAGAGTAGATGTTCATTCCCTTTGCAGTATTATAAGGAGAATTACGCTCAGTAAAAAGTTCATGGTCGTACATTTCATTGACGATCAGAAGCGTACCGCCTTTTTTGAGAACGCGCTTGATCTCCCTTAGACCTTCCTCAAGGTCCGGCCAGAAATAACAGGTCTCAAATGCGGTCACAAGATCGAATTTATCATACGGGAACGGTAGTTCTGAGACCGAGGACTCCATGATGGTCACACGTCCAAGGTCTACTTCCTTGCTGTTGTATTCAGTAGCAAGATCCACCATATCCTGTGAGTGATCGATACCATATATCTTGCCCTTTTCTGCAAGTTCTGCAAGGATGCTGACAGTACGACCGCCGCCACATCCAACATCAAGTATGCTGGAGTCAGGTTCAACACTAACATGGTTAAGTCCCCATCCCCACAGCTTAAAATGATGCTCGTTCATTTCCAGACCTATCTCCTTGCCTTCTTCCCCTGTTGGCCTGGAATGCATCCTGACCGTTTCCTTGACATTCATTTTTAACACTCCTAAAGTAACATTATTAACCGGAATTATATCTGTAAACACATCAATTATTAAATGGAATTGTATTCTTCAGTGCATAAAGGAACCTTTCCCATATAGAATAATTCCCTTCCCTCATAGCTGAACACTAAAGGACATACTTGCACCCCGGCATTGACAGCATCCTTGAAAGTTTCTGCAAAATCAGGATCAATACTCGCGTTCGCTTTAAAACAGGAAGCATTTTTTCGGAGAACGATAAACATTATAAGTGCCTCAGATCCACTTTCCAATGCTTTTTTCAACTCCCCAACATGCCTTTTCCCCCTTGTAGTTGGAGCATCAGGAAAAGTGGCAGTACTACCATCGATAAGTGTGCACCCTTTTACTTCGACCCATAATTCAGTATCACTTTTCTTCAGCAAAAAATCCAGACGGCTATCCCCGAATTTCTGTTCGGGTATGACCTCAAGCACATTTTCAAAACAGGAGCATACCTTATTTGCTATTGCCCATTCAGCTATTTTGCGATGGAATGCCGAATTTATCAATATCCAACCGTCATCAGCCTTTGCAGCAATTACATCCCATCCTGTTTTACGCTTGGGATTGGTAGCTTTTCTTAAAAGCAGCCTGTTCCCGGGAAAAAGGAGGTCTTCAAGCCTGCCGGGATCATGAATGTGAACTTTCTCCTGAATGAACCCAGAAGAAGAAGTGAAATTGGATGATGGAAAAGTGGATGGGTCCAGCTCTACAATGCCAAGAAACCTGTTAGGTCTTGACAGAAGTGTAGCTTCAACATCCCAGGGGATCTCCATGACCAGATCGTTGCGAACCATCAAAATACTCCTTAGATGATAAGAGTAAGGTTATCGATCATCAGCCACGGCACCACCAACAACACCGCCAATGATACCGAAGATCGCAGTATAGATCATAATAGCAATTGTAATAACGATACCTGAACCTGCCAAAATTGCACCGATCACTGGTATTTCGGACATTAGTGCAACAAAAACTCCTGAGATAAGGAATCCAGGTACAGCAAACAACAATGTCATCAGCAGACCAACCTTGACGCCGCCAATACCACCTTCTTTTGCCACATATCCACCGATAGCACACCCAAAGAACGGTGAGAGTGCGTTTAAGACCGGTACCATGTAAAGAACTAACGTACAGATCGATCCTATGATAGCTCCTTTAATAATGTTCATCTAGACACCTTGTCCTGTTATTTAGTATAAATGGAAATGTAGCTATCTATATTGACATCATATTTACATTGTAGCCTATTCTAAAAAAAGGGAAATACAACTAGACCGAACTGTAGACATGCCCGTTTTGTACAATTTGAAATATTCATAGCGTTAACATATATATACAATGAGTTCATAGCTCGAGAGTACTAAGAAGTATTATACTTATAGCCAAACCCTATTTGGATACACTTTTTAGGAAAAAACGAATGTACTACCACCACCACTTTGAACCCGGCACTGGGCTCTGCTCAGTGTCGGGATCCCCCTCATTTTTGGATCTGATTGCATTGGTTTGAACATAACACCCCATTTTAAGTGTAGGAATACATTTCATAAAAATATTCACACACAGTGATCAGCGTTGAAATACACTTCATAAGGCATTGTTATGTGAAATAATATAGATCATGCCTGAGTTTGCTATTGTATATACAATCGATACATATACGCAAACTGAATTCACATTGTGCCAATTCCAAAGGAACTAAGCCGACATGGAAGCTGCCCAAAGAATATAAGCTTAAAAAACTAATCTATGATCCATGAAGAAGCAGATAGATAAAGATTATCACCTTCACATTTTCCATGCTAAACAGTGTGACCCGAAAAAATGTACCGGGAAAAAAATGGCGCGTTTTGACCTTGCCCGTATCTTTGATAAAGTACAGAAGATTCCCCGTGGCTCCATATTACTGGATCCCATGGCAAAGCAGGCATTGTCCCCTGCGGACAAGAACGAACAGAACATCACCGTACTTGATTGCTCCTGGGAGACAGTAGAAGAAGTATTTCCGCACCTCATGAGATTACATCTACAACATCGTGCTCTTCCCTACCTTGTAGCAACCAATCCAGTCAATTTCGGAAGACCTTTCAAGCTCACATCAGTGGAAGCATTCGCAGCAGCACTATACATCCTGGGCAACAAGAAACAGGCTGAAAGGATACTTTCAAAGTTCAACTGGGGACATGTGTTCCTTGATATGAACAAAGAGCCACTTGAAGATTATTCAAAAGCCAAGGACAGTAATGAGATCATAAAGATACAAAGCGAATACATGTGAAAAAGCAGAAAATGATTGCTGTCAAACTGGCAATTACACTTTTTTTACCGAGATAATAATCCTTTAATAGTATGATGAAGATATTTTCTTTGGGATTATAGTGTGGCGTAGTATCGTTTTGTGACTTACAGAGATCATGGGAGAATATTATGGCTGAAATTGAGATCGACACCCGGGGGGAAACCTGCCCCGTACCTCTTGTAGAATGCCGAAAGGCATTGAGAAAAGCAGAATCAGGTGATAAAGTAACTATTATTGGAACACATCCGGCTTCAAAGAAGGAAATTCCGATGGCTTGTAAGGCACTTGGGCTGGAGATCATCGATATAAAAGAAGACGATAAAGAGTGGAAGATAAAGATACGAAAATGAAGGGGGAGTACGTTCGACCGATAAAACTGTCATAATAGTCCATAGCGGGGATATGGATAAACTTTACAGTGCCCTTATTCTGGGAAATGGTGCACTGGCCATGGGAATGGATGTTTCCATGTATTTTACTTTCTGGGGACTTCAAAGATTGAAGAAGGGCGGTCTTGAAAAAGGTCCATTGTCCAAGATGAACATGCTGGGACTTGGAAAATGGATGATTAAGAGACGGATGAAACAAGCCAATGTTGCATCTCTTGAAAGGCTCATGAACGACTACAAGGAACTTGGGGGAAAGATCCTGGCCTGTGAGATGACCATGGAGATCATGGGAGTTAAGGCTGATGAGCTTCGCAGCGAATGGATCGATGAATATGGTGCAGTTGGCACTTATATAAACGAAGCAAGAGATGCACAGATAACACTTTTCATTTAAATCAACTTTAAGGGGTGGGGAATCAAATGACGGAATATCGATGTAATGTCTGTAATGTTTTTGAATATGATGATGCTGAAGGAAATGCTGAACTTGGAATTGATCCAGGGACAAGACCAGAAGACTTTCCTGATGACTGGAAATGCCCTATATGTGGTGCAGACAAGAGCCACCAAATGCCGGTCTGATAGCTTTAAGATAATTGAAAGAAGGTGCCGTAAAAATGACGGAATACCGCTGCAATGTCTGTAATGTCTTTGAGTACGATGATACAAGAGGGGACTCGGACACAGAAGTGAGACCGGGAACCAAACCGGAAGATTTTCCTGATGACTGGAGATGTCCGATTTGTGGTGCTGATAAGAACCACCAAATGCCAACCGAAAAGAAAGAAGTTGAACATGTAACATCCAAAGAGATCGTCACATGTCCAAAATGTGGCACCAAGAGTAAAGTAACTGTTTCTGCCCTTGAGGAGGTGGATGTTAAAAGCTATCTTGGAGAATGGAGGCGAACAAAGGATGAGTTCGAGACATTCATGGAGGATATCCACAAGATATCAATTACCGGCGAATCGATCATTGAACCGATGAGAACAAAGCAGAATGTGATCGCCTGGAATGATATACTCATAAAAGGTGCACAACTTGCCAAAATGCCTCTGAACGAAGATGTGCCAGTAAACACCACTACCACTATCGGACCAAATGCGAAATATCCTCTTGTCATTGAAACACCTGTGTTCATCACACATATGTCCTACGGTGCTCTCTCAAAAGAAGTGAAACAGGCACTTTCAAAGGGAAGCGCGGCTGTAAAGACAGCAATGTGCTCAGGAGAAGGCGGGATCCTGAAAGAGAGTATGGAAAATGCCTACAAGTATATTTTCGAGTACGTTCCGAACAGATACAGTGTGACGGAAGAAAACCTTAAGAAAGTAGATGCTATCGAAATAAAGATAGGACAATCTGCCAAACCTGGAATGGGAGGGCATCTGCCTGCTGAAAAAGTAACTTCCGAACTGGCAGACATCAGAGGCTTTCCCGAAGGTACTGACATTGTAAGCCCCGCTAACTTTGATGATATCAGGAACAAGGATGATCTAAAGAAGAAAGTGGAATGGCTCAGGGAAACTTCCGGCGGCAAACCGATCGGAATTAAGATCGCAGCCGGGAACATTGAAGCTGACCTTGAAGTTGCTACTTATGCAAAGCCCGATTTCATCACTATTGACGGCAGGCCGGGAGCTACTGCAGCAGCATCGAAGTTTGTTAAGAACTCCACATCCATTCCCACTATTTTCGCACTCTGGCGTGCAAGAAGATATCTGGATGAGAAAGGCATAGAGGATATCTCATTGATCATAACCGGCGGTTTGAGGACCTCACCCGATTATGCAAAGGCCCTTGCATTGGGAGCAGATGCTATAGCAATTGGCACAGCCGCACTTATGGCATGTGCATGCCAGCAATATCGGTTGTGTGATACGGGAAAATGTCCGGTGGGAGTAACAACGCAGGACCCGGAACTTCGTTCAAGGCTGAAGATTGATATTTCTGCGAAAAAACTGGAAAATTTCCTGAAGGTCTCTACAAAGGAACTTGAAGCATTCGCAAGACTGACAGGAAATGATGATGTTCATAAACTTAGTATAAACGACCTTTGTACGACAAATTCGGAGATATCGGATCATACCGAAATAGAACACGTCTAAAGAGGAGTTTTAAGACCGTTGTGGGAGGGGGTCATATCCGATTAGAAAAAGACACTTTTGGGGAAATTGAGGTCCCTGAGGACGCATATTATGGACCTCAGACCGTACGGGCAATTAACAATTTCAGAGTAAGCAGACAGAGGCTTCCGCCTTCTTTTATCAGGGCACAGGCAGCCATCAAACTGGCTTCAGCAAGTGCCAATCTTGAAGCCGGTAAACTTGAGCCGGAGATAGCTAAAGCAATAATATCAGCAGCTTCCGAAGTACGAGAAGGAAAGTTCGATGACCAGTTCGTTGTGGATGTTTTCCAGTCAGGAGCCGGAACCTCACAGAACATGAACGCGAACGAGGTCATTACAAATCGGGCCCTTGAAATAAGGGGATATGAGAAGGGACGATATGACATCATTCACCCTAATGACCATGTGAACATGTCACAGTCATCCAATGATACCACACATACTGCAATACATATCGCAGCCGTTGAGACGATGAACGCAGAACTCATGCCTGCACTTGTTGATATGCTGATGATCTTTTCGGAAAAATCTGCTGAGTTCATGGATATTGTCAAACCCGGCAGAACACATCTTCAAGATGCAGTCCCTGTGACACTGGGGCAGGAATACTCTGGATATGCACGTATGCTGGAACTTGGGATAAAACGCCTGGAAAGATCTGTCGTAGGCCTTTAGGAATTGAACATGGGGGGCACGGCTGTCGGTACTGGACTGAATATACCTGAGAATTTCAGCAATATCGCTATTCGAGAGGTCAGAGCGATCACAGGACAGGATTTTGTCATTGCAGGAAATCCTTTTGAAGCAACCCAGGCAGCAGAAGCTATTCTGGGAGCATCAGCTTCCCTGCGCAGCATTGCGGTCAGCCTGATAAAGATAACAAACGACCTCCGGCTTCTTTCAAGCGGACCCAGAACAGGGATCGGAGAGATAAATTTACCTGCAGTACAACCCGGCTCCTCCATCATGCCCGGAAAGGTCAACCCGGTAATGGCGGAGATGTTGAACATGGCATGCTTCCAGATAATAGGCAATGATTCCGCCATAATGATGGCAGCTCAGGGTGGCCAGTTCGAACTGAACGTGTTCACACCCCTGCTGGCATACGACCTCCTCAATTCCATAGAGATACTCACAGGAGCTGCCACTTCTTTTACAGAACGCTGCCTTCGGGGAATTACTGTGAACAGAGATAGGTGTGAAGAACTGTCAAAACAAAGCCTTGCTCTTGTAACCATACTTGCGACAAGGATAGGTTACGAGGAAGCTGCAAAGATAGCCCATATTGCACACGATGGGGGTAAAACCATAATCGAAACTGTAAAAGATATGAGAATAATGGATGAAAAGGATGCAGAAGAGCTGCTAGACCCATTGAAGATGACCGGGGTGAAACAATGATATCACACGATATAATTGTTATCGGAGGAGGACTTTCAGGACTCCGGGCTGCTATCGAACTTCACGACAAGGGCGTGGATGTTGCAATTATTTCAAAAGTACCCCCCATACGCAGCCATTCAGGTGCTGCACAAGGTGGTATCAATGCATCGCTTGGAAAGGACGATGGCTGGGAATCCCATGCTTTCGACACCATAAAGGGAAGTGATTATCTCGCAGACCAGGATACTGTGGAAATACTTACAAAGGAAGCACCTGACAGGGTCCTTGAGATGGAACATTGGGGAACCAATTTTTCAAGGAAAGAAGATGGTACAATTGCACAACGCCCATTTGGAGGTGCTGGATTTCCCAGAACGTGCTATGCAGGGGACAGGACAGGACATAACCTGCTACATAGCCTTCATGAACAGGTAACAAAAAGGAACATAACAGTTTACAAGGAATGGCTTGTAACGCGACTGGTCATCGATGATAACAGATGCATCGGAGCCATAGCCATAAACCTGTTCGATTCAAAACTGGAGATATTCAAGGCAAAGGCAACTGTACTGGCAACCGGCGGTTACGGACGTATATATAAGCGTTCGACAAATGCGATGATCAACAAGGGGCATGGTATTAGTCTTGCGTATCGAGCGGGAATTCCATTGCAGGACATGGAATTCGTACAGTTCCATCCCACAACACTGCTGGGTACGAATATATTGATAACAGAAGGCGCAAGGGGTGAAGGTGGCTACCTTTATAATAAGGACCATGAAAGGTTCATGAAAAGATATGCCGAAAGCTCCATGGAATTAGCCCCAAGGGATATCGTTGCAAGGTCGATCCAGCAGGAGATAGATGAGGGGAGAGGATTCCCCGAGGGATATGTAGAGCTTGACATTACACACCTTGGGAAAAAGCTGATCGAGGAACGTTTACCCGGAATTCGCCAGATAAGTATCGATTTTGCCGGTATCGACCCTGTTGAAAAGCCCATTCCAGTGCAACCGGGACAACATTATTCAATGGGAGGCGTGAGTTCCGATAAAGATGGATGCACTCCCGCAAATGGACTTTATGCTGTCGGTGAATGTGCCTGCATAAGCGTCCATGGTGCAAATCGCCTCGGAGGTAATTCCCTTCTTGATACAGTAGTATTCGGAAGAAGGGCCGGAGTGCATGCTGCGAACTATATCAGTACTTTTGAGGATCCAAATGATGAGATACTTGAAGATGCCCTTGAAAGTGAGAACAAGAACATCTCAGAGCTTATGGGAGACAGTGGGGAAAGTTATGCGTATATAAAGGATAGCCTCAGGAAGAACATGCAGGAGAACGTGGGAGTTTTCCGAGAGCGTGAAAGACTTGAAAAGGCAGTTGATAAGATAAAGGAACTGGAGGTGCAGGCAAGATCATTGAAAGTAAGGACATTGTCGAAGCAGTTCAATCTTGAACTTATCAATGCCATCGAACTTAAGGGGATGCTGGACCTTGCCCACACAATCGCGCTAGGTGCATTGGTGCGTGAGGAAAGCAGAGGAGCACATTACAGAACGGATCATCTGGAAAGGGATGATGCGAACTGGATGAAGCACACTCTTGCTTATTTTACACCGGAAGGACCAAGGTTAGAGTATAAGGATGTCACCATTACAACGTTCCAGCCACAAAGGAGGCAGTACTGATGATAACGCTCAAGGTCAAGAGACAGGAAGAGGAAAATGTCTGGTATCAGGAATATGAAGTTGAGGACAGGCCCGGAATGACCGTTCTTGAAGCATTGTTCTACGCACAGGAAAAGCTTGATACAAGTCTGACATTCCGATATGCATGCAGGGGTGCTGTCTGTGGTAGCTGCAGTATGCTGATCAATCGTATTCCAAGGCTTGCCTGTAAAATGCAGATCTCTGAGATGAGAAAGGAGCCAACAAATGAAGGGAATCTGGAAGTTCTTATCACTAACAAAAAGACGGAGATAGACAATAACGTCATACTGATAGAACCATTGCCTAACCTGAGAGTGATAAGAGACCTTGTGGTCGATATGGTACCTTTCTATTCACTGGTTGAAGATATAAAGCCTTGGCTTGAGATGAAGGAAAATGTACCGGAAAAAGAGAATCTTATGGACAGGGATACTCAGGTAAAGATCGAGCAATATACCAATTGTATCCTATGTGCACTCTGCCATGGTTCATGTCCCGTTGCAGCTAAGGATAAACAGTATTATGGGCCTGCTGCACTCGCAAAAGCATGGAGGTTCTATCTTGACCCAAGGGAGAACGAGGAAAGTAAGCAGGAACGCCTTGCCATAGTTGATTCGGAATCAGGAGTGTGGGGTTGTGATACCGTGTACAAATGTGTTGCTGTTTGTCCGAAAAAGGTCGCACCGACCCTTGCAATAAATGAACTTCGAGACAGGATCGAGGATAAGAAAGAAAAAGGGGCAAAGTGATGGAATAAGAAGATATGGCCCTTGTAACCGTACAAAAGGGCCATAAAGGACATCAAAAGACAAATATATATTAGATTCAATGTACTCAGAAGCTTTAAGATATCCATATTAATGTTTGTGACACAAACGTTTTTATGATATAAAGATTTTCAACTACTATTATTTCCCTTATACCATTATAATATACTGCAACATAATTATAGCAGCAGTTACAAATACGTATTCACAATAACCATACTGGAGTTTTCGATGCATCTTATCATAGCGGAAAAACACATTGCAGCCAAAAGGATAGCAAAGATCCTGGCCCCGAAGGAACCAAAGCAGGTACGTGTCAGCGGAATGGATACGTTCGAATATAAAGACCCTGACGCAGAGGACAGAACAGTCGTAATGGGACTTAGCGGACATATCGTACAGCTCGATTTTCCAAAAGCCTATAACAACTGGCAGAAAGTCGATGCAAATGAACTTATCGATGCTGAGGTAATTACTACACCCACCCATGTAAAGATAGTGGCAGCCCTCAGGAAACTAGGAAAAGAAGCTACGCATGTTACCATTGCTACTGACTACGACCGTGAAGGAGAGCTTATTGGTGTTGAAGCACTGAACATTATCAGGAAAGTGAACCCTGATGTTGAGTTCGATCGTGTATTTTACAGTGCCATAACCAAGACGGAGATAGAAGGAGCTTTTGAGAACCCTGCTTCAATTGATTTTGATCTTGCGGATGCAGGTCATTCAAGACAGGTCATCGACCTTGTATGGGGAGCGTCCCTTACAAGATACCTTTCTATTTCAGCAGGCAGGCTGGGAAAGCTTTTCCTGTCAGTGGGAAGAGTGCAGTCGCCAACACTTGCATTGATAGTTGATAAGGAAAAGGAAAGGCAAGCATTTGTCTCGAAGCCATACTGGGAGGTCAATGCGATCCTTAAGGATAGCGACGATGCAATGGTCAATGTACAGCACAAGAACTCCAAGTTCTGGGAAAAGGAAGAAGCTGATGCGGTAATGGAAGTGGTCGGAGATAAAGCATCCGTATCATCCGTGGAAAGTTCGAAGAAGATAGACAAGGTTCCAACTCCTTTCAATACTACAGAATTCATCGGTGCTGCAAGTTCCATCGGTTTTACAGCATCCAATGCCATGAGGATAGCAGAATCCCTTTACACTAATGGTTTCATTTCATATCCAAGGACGGACAATACTGTTTATCCTGAATCCATCGACCTGAGAGCGCAGATAGAGATATTCAGTAAAGGTCCTTTCAGGGAATATGCCCAAAAATTGCTTGCTAAAGATAAACTTGTGCCTACGCGTGGTAAAAAACAGACCACTGACCACCCTCCTATCTATCCTGCATCACTTGCAAAGAAGAGTGAACTTAATGAGCAGGAGTGGAAACTTTACGAGCTGGTGGTCAGAAGATTCTTCGCAACCTTTGCAGATGAGGCTGAATGGGAGACCATGAAGGTAAGGTTCGATATATCTGGCGAGGAATTCAAGGCTAACGGTGCAAGACTTGTGCAACCGGGATGGAGATGGTACTACCCATATAATGCCCCGCAGGATAGACTGCTTCCGGCACTTTCTGAAGGTGATGTGCTTGATGTGACTGGTAAGGAAATGCTTGACAAGGAAACTCAGCCACCTGGAAGGTACGGGCAAGGACGTCTGATAAAGCTCATGGAGGATCTTGGCCTGGGTACAAAGGCTACACGCCATGAGATCATCAGTAAGCTATATTCAAGGGCATACGTCCATGGAAACCCGCTTCAGCCTACCAAGACATCCTTTGCGGTGATCGAGGCCCTTGAGAAGTACGCACCAACCATTACCAAGCATGACATGACCAGTCAGCTCGAAGAGGATATGAATCGCATCGCTGAAGGGAACGTTAAAGAAGAGAATGTTCTGAATGAATCAAGAAAGATGTTGCATGAAGTGCTTGCAGAGCTTGCCAATAACAGTGAAAATATATCGGAATCCCTGCGTGCAGGTCTTCGCGAAGATAAGGTAATAGGAGAATGCCCAGATTGCGGTTCGAAGCTCATGGTCAGAAGATCGAAGAGAGGATCCCGTTTTATCGGTTGTAATGGATATCCGGATTGTAATTTCTCACTTCCACTTCCAAAGAGCGGACAGATCATCGTTACTGAAAAGGTATGTGAAGAACATGGAATTAATCATGTGAAGATAATCAATCCCGGAAAACGTCCATGGGACCTAGGGTGTCCGCAATGTAATTTCATTGAGTGGAAGAAGACGCAGGAAGAAGAAAAGGCCAAGCAGCCAAAGGTCCCGATTCCTGATAAGATCACGGATGTTCCGGGTATCGGGAAGGTCACTGCTGAAAAACTTAAAAATGCAGAGATCGATACTGTTGATGAGCTCAGGCAAGCAAATGCCATTGAGCTTTCAAAAATCACAAGCCTACCTGCAGGTAAGATCATGAAATGGCAGGAACTTGTTACATAAAACTATAAAAGAGGGGGATTAAAGTGAAACTCGGATTCAAAGGTGGATGTAGGGAAGTCGGACGTTCCGCACTTCTTGTGAATGATGAGATACTTGTGGATTATGGGATGAAACCGGGAGAGGAGCCACTTTACCCGGTGGATTATGTACACCCTAAAGCTGTTCTTATTTCGCATGGACATCTTGACCACTGCGGTGCCGTTCCTAATCTGATGGATATGCAACCCGAGATCTTCATGACACCCCCTACCGCGGACCTTGCACAGATACTTGCAAAGGACACTCTGAAAATTGCAGAGAGGGAAGGAACACCCATAGCATTTGACGAACGGGAGATCCAACAAATGGTGCTGAACACCAAGACTGTCGATACGGGTGTGGAGTTCCATACACATGGATATACAGCCCAGTTCTACAATGCGGGTCATATTCCAGGCTCATCTGCGATCTATCTTGAAAAGGATGGAAAAAGCATTGTATATACTGGTGATATCAGTACGCAAGAGACACGTCTTGTCCCCTCAGCAGATGAATTGCCAGAAGCAGATGCACTTATCATTGAAAGCACATATTTTGGAGAGGACCACCCTACGAGAAAGGAAACTGAGAGGGAATTCATCGATTCACTCAGGGATACCATCGACCTTGGTGGCAATGTCATTATTCCTGCCTTTGCCATTGGCAGAACACAGGAAGTCTTGATGGTGTTGAGCGATAACGGCATTCCTGCCTATGTGGACGGCATGGGAGTCAGCATCTACAAGCTTCTTATGAATTATCCGGAATACTTGAAGAATCCAGAAAAACTCAAGCATGCTTTTGATAATGCTACAATTGTCAAGGGGCGTAAGAGAGAAAATATACCACTTAACGGTACAGTTATCGTTACGACCGCTGGAATGCTCAATGGCGGGCCTGTCCTTCATTATATTAACAGGCTATACAAGGACCCAAAGTCCAAGATAATGCTTACCGGTTATCAGGTTGAGGGTACCAATGGAAGAATGGCACTCGACACCGGCAATATCGATAATGATGGTATTCTACAGAACATACGCATGAAGATCGAGCAATATGATTATTCTGCACATTCCGGTGATAAAGAGCTTAAAGCCATGGTCAATGATTTCTGCGACAAGGGCGGAGAAAAGGTATTTGCGATGCATGGTGAAAATACCGAGCAGTTCGCAGAATGGGTGAGAGATGAGATTGGTGTTGAGGGTTACGCACCTGCCAATGGCGAGGAGATCACCATTTAACTTCATTCTGCCACTTTTGAAAGTGGCAATCTTTTTTTAGAGTTCGATCAACTTTTCTAAAAGATGAGGGAAAGAGATCGTATAAACAATGAAAGGTGAAAAAGAAGAAAAAGGAAAGAATAGTTTTCCAATAAAATACCCCGCTAATAATCGATCGCATATGATCGATCAAAGGAAGTATGGGAAATTGAAAGGAACTGTATTATTTTGCGGGAATCCGTATAAATGCCTGTCCGGAACTTGAAAAGAACCCGTGTTTTTCCTTTTCATTTATAAGCATAGTAGTATGTTCATCTTCATCTTTCTTTGAGCTCTCTGTATTCCCCATGTTATCCCCTCTCTTAAGCAGATAGACTGCGATCAGAGGATTATATCATAACCCTCATCATAATAATAATTATATTGTGTGCAATATATAAGCCTTACGATTGTATATTAAAAAACAAGACCTTTAAACAACATGAAAAACAAAGGAAGGAGCAATATAAAGAAAAAAATAGAGAACATGACCAAAATTATCAGCAAAGATCGAATCGACCCAGGTCTTCAAGAGTATTAATATTAATAAGGCTCTTAAGCTGAGGATCGAATTCCTTTAGCAGCTCGATGCTGACCTTTGCAACATCATCCAACTCAAAGACTGGTGCCAGTATAAATTTTCTGTTTGCCTGTATGGAGCTTTCTATCAGAGGCAACATCGGTCCAACGCGGTAGACACTGCACAAAGGCTCCATTGAACCATCGTTGTGCACAGGAACCGCAGCATCATGCCCTTCCGCACAATGGAACATGAACTTCACGACCTCTTTATCAATGAAAGGCATGTCGCATGCAGTTACAAAGATGTATTCGCCTTTCGCCTTTTTAAATCCTTCAAGCATACCGGCAAGCGGACCTACATCCTCATAGGTATCGAACACCATTTCCTTCCCACAGGCATCGCCTGCAAGCTCCTGTGCCTGCTCTTCATCCCTTACAGAAACTATGACATCATCCACGATACCCTCGAGTATGCCAATTGTACGCTCAAGCAAAGACCCTTCACTACCCCTTATAAGAGATTTCTCCACATTCCCAAGACGCCTGCCGCGTCCACCTGCAAGAATCAGTGCTGATAAGCTCATCAGAATCTAATTTGGAATATTAGTACATATAAGTAAGCCTTAAAGCAGAAAATATTAAGTTCAAAAATGTCATATGTAGACATATGATCACAAATCCAGAATCCGAGAATATCGAAGTGATGGCAAAGATGATATTGACCGCAGCAAGGACAGCTCCAAAAGCAAAGGGCAGAGATAGCATTGTTACCGGGCTTCTGGAACCATCCGACATAAAGATACTTGCAGACTCCATGGATGCAATGGCAGAAAGTAAAGGAGAAGGATTTGGGTTCTTTAACCTTAATGCTCAAAATGTCAGGGATGCGGATGCAGTAATACTCATCGGCCTTAAGACATCAGAACCAACCGGATTGAACTGTGGAGCATGCGGTTTTTCCACATGCAAGGAAATGATAGGACAGACACTGGTCAAAGCCGATTTTAACGGCCCGAAATGTGCCTTCAAGTACATTGACCTCGGGATCGCACTGGGAAGTGCAGCAGCAAAGGCAAAGGACCTCTGCATCGACAACCGTATAATGTACACCATTGGGGCAGGTGCATTAGCAGCCGGATTGCTTGATGCCGATATTGCATGCGGAATACCGCTGAGCGTGAAAGGAAAAAACATATTCTTTGACAGGAAATGAACTCAAATTAAGAGATTTCAGGAAAGACCTCTACAATTGGTTCCATTCACAGAATCGGAGTTGGTGTGACATCCATACCAATAACTGCAGGTTTCCCATATTCACCAATATTTTGACAAATTCATCATGAGAAATGCCACGAATACTTTTCAAAAAGAGATACTTCAGAGCCAAAACCCATATATACAAGACGAGAACAGGCCTATGCCCCCTTATTGGAATCAAACTGATGAAGGGACAATCCATTTTATTGCAAGATATAAAATGGATTTCTTGTGCAGAACACCTGTGCTCCGGATGAGCCTTTGGCAATGTCAATGCCGAATATAACCCCGGTTCCCACAACCATTATAAATTAAATTGTGAGGTCATAGAATATACATCATTCGCCCTTGATAATTCGAACGACCTCATCCAGGTCCTTTTCAATATTATACTTCCGCTTAAAATGAGTAAGCACATTGAAAACATCGCGCCTTAGCAGATCTTCTGCATTAAGATGATCAAGGGTCACATACTGTGGCCAGTCGATGAACTCAACGCCTTCCTCACTGACAAAGATATTGTATTCACTAAGGTCTGAATGGATGATGCCCAGAGAATGGACCTTGGTCATTTGGGAAAGGATCTCCTCAAGTACCCAATTCGGCTCAGTGAGCTTTGTTTTAACAAGAATGCTGCCCTTTGCAGGAGCCATCACAATAGCATGTCTGTTGTAATCAAGAGGCTTTGGAATTGAGATCTCGGAGTATAACTGCTCCATAATATCGAACTCTCGCTTTGCGGAAAGCCTTGCAGCATATATCCATGAGAAATGTTCACGGTAAGCAAGGTGCTCACGACCCCTTTTTACACTCTTGAAACTGGTACGACCTTCCCGGTGGAACTTAATAATGACCGTAGTAGGATCTCCAATAGCAAGTTCAGGTTCCCTGATAGCCTCATGCACGACAGACTCTTTACCCACACCGATCTCATCGCCAATTGCGCTGACAGATCCCCTCTTGACAAAAGTGTTCAAAGCGAGTGCATCATAACCGTCAAAATATATCTGATAGCCCTCGTAGGGAGTTTTCGTACCCACGACCATATTAGACCTGAAAAGCTGAAGGAGCTTATACTCAAGCTGACTATATGAGAATCTAGTATATTTCCGGACCTCCTCAACAGGAACCCACTCATAGTGTTTCATTCCTATTTCGATACCCATCAGTATACGAAGGTCTTTACTATCCAGTTGCCTGAATAGTTTTACTACATCATCTATCATCGACTGTTATTATCCCGAATCTTAAAGATAGTTTTTGGTCGTACAACAACACCACGATCAAGAAAGACGTTTCCTTGACTCCTCCACCTCATCCACAATATCAGGATATTCGCGGAACACAGACAGAATATCAAGTGCAGCGACAATGTCTACCACCCCAAGAGCCGCCACGACCTCCCCATCAGAAGTTCTGATAGGAGTTACGACCACTGCCTTTCCTTTGTAGACACCCTCTGTCGGCATTTTTCTTATGATCTTGTTGGTCCTTATAACCTCTTCAAGGACAGGACCAGTATAATCATCATCCACAACGACCCCCCGTTCCATACGAAGCCCCTTTAAATTCTTACTTCGGATCGTAACAGGGATCCCAAGCACAGCATGCACTGCCTCAGCTATTGGTTTAAGGTCTTCAGATTTTGAATCGCCACATATTTTCAAACAGATCATATTTTATCCCACCTTTATGACATTTAGATATCTAAAACACTCAAAATGAACATAACGAGAGTTATTTCCCACTCCTATTGAGCCCGGAAACATAATTATAAGCTTCGAACGCTGCAATTACGCCATCACTTGCAGCTGTTATAACCTGTCGCAAAATAGCATTGCGACAATCACCAACCGCAAAAATACCCTTTTCAGAACATTCCATCTTTTCATTGGTTATGATGAAGCCATATTCGTCTTTATCCACATCCACAAATCCAGTATTAGGCTCCACACCCACATATACAAAGACACCATCGATAGGAACCCTACGGACCTCATCGGCATTGATATCGCGTATAACTGCCTCTCTTACGACAGAATCCCCGACAATTTCCTCAAGAGTAGTGTCCCATAAGAACTCAATATTTGATCTGGCAAAAGCCCTGTCCCTAAGTATTTTCGAAGCTCGCAACTCATCCCTTCGATGAACAATACAAACAGATGCAGCCACATCAGAAAGGATCAGAGCATCCGTAATTGCAGACTCGCCGCCGCCCACCACTATTATATTACGACCTGAAAAGAAAGGACCATCGCAAGTAGCACAATAGGAAACGCCTTTTCCACGGAACTCATCCCCCCCCGGAATTCCAAGATGCTTAGGTTCTGCACCGGTTGCAATAATAACACTGCTCGCTTCAAGGTCACCTTCTGAGGTGTGGACGATCTTCCTATCCCCCTCCGACCGAACCTCAAGGACATCCTTATCCTCAACAACGACTCCTGCTGCCTTTGCATGTTCGGCAAATTTGTCCATAAGCTCCATACCGGATATGGAAGGAAAGCCCGGATAGTTCTCCACATTACCAGTAGTTGATATCTGCCCGCTAACAAATCTTTTTTCAAGAACTAGCGTATTGAGACCATACCTTACAGCATAGATCCCTGCAGAAAGACCCCCTGGCCCTCCGCCAATGATTATAAGATCATAGACCACTTTAAATACCTCATCAAGATAGCATCGAAACAGCTTTTTCCTTGTCAGGAACACCAACAAACGCCACTTCCCCATCGATAATAGTGGTAGGAACTGACATTATAGAATACTCCTCTGCAAGTTTTTCACCCTCAGGAGTGTCAAAGTCAATTTCATCATAATCAAAATCATGCGCCTCTTTTAAGCTCTGCCAGAGCTTCTTTGCCTCAGGACAGACATGACACCATGAAGCATGAACAAGTATAACTTTTGTCATCAAATACCCCCATATAGTTCTATTGATACTATATAATAAGAAACTCATCCAATAAATACAATACTAAAAAAATAAAAGGGAAATACCCGATCATCAGGCATCCATATTCTTACTGAACGTTCAGCCAGACCTGATCAAGCTGTCCGCTGTAACGAGTTCCACAAAATTCAAATCAGCGGTTGGCTCTTCTATCGCAGCCCACCCCGGAACATTATAAGAAAAACTCGGTATCGATCAGCATAAATACGAACCTTTTGACGAAGATGAATACATGGATTCCGAGGATAGTGACTATGTCTGAGGGAATAGATGTTGAACATGAAAGGAAGGTAGCAGAATTCTACCAGTCATTGGGGATAAATCAAGGACCAGGAGATATTCAATACCGCCTTATATTATTAGTTCTAAAGAAAAATGAAGGTAAAATAACGGAATTTGCAGAGATAGGGGCATACACAGACCAATTTGCAGATAGAGGAAGTATTGGAAGTAAGATGAAGAGCGTCTTCCAATTAGAGGGACTTGCAGAGAAAGTACAACGCGGTGGTTATGTGATAACAGAAAGGGGATTAATAGCCGCTAATTTTTTGAAGTATACATCTGCATTCTACAAAAAGACAAAGAGCATGCAGGCAATGCTTGATCGTCTTCCGTAATGGCGAAAGATGTATATAGAATAAATTGTATGTACATATTTATACGTCAATGTACATAAGTGGTTATTATGCACTCTGCAATACATGAAATTATCAATTCTACGGAAAAGCGGATCAAAACGCTTTATGAAGCGGAAGATCGTCCTACTTTGAAGGGAAATACACAGGGGATAGAGAAGATAATCGAAGCTATCCAATCGAAAAAGAATAGCGGAAAGGTTCCGATAATCGCAGAGGTCAAACCTGCATCCCCATCTATGAAAATAAGGGACATTTCACCGGAAGAAGCGGGAAAAATAGCCATGGATATGGAAAATGCAGGAGCTATTGCCATATCTGTTCTGACAGAACCGGAGTTCTTTGAAGGTTCTATTGATAATCTTAAAGCTGTCAGAGAAGCTATTTCATTACCTGTCCTGAGAAAAGATTTCATTATTGATAAGGTGCAGTTCGATGAGGTGAGAAGTGATCTTATACTGTTGATAGCAGGCATTCTCGGTGAGAAACTGGAGGAGCTCATTGAATATGCACGATCAAAGGGATTCGAACCCCTCGTGGAAGTACATAATACGGAAGAACTTACATATGTTCTTGAGAATAGTTCAGCAAAGATAGTAGGCATCAATAATCGCGACCTTACAACCCTTGAGGTGGATATTGCCACCACAGAGGAACTTATACCGATAATAAAGAAGTACGACAGGAGAACAGGTGAAGAGCACCTTGTGATCAGTGAGAGTGGCGTACACACATCTGAAGACGCAAGAAGGATGATGAGAGCCGGCGCTGATGCGATACTTATAGGAACTTCCATTGTCAAAGATGGAGACGTTTATAGAAAGACCAAAGAACTGGTCGATGCACTTGATGACACTATTGAATGATAATAGGGAGGTATGATATGAGCGATACAAAATATGGTAAGTACGGCGGACAGTTCGTCCCGGAGATATTGATGCCTGCTCTCGAAGAGCTTGAACAGGGATATGAGAAGTACAGGAACGACCCACAATTTCTGGAGGAGCTTAATTATTATCTGAAAGATTTTGCAGGTCGGGAAACACCTCTATATCACGCCAGGAACCTTAGCAAGAAATACGGCACAAAGATCTATCTGAAAAGGGAAGATCTGGTACATGGTGGCGCTCACAAGCTGAACAACACGATCGGCCAGGCATTGCTTGCGAAGTATATGGGAAAGACAAGACTTGTGGCAGAGACCGGAGCAGGCCAGCATGGCACTGCCACTGCCATGGCAGGGACTAATCTGGGATTCGAAACACATGTGTATATGGGTGCCAAGGACACTGAAAGGCAGCGCATGAACGTTTATCGAATGGAGATCATGGGAACAGAAGTACATCCGGTCGAGTCCGGATCAAGGACACTTAAAGATGCTATCAACGAAGCACTGCGCGATTGGGTCTCAAATGTAGAGAATACACATTATCTGATAGGTTCAGTAGTTGGACCACATCCATATCCGATGATGGTAAGAGATTTCCAGAGCGTGATCGGAAATGAGGTCAAGCAGCAGATAATGGAAAAGGAGGGACGTTATCCGGATTCCATAGTTGCATGTACAGGTGGCGGTAGTAATGCAATGGGCATATTCTACCCGTTCATTGAAGAGGACGTGAAACTTATAGCAGTAGAAGCAGGCGGAAAAGGTATGAAATATACCAAGGATGCTGCACTTCATTCGGCATCACTGTCCGTTGGAGAGGATGGCGTTCTCCAGGGTGCTTGTACCCGCATACTTCAGGATGAGTACGGCCAGATCCTCGAATCAAGTTCCATTTCAGCAGGATTGGATTATTCAGGAGTAGGGCCCGAACTTGCCCATCTTGCGGATATTGGAAGAATTATCCCCCGTGTTGTCAATGATGATATGGCATTGGAGGCATTCCATGAACTAAGCCGTGTGGAAGGCATTATCCCTGCACTGGAATCATCCCATGCAATAGCACATGTCATGGAAGCAGCAGAGTCAGGAGAACTTGGCGAGCTTGTGGTCATCAATCTCTCCGGAAGAGGAGACAAAGATCTTGAAACCGTGATCGGACTCGAAAGGAGGGGATGATATGAGATTAGCTGATAAATTCAATGAACTAAAGAACAGGAACGAAACAGCACTTCTTGCTTATGTGTGTGCAGGAGATCCCGATATTGATTCAACTTCACGAATTGTTGATTCACTGATAAAGGGCGGTGCAGATATTATTGAACTGGGATTGCCGTTCTCTGATCCGGTGGCAGACGGACCTACCATACAGGCAGCATCTGAAAGAGCACTTTCAGCAGGAATGAACCCGGACAGGTATTTTGAACTTGTGGCAAACCTTGATGTGCAGGTCCCACTTGTGTGTATGACATATTATAATCTGATATACAAACGCGGAATTGAAAGATTTGTAAAGGATTGTGTCAGTTCAGGCATCAGCGGATTGATCATACCAGATCTGCCGGCAGAAGAAAGCCATGATCTTGCAAACTGCTGTTCACAGGAAGGAGTTGACCTGATATTTTTGGTAGCCCCGGTTACCACGGATGAGAGAATAGAGATGATATTGTCCAAGACGTCCGGCTTTGTGTATATTGTCTCAAGATTGGGCGTTACAGGGACGCGAACCGATGTTACAGCTGCGACCTCCGACATAATTTCAAGGGTCAGGACAGACATCCCGAAGGCGGTTGGTTTCGGAATTTCCAATGCAGAGCAAGCTGCAAAGATTATAGAAGCAGGTGCGGACGGAGTTATAGTGGGTTCCGCTTTTGTAGATATTATTGCATCAGGGGATAATGTCAATAAAAGACTGGAAGACCTTACAACTGAAATAAAGGCAGTCTGCAGAAGGGACTGAAGAACAGAAATTAAACTTAGAGGGAGTTTGCTCCCTCTGTAATTATTCGAACAACTGGTCTACGAACCATTTAGGATCGAACTTTTTAAGGTCGTCATACCCCTGGCCCATTCCGAGGAACAGAATTGGCTTACCTGTTATGTAGGCAATGGATATTGCTGCACCACCTTTGGAATCAGCATCTGTTTTCGTTAGAATTGAGCCATGAATTGGGACAGCAGCATTGAATTGCTGAGCACGTTCTACAGCGTCATTGCCTGCAACTGCCTCGTCCACAAAGATTATGAGATCGGGAGAGCTTACACGGCAGACCTTCTCAAGCTGTGCCATAAGATTCACATTGGTGTGCATCCTACCGGCCGTATCGGAAAGTATGACATCTACATTATGTGCCTTTGCATGCTGTACAGCATCATAGACAACTGCTGCAGGGTCACCGCCTTCCTGATGCTTGATCAGTTTTACGCCGATCCTTTCTGCATGAATAGCAATTTGATCGATAGCTCCTGCCCTGAAAGTATCACCGGCTGCAATAACAACAGAATAATTCATGTCTTTCAGGCGTTTTGCCATTTTTGAGATGGTTGTGGTCTTTCCAGTACCGTTAATACCTATGAAAACGATATGAACCGGTTTTTTCGCATCCCTGATATACTCATCAAGATCAAAAACGTTTGCAGACATGACTTTATAGATAGCACTTCTCAATGCATTCTCCACAAGTTCACCAGTATTGCTTCCGAGCTTCTTGCGACTTCCCACAAGTTCTCCTTTCACGGACTCGACTATCGCTTCTGCGACATTGATGGCAATATCACTCTCAAGCAAAGCCATTTCAAGCTCCCAGAGTGAATCTTCGATATCACTTCCATCGAGTATGACCTCCCTTTCGAAAACAAGGGCTTTGGCCTTTTGAGCAAAACCGATCTTTTGTTTTAACGGAGCGGGAGCTTCTGCTTTGTCAAGCTTTTCTTCAGAAGAAGAAGAAACGTTTTCCGAAACCTCTGGAGTTGATACTGGCCCTTCTGCCGGTTCGACCTCAACAATCTCTTCGACAGGCTCTTTCAACTCAACAGCCTTCTCATCGATCGTCTTACCGATCGATTGTTTGAAACTACCAAGTTTTTCCTTGAGCTTATTAAACACTAAAACTCATCCTTAAAAATGATAAAAATAAAAAAGGAATCAGAACATAATGAACAAGATCACTGCGGAGGTCTGTTTCCAACTGTTGATTCAATTGAAGCCAGACGCTGCCCTATCTGAGTAAGGGTTCCATTCAAGCGTTCAACAACCTTGCCGAGCTCTTCCTTGCGCTGAGTGAGCGTTTCAATGGCTTCAGCCGGAGTTTTCTCCACACTGATACCTGCTCCGACACTTACAACGATCTTATCGACATCTGCAATATTTGCATGTATCAATGCCCCTGCTCCCAGAGGGATCATCGTATTAATAGCACCGGAAGCGGATTTAAGCTCCTCCAGAGTTAAGATGGCACGTGCGCAATCCTCAATGGACCTCTGCACCATACCGAGCTGCTGATTAACTGATTCAGCATTCTGCTGCAACTCGCGATGTTGCGCTGCGAGATTTCGTGCGTCCTGTTCACTCATTTCTGACATAGATCTCATGCCTCTGTGACACTCTCGATCTTTATTAATGCCCTAACGATCCTATGTTTACTACCAAAAGTGGACAATGTCTTATCACGAGCATTCTTTTCATTTTGGCTCTCGACGTTCTTGGTGAACTTCTCCCAAGAATGTCCTGCTTTGAATGTGCCTTTGACAACATAATTCTGCATATGAAATCACCTGTTATATTTATTAATTTAAAGACCAATGATCAAGCAAAGAACAGTGCGTCCTCAACCCTTCCGAGTTCGTGACCCGTAGTATTGGAACCTGCTACATATCCTTTTGAATTGGCGAGCAAACCTGAGCCTACTGCTTGTGAACCATAGTTAGTGGTACCCACTTCGACAGGAAGAGCGAACACATCCTCAAGAACGGAAAGTTCATCCGGTGTCACCATTGGGTGGACCAGTAAACCTCTGTTCGTGGCAACGCCTGCCATTCCAACAGTTCCCAGACCTGCAATAGTGCCTCTGTGAACATCTACTCCAAGAACCCTTGAGATCACTTCTATCGAGCTATCGGTCATTTCCGGATGTACAAGTGCTGCCGTATCATTTGCCAATATCACATTTCCAACGGCTGTGAGCATATCTGGAAGCACTTCGACTGGGACCTCAACGTCTTTGAGATCACTGACATTGGCATCCCTTGATATCAGGAAACCATTTGAATTGCCTTTGGAAAGTGAACCTACCACAATACTGCCATTTATCAATGTAGAGATTACCTTTACATCAAGCTGTTCTGCAAGCAAGTCGATAGCCTTTCCGGCAGTACCGATAGGAACGATAGCCACATCTTCCGTACATGTGGCAAATACCCCTAATACAGGGTTATCATAGATGTTCACTGTTTTGATCATTATTGTCCTATGCTATACGATATAAGATCCATCTTAAGATCAAGCAAGTTCTGCCTGAACTTCTCCATCTTCGAACTTTGCAGCTCGAATACGAATGGACGATGGTGGTTTCTGAGAACCTCGTTCCCAGATTCTGTGATTGATAGTAGCATCTATCTTAATCTGTGAAGGATCTGCTTTCATGTGCCTTACAAGATATTTTCTTATAAGAGACATAGCTCTGCCGGTACGCTTCCACCTTGGAGCAAGCTTTGCTTCACGAAGTGGAATAGTGTAGATCTGTTCCTTTACCGCGTCTTCTGCCATTGTCATCACCTTATTTCACGTCTAAACTGTTCCTTCTCCAGTGCCTTCTCTTTGGGTGGCTAACAACCTTTCTGTTAGTCTTGATGATCACCCAGGTTGGTACGCGCTGATTCTGATTATGCGCTTTTGCCAGCCTTATCTTCTGTCCTTTTGTATTGTGGCTCACTTATCTCACCTGTGATTTGATTAATTGTAACGCCAATCATAAAGATTTGCGTCTATAAATCGATTATCCTATAAATCATTAATCTATGGGCAATAAGATTCCCCATCTGATATCATCTTTATGTTCAAAAAAGAACATTATATCAGATACGCTTTAAAACTCTTGATTGCAAATGTTGCGGAAATATATCGATAACTTTTTCATTTCCATATTGTTGCCTTATCAGTTCACGCAACTCTGTCTCATAATCTGCCTTGGCAATACTGTCACTTTGACCTTCATCGATCACCAGATGCTTTTCCACAAGCATGTTGACCGCACTTCTACCATATCCCTGAAGAGGGCAGATGTATTTCACACCAAACCGATCCTCAATGCTTCGAATTTCTGGATCCGTAAGCCTTGGTACGCGATCATCACGCCTTACACCATCAGCGATCACTGACACCGCATCTTCCTTTGCGAGTGTCTCGATCACATTCTTGTGTATGAAGTTGATCGCGTTCTTCGGATAACCGTCCTCAATTATGATATTCAATGCAGTTTCCAGAATAGTACGATCAAGCTCCAGTACCCTGTGGGAAAAGCCCAATTCATCAGCCGTTACTTTTGCAATATCCCCCACCGGAAGTATCGAAAATGTGCATGTTACAAGTTCGATATCGAAAAAGGGGTCGAGCAGGATAGCCGACAATGAACTGTCCTTACCTCCACTGAAAAGTACATGAGCTTTCATATTTCACATACGAGTTATGGAAGTCTGGCGTTTCTGTGGCTGCATCTGTGTAAGAAGAACTTTAAGCTTCTCATCATCTATCTTTGTCTGAAGGCGACCATTTTGTGCAAGCATCACAAGCTGGGATTCAAGCTGTTCAGCCAATTCCTTGCGAGAGAGCCTCAATCGAGTCAATCTCTCACGCGCCTCAGGTGTCATGACCTGACGAAGAACTGCCTGAACCTGCGCGTCCCTTTCAGCTTGTGCCTGCTCCTGCTGATATGCAGCCTGAGCATCATTCTGTGGAGATGATTGCTGCTGCTGCTGCTGGAGCTCTGCGAGCCTTTTTTGTCGGATAGCTTCAAGATCATCCACTGTAGATCACATCCATTTATTATATATCAAAGATGACCGCTGGGTCATTGACAGGCAACTTCGGAGTGACATGGATGGGAGCAAACTCCCAATAACCATATCAGTATTTTGCAAGTTCCGGAATGGTCTCAACAAGCTCGTTCTTGACTTCAGTAGAGAGATTGTCAAGTAAAGACTGACCTGCAGGAGCGATAACCCTACCGCTTTTCAGCTTGCGCACAAAACCTGCAGTTTCAAGCTGCTGGAATGCTTCCCTCACAACAGAGCCACTGCCCTTTGCTTTCTTGGATGGGTTTGCACCCCTACCTTTCTTACCACCATAGACAGACCTGAGCCTCTCAACACCAACAGGACCCTGCATATAAATAGTCCTCATGATAGCTGCACAGCGGGTGTACCACCAGTCTTTGTCAACTGGAGCGTGCTCCTTGTGAACACCGGTCTTAACGAAAGCTGCCCATTCGGGTGGCTTGATCTGATCATTCTCTTTTAGGTTCTCTGCCAGCTTTGCAATAATATCTGAAGCAGGAACGTCGTATGCTGTAGTCATTATATCCTCCTTGGAATGAAATGTATCGATTGAATTTCTGCATATTTTGATCTTTCGTAAACTTGTTGCAAGCAAGTCATACTCTATCACAATATGTGCATGGAAATAGGGTGTAATTTATTGATTAGTATATACGTGTTTCGGCAGTGTCCCATATCCTCATCTCATACGAGAAAGAAATTAAGGGAAACTACCCTCATTTTTCGAAAGTCTGTGCCCTTCCAGGTCCTACGGACACATATTTGATAGGGACTCCCATCATACCCTCCAGCTTCTCCACATAATCACGGGCAGCCCGAGGAACATCCTCATAGCTCTTCACACCCGTAAGATCATCGGACCAGCCTTCAAGGTCTTCATAGATAGGCTTACACATGCTCAAAAGGGAAGTATCTTCCGGTGGATAGTCCAGCCTTTCACCATTGAGATCATATGCCACACAAACCTTAACGACATCAAGATCTGAAAGCACATCCAATTTAGTCAATGCAACACTGGTATAACCGTTCAGGTTTATCGCTTTCTTGAGCAACGGAAGGTCGAACCATCCGCATCTGCGGGACCTGCCTGTAGTGGTACCGAACTCGTGCCCCACATCATGAAGATGCGCTCCGGCCTCATCATGAAGTTCAGTAGGTAACGGCCCTTCGCCTACCCTTGTGATATAAGCTTTCACAATTCCCAGAACCTCATTGACCTTTGTCGGGCCGACACCAAGATTTGCACATGCAGAACCTGCAATAGTGCTGGAAGAGGTAACGAACTTCTGAGTACCGTGAATAACATCAAGGAAAGTGCCCTGCGCACCCTCGGCCAGTACATTCTTACCTTCAGAGATAGCTTCATTTATCTCATAGGAAACATCAGTGACATACGGAGCAAGCCTCTGACCAAGCTTCACATACTTGTCCATCAATTCAGTATCAGTAACTATTGAAGGATCGCCGCCAAGTTCCCTGATAGCAGCCTCCTTGGATGCAGCCATCTCAGTAAGCCTGTTCATGAGCCTTTCAGAATTCACAAGGTCCGACATTCGGATCTCATCCCTTGCGATCTTATCAACATAAGCAAAGCCAATACCCTTTTTAGTAGTACCGATCATCTCTTTGCGTGATGATTCACGAAGGCCGTCCAGTTCAACATGATAAGGCATAATGATACTCGTCTTAGCATCTATACCCAATTTATCAGAAGATACCTCAACACCTGTCTTTTCAAGCATATCGATCTCTTCTGCCAAAACCTCTGGATTAAGGACAGTTCCCGGACCTATCAGAACCCTTGAATCGAGCAGGAAACCGGATGGGATCAGATGGAGCTTATAGACATCATCCCCAACGACCACCGTGTGGCCTGCATTATCCCCGCCCTGGAACCTGACAACAAGATCGTAGTCTTTTGATAGCAGATCAACGATCTTTCCTTTTCCTTCATCACCGAACTGTGACCCTGTCAGAATCGTAAACATAGTGGGTGCAATTGCAGTTTAGCTTTAATAAGGTTTTGATTGATAATCTGCAGATAAATTTAATTTACGACAAAAATACTATATTAGCATAGATCATACATAATAAACTAACAAAAGGGGATCTCGTATTAGGTGGTAACATTGGGAAAAAGTACAAACATTCATTCATCTGCAAAGATACTTGGGATCAGTTCCATAGGTGACTATTCAGTAGTCCTTGAGAACGTGCTCCTTGGCTATCCTGAACATTCGATCCTCACGGGACTGCTGGAAAAAGGAATGACAGCTGAAGAAGCAGAATATACAGGTTGTACAATTGGCTCGAACTCGTTCATAAGACCAAACACAACCATATTCAGCAACGTGAGAACAGGTGACAATTTCAGGACAGGCCACAACTGTATGATACGTGAGAACACCACCATTGGAGATAACGTACTTATCGGAACCAATGTCATAATCGACGGGAATGTAACAATAGGGGACAACGTCAGTATACAGGGTAATGTCTACATACCCACGCATGTGAAAATAGAAGATAATGTGTTCATCGGACCCTGCGCCGTTCTGACCAATGACAAATACCCCATCAGAAATGAATATCATCCCGAAGGACCAATAATAAGAAAAGGTGCATCCATAGGTGCAAATGCCACAATACTCCCCGGAGTGGAGATAGGAGAAGGAGCAATGGTCGCAGGTGGAGCATTGGTAACAAAGAATGTACCTGCATGGAAACTGGCCATCGGTTGCCCTGCTGAAATAAAAGAACTGAACGAAGAACTGCAAACGTTGAACAAAATCTAATTACATCAATGAGGCTAAGAATGATCCCAATAGCAAAACCAGATATCGGCGAAGAAGAAATAGAAGCCGTGTGTAAAGTGCTTCGCTCAGGAATGATCGCAGAAGGTAAACGTGTTGCAGAATTCGAGGAAGAATTTGCAAGCTATATTGGAACAGAGTATGCCGTTGCTGTCAATTCCGGCACAGCTGCCCTTCATGCTGCCCTCCTTGCACATGGGATCGGAAGTGGGGATGAAGTGATAACAACCTCTTTCAGCTTTATTGCCACCGCAAACTCGATAATGTACACCGGTGCAAAACCCGTATTTGCGGATATCGAACCGAATACGTTCAATATCGACCCCAGCCTTATCGAAGAAAAGATAACCGATGATACAAAAGCAATTATGCCAGTCCACCTCTATGGACATCCCGCAGAGATGAAGGCCATTACAGAAATCGCCGAAGACCATGACCTGATACTCATCGAAGACGCATGTCAGGCACATGGGGCAGCATACCACGGAAAGAAGGTCGGTTCTTTTGGAACAGGAGGATTCAGCTTCTACCCTACCAAGAACATGACGACCAGCGAAGGCGGGATGATGACGACCAATGATGAAGAGGTTGCCAGAAAAGCAAAGATGATCCGTGCCCATGGATCCCAGCAGCGCTATCTCCACGAAATGGTCGGTTACAACCTGAGAATGACAGATATTGGAGCTGCCATAGGGCTAACACAGCTTAAGAAATTACCCTCGTACAATTCCCTAAGGCAGAGAAATGCAGCCTTGCTCTCAAAGGGACTCGAAGATACAGACGGAATCACCGTACCTGTTGTAAGAGAAGGATGCGAGCACATGTTCCATCAATACACCATACGTGTGAACGATAGGGACGAAATACTAACAAAACTGGGACAGGCAGGAATAGGCACTGGAGTATATTATCCAATACCCATACACATGCAGCCTATTTACAAAGATGCAGGTTATAAAGACGAACTTCCAGAATGTGAGAAAGCATCAAAGGAAGTGCTCTCCCTACCAGTGCATCCGGGAGTTTCAGAAGATGAAATTCAACAAATAATCGATGCAGTCATAAGAGGAGTTGAATTATAATGCTCCGCGTAGGCGTCATTGGCGTAGGTGCCATGGGGCAACACCATGTCAGAATATACAATGAAATGGAAGGCATTGAACTTGTAGGCATTTCAGATGTCGACCAGAAAAGAGTGGAAGAACTGGCAGGCCAATATGGCGTCAAGGCATTTACGGATTATAACGAACTGCTGGAAGAAGGGCTGGATGCCGTAAGTATCGTTGTACCTACAACCCTTCATAAAAAAGTTACTCTCGATGCCATAAATTCAAATACCAACGTACTTGTGGAAAAGCCAATCGCGGACACACTTGAAAATGCTGACATTATGATAGAAGCAGCGGAGAAAGCAGGCCTTACCCTGATGGTAGGTCATATAGAGAGATTCAATCCCGCCACTTCAAAAATGAAAGAGATCATCGAGAGCGGGCTTCTTGGGAAGATAGTGTCCATATCTACACGAAGGGTAGGACCATATAACCCAAGGATAAGGGATGTCGGCATAATTCTCGATCTTGGTGTACATGACATTGATGCGATCTCCTACATGTACGCAAGCAATGTGTCGGAAGTCTATGCCATTGCAGGGAAGGACATACATTCACAGGAAGACCATGCATCCATAATGCTTCGTTTTGGGGAAGACAGAGCAGGACTTGCCAGCACTAACTGGCTGACCCCACATAAAGTAAGGAATATGGAAGTAATTGGCGTGCATGGTGTCGGATATCTGGATTACATAGACCAGACAGTAACGATACACGATGCTAAATGGATAAGGAATGCAAAGGTAGAAAAAGGTGAACCTCTGGCAAAGGAGCTTGAACATTTCACAGAATGCATCCGAACAGGCAAAAGACCTATCGAATCAGGTGTTGAAGGAAAACATGCATTGAATGTCGCTTTAGCGGCTATAGAATCATATAATACGAACAAGATCGTCAAGATCGAATGAAGGGATTGACGATCATATTGCATCTTTTTCATTTTTTTCTGAAAAAAATACTTTTGAAGACAACTACCCAGAAAATTATCTGAGCCAGAGCTATACCTATACCATCCGCTACAATATCATCAAAGCTTGAAGTTCTACCCGGAACATACATTTGATGGAGCTCATCCGTAATTCCGTAAGCTATCCCTATAAAGATAGCAAAGACAGGAGCATATTTTCGAAGCGTAAGATTATCGGAATGACGGAATGTAAGGTGAAGGAGGATTCCGAATCCAAAATATAGGATCATGTGTGCAAATTTATCAAAATTATGAGCAACAAAATATGCAATATCCAACAAATAGGCATTATTACTGTTTATCACAAAATCAATAAGTTGATCATAAAAAGGAATTGGTGAAGATGAAGGTATCTCAATACTGGACTGTGCTGAAAGATAGAATATAATAGCTGCGTAGAATAAGGAAAGTGCAACAAAAATATGAAATATTAATTTCTGCCTATCGGTCATTTTCGCACCTTTCGATTAAAATAATAAAGCTTATTATCAACAAATGAACTTTTGCCCTTACAAGCTACACACTCACAAAAATATATAAATTGAGAGGCACCATTATAAAAATAATACAAATACTTTAACTAAAATGCAATATGATTTTGAGGCAACAACCCGGATAAATAAAAATTGACAGGTCCAAAAATGTTCAATTTCACATCTCTTTCAACGATACAATATCTGGCGATCATAGGTAATTTATTATTGCCAATTATATTAGTTACAATTTCAATGCCATATTTCATTAAGAAATTTACTGAAAGTGGGGTTCTTGGAAGAGACTACTACAAAAAAGGAGTTGTAAAAATTCCTGAAAGTGGTGGTATCGTTATTTTGCTTATCACCCTTCTTTCGATCTCTTTCACATCACTGTTCTTCAAGTACTCGACCACGAATTACGTCGTCCTCATTGTTATTTGCCTCTTTGGAATATTTGGAATACTCGATGATATGATCGATATCGGAAGGGTATCAAAGCTGTTTTTGATGTATTATTGCTCTTACCCACTTATCCAATACGCCACAAGTACAGCACTTGTGCTTCCAAGTGTCGGACACATAGAGCTTGGGATACTTTATTTGCAGTTCATTGTTCCAACATACGTACTTGTGGCCTCGAATCTTGTGAATATGCACTCCGGATACAATGGACTTGCATCCGGACTTTCTGCAATAGTTCTTTTATCCCTCATCATAAAATCCATAATGCTGGGTGATGTGGAGAATATCTTCACAATAGTTGCCATTACAGGAGCACTGCTTGGGTATTTCCTTTATGACAGGTTCCCATCACAGATCTTCTGGGGCAATGTTGGTTCACTTACAATAGGAGCAACCATAGGTGCATTGATAGTGATACAGGGATTCATCATAAGTGGGTTCATAATGCTTATCCCGCATACAGTGAACTTCCTGCTCTACGTTTATTGGAGGGTTCGAAAGTTCCCAGTCGCAAAATTCGGCCATGACCGTGGTGATGGGATACTTGAAGTACCAAATCCATATACATTGAAATGGGTGCTTCCATATTATTACAACCTTACAGAAAAACAGGCAACCTATGCCATGTACATGCTTACGGGAATTTTCTGTCTGATAGGAATATTCCTTCCGGGAAAAATTTAAAGGATATAAAGCAGGACCATTAACTTTAATTGATCCTGCTACGCCTTATTGCCAGAATAAATATAGAAAGGATACTTATTGCCAATGTATTCTGAGCAAGTGCCTTCTCATCGGGCAGATCATCCGGGGTACTTGAAGATCCATTTGGACCTATCTCACTTCCAGAAATATCATCCGAAGGATGAGCACTAATTGCAAAAGGTGAAAAACCTGGAGTTAACGACTCGAAATAAACATATTCCTCACCTTCTTCTGTCACTTTTGTTTCAAGAGTGGACCAACTATTATCAGAGTATCGATTCAATCTTATATCCGAACTATCAACACCATTCATCTCCATCCAGGAGGAATTTACCCTAAATCCGATTGCTGGAAGATCTATGTTCTCCGGTGTCGCAAAACCAGCATTACCAACCCAAATGTTCACATTCTTATAAACAAGCCCATTTGGAGCATCTTTCACCAGAGCAGAAGTGTTTTTCAGAACTTCAATGGTTGTCGAGATAGCACCTGAATTTTTTTGAGCGGTAAAATTAACAGTTACAATGGGGTTTCCGGGAGAATCGAAATCATATGAGATAGCCTGACCCGACCTTACATTTTTTTCAGCAACATCTTTAAACTCGATGTTCCCAAAATCCTCCCCTGTTGCACCGCTGCCGCCACTGCTTCCACCTCCTCCAGATCCAGAATTGGACATTTCACCATCAGACGGAGCAGACTCACCTATTATTGAGACCATACCATTAACAACTGAGATCGGAACCGCAACAGCACTGGAATTGCTGACCACCACATTGCTGACCACCACATTGCTCAACAGCAAAGAGGAAGTACCTGATCCTTTTGTATCAAAGACTATCGTAGCAAGTGTTCCAGACTCCATTACCTCAATCTTGCCTAAAGGATAATTTTAAATACGTTCATAATGGTCCCTTCCGAATTATCGATAGTACCCGCATTGAAAATTGTAGAAGCACCATTTGTGAAAACATCACCTTCAGAGATAGAGACCACAGAAAGGAGGTCACTGTCAAATGAAAGGTCAAATTGAGCACCTGATATAGGAGTATCCGGTTCAATATACACTACCACGGTTACATTTGAACCAGTAGCTATAGACTGTTCAGAAGGAGATATACTTACAACGCTCTCCGCTGAGGCCGGAGTAATTAAAATACTGGCAAAGAGTACAAACAGGAACAATGTGAAAAAATAACCAGATGATCTAAACTTTAAAACATCATGCATTTCGAACACCACCTATAAAGGAAGAAATACCAATTTTTTGAATATAAGAAAAGTTATACCGTATAACATATTTAGTTTTTGGGATAGAAGAATAAGAGAGATATTTGAGTTAGAGGGGGAGTATGTTGGTTGGTGGTACAAATTTTGTGTTGTTTTGTGGTTCAAGAAGGGGCTCAACTATCTCTCCCAACAACAAATTATAGATAGGCGATATAATACATACGCTTTACCATAAATCGCCTGATTTGTTGAAATTTATGAAATTGATATAACTTCAGCCCTGATCAACAGATCATAAGCCCACAACAATTCAATCTGTCTTTCGCGGGAAAAAATGTTTACATATCGAATCAAGAAGGACCTTCTTGCCGACTTTACCTTTTTTCCGACATGTTCCCCCGGAATTGAACTTACAGGTTTGACAACAATAGATACGGTTTGCAAGCTTGTCACGGACGATCTTTTCATTAAGATCAGTCTCACCCAGCCCACGATGATATTTGTAGTCGTTCCAGCCGGAATAATATAATTGGCTTGCTAATGTCGCTATCGCCGGAGGGTCCCATTCCCCATAAGGAGCACCTATATCCGAAGCTTTAGGAGTAGGGTGCGGCAGTACTGCCGAAGGAGTGCCGTTTAGAAGGTCGAGTATTTCTTCCTTTAATTCCAGGAAAATTTCTTCATCCGGCCTTTTTGCAAGTGCCCTGTTAATGTACGTCTTTGCGCCTTCCAGATTACCAAGTCGCTTAAGGCATACTGCAATATTGTAGTATATAGGAGAAGGTTTTGTCACTATCCCGGGATCAAGTATGATCTCATAATATCTGATAGCTTCCCGAAACTCACCTTTCTGTTGCAACAACAGGCCCATGTTGTTCAATGCGCGGATATTCTTAGGTTGTATTTGCAGAGCCATCTTGAAATAATGTTCTTTCCGTTCAACATCCATTTCAGATCTGCCGGAGGAAATGTACCTCTCGACAGCACTATTTACATCATCTTTTGCCATGAAATGTCCTCATATCCCTCTTATTCTCTGCACATACCAACCCACAACCGGTGGAATCCAGCATAGATTTGCAACAATGGTCTCAAGGGCAGTAAATGTTTGGGTAGTTGGGCTGAAACCATATATGCGCAATAATAAAAGACCGAAAGGCACGATGACTATTATTGCCAGACTTGCGACCATCACCGGATGATGCATATATTTATTGAACGCTCCAAGCCAGGTACCTTCTTTTCTCCTCAAAAAGAGCATCCCGGAAATGTTGGCCCCCATCTGGTCACTAAGTGCATAGAAGTAAGGAATATAGAATCCCTCAACGCCATATACGTTGACACCTGCAAGACGGCTGGCGAGATCGATCATCCAGGGGACTGCCAACCCAAATAGCTTGCCCCACCCGTAGGCTTCCGCCATTGTACTCGAACCACCGAGAAAGCGCTGGCGAATTGAATAGATACCTTCCAGTATGCTTTCACCTTCCCCTGACAAGGTCCTGACCAACCATTGCCCGATAGGACTTCTCTGATAACCCTGCATATCAAGGAAAACACCTGCAATAAGACCCAGTACATATCCAGGAATAGTATACCTTATCAGCTCTTCAAAACCCTCACTTTCAGGAAGTTCGCCCTCATCGCCCATACATATTCGAGAATGTTGTTTTTGCTAATTATAGTATATGTTCTACTCCAACTTGATCATTCGAAATATACTGTTCAATAAAAAGGAGAGTAGCATCTTTCGCAAAAATGAGACATTAAGATAGGAATTTGAAGATACCCGACCTTCATGAGAGCTACAGGTAGATAGAATATGGAAAAAATGGATGAAAAGTGAAAATGCAGACCCTACCTATGTTCAAATCTCCTTGAACACTTTTGCCAGAGATTCACCACGAACGCTGATCGAAAATTCTGAAAAATACCCAAAAGCAGTTGTATGAACTTCAAATCCTTTATCTTCCATCTTATCCCTGACAGATGATATCACTTCAATTGCCAGTTCCGGAGAGGATTTGCTTGATGAAAGATGAGCAAATGAATGCAGGACTATTCTTTCCTTGTTAACCTTGTTAAGATACCATTTCAGATTCGCCACAGCTTTTTTTACCACTTTATCTTTTCTTTCCTCATCTTCCGCTTCAACGTGAATAAAAGCGACTGCTGTATCTTCTATCCTCTCATCCCTGTGAACATCCTCCACATGATCAAGCGTTTTGCTGAAGGTCTCGAACCAAAAATATTCCGTATCGAACATTAGCATTTTCATGGATCCTTATCCTCCGTTAGCGTCATGGCAAGACTTTTCTGAAACGTCATACAATTCTTAAAGTATGTTAGTAGATTCTGCCCATATACATAACGGCAATGTATAATTAACTACGACAAACATTACATTTATATCATTTGAAATCATTAGTATTTTGTGGTCATCATGCCCAGAAACCCAAACAATCCAAAGAAAGCTTTAACCCTTGATGAGAAACTACAAAGGAAGTTAGATAAATTAGCAGTTGAAGGCAATATTAACCCTAAAAACATAGAGTTGGTAAATCAATTCATTAATAATGCAATAAGGGAAGGCAAGAGCAGACAAAGCTGTTTGACATATTTAGGATCGTTAACCTATGTATTAAAAAATACAGATATTGTTTTTTCAAATGCGACAGTTGAAGATATAGAATCTATGTTAACGACTTTGGAAATGTGGACCGCAAGAAGTGGCAGAAACAAAGACAAGCCATTATCACCTTTTACAAAAAACAGTATCAAAGGGCACACTAAAACTTTTTTAAAGTATTTGGGAGATACTGAAATTGCCGATATGATCAAATGCAAGAACCTTAAAGGCAAGAAGCTTCCAGAGGATATACTAACAAAAGATGAGGTATTATCCATAATCGACCACGCAGGAAGCATAAGGGACAAAGCTCTATTTGGTTTGTTATATGAAACCGGATGTAGATCAGGCGAATTGCTTTCAATGAAAGTTAAGAACATTGAATTTATGAATAATGGAGGGTGTGCTGCAACCTTCCCACAGGGCAAGACAGGACCACGCAGAGTTTTATTTTTTAATTTTGCACCATATCTCCGGCAATGGATGGAATCACACCCATTAAAAGATGATCCAGAAGGTGCACTATGGCCAACAACAGATTACAGATTAACACCCCTTACGAATTTAGGAGTACGGTATCTTTTAAATGAAACCGTGAAACGCACAGGTATTAAGAAAAGAGTTTACATCCATGGTTTTAGACATGCGAGAGCTACCCATATCGCAGAGCATCTAACAGAACAACAGATGAAGTCATATTTAGGATGGACACAAAGTTCAGACATGGCTGCCATATATGTTCATTTGTCAGGGAAGGATATTGATAAGGCTATAATGGCTATGAACGGCATAGAGGATATAGAAACACCTATAGACACTATGAAGGCGGGAAAATGCCCCAGATGCAGCGAAATGAACGCACCTAAAGCTAAGTACTGCATGAAATGTGGACTGGTGTTATCAAAAGAGCAGGGTGAGGCTGTGGATGAAACAATCACTGTAATACTGGAAAAGCTCAGAGCGAATCCATCTGTATTGATGGAGGCATTAAGTAAAGTGAATGCAGGCACATAATACCTGCACTCATTTATTTACTCTCCCACACTCCCATAGGCCGATGGAGCGAACGGGCGTAACAGCGTGTTTGTATGAAGACGCATCCATAAACATTTTTTGAACATCATCACTTAGTTGGACATATCCATTTTGAATCCCAATTTCTTCCATCAAGTAACATATCTCAAATACTCGTTGGTTCTTTATTTTGTTATCTTTTTCCTTTTCCGGGATAGTATATTCGGGGTCAGTTAGCGCGGTAAGGAAAGGTGTCAGACTATCCCTAGTGAAAACCTTTTTTAGCTGGTCTTCTGGCATACATTGTGCATACAATGTAAGATCCTCAAGTGCTGTAATCATCTTATCTCTGATTGTTTTGTTATTCTGACGCAAAGATCCTAGTTTTTGACTGTCTGCTTTCCACCCAGCTTGTTCCCGCACATTTTTGTAGCTTTTTAAGTACTCTTTCTGTGAATCTGCTAACAATTTTTTTGAACCCTTCCTTTCTTTATCCATTTTTAATCACGATAATTAGTTTGTAAGTATTAACTTAAATACATTTGCTAACTCCAAACCTTTAACGTTACCAATGACAGATGTAACAACTATGACAGGAATAACATATACTGGCATATCAATAAATACTGAAGTTTTAACAGAGCTTGATGAGGAACGTGGCCTCATTCCACGAAGTCGGTTTCTTCAAAAGATATTGGAAGAAAGGTACTACTCGAACAATGGTATAGCTGTCCACAAGGGGGATATTGATGAATGAATTAACCGGGCAGAGTACCGATTTCTTACATCTTTGGGCTTGTGACTTCATCAGGGAACGTAAGGACACTCTTGAGTATCTGAGCAAATTCGGTAGTCCAGTTGACCGTGCACTTGTGAATGCAGTGTTTGAATTGGCCAATGATGAAGGGGTGCTTTCAAAATGATCAAGTTCAATGTTGATGCTATTCCCAATGAACTCAAAAAGCTGAGTCAGTGGGTCGTGTGGAGGTCCGAAGTAAAAGACGGTAGGCAAACAAAAATACCGTATGATGCCAAGATGGGCAACAAAGCAAGTTCTACAACCCCTCAGACGTGGTGCTCATTTGATGAAGCCGCAAAAAAGTTTACAGAAAATGGCCACTATGATGGAGTAGGTTTTGTCTTTTCGGATTCCGATTCTTTCTGTGGAATTGACTGGGATGATGTAAGGGACCCACAGACGGGAGAGTTTGATCAGGAGATACTAGCTGAGATAAAAAGCCTGAACTCATACGCTGAACTTTCCCCCAGTGGGAAAGGTGCGCATGCAATCATACGAGGCACAGTTCCAGGCAAGCGTAATCGTAAAGGTTGCCGGGAGATTTACGATAAGGACAGATATTTCACAATGACCGGAGTGCCCATCAATGGATCACCGGAGGCGATCAATGCTCCATCATCTGAATCTTTACAGGCCATCTATGACAAAATTGATGTGCAGACTCAAGTCAAAGAGGAGATGGGATTTGATCACACCGAACCAGATTGTTTAAAGTATGGCGATGAGGAGCTTATACAAATTTGCAGACATTCCTTTAAGAGTCAAAAGTTCAGGAAGCTTTTTGATGGGGCCACTGATGACTACGGAGACGATGATAGTGCTGCAGATTTAGCTCTATGTGATATCCTCGCAAAGCACACACGTGATTTTGATCAGATTGATCGCATATTCAAACGTTCAGGCCTCTTTCGTGAGAAGTGGGATAGACCAGATTATAAACAACGTACAATAAGAAAGGCACTTGAAAATATTGGTAACAAAGAGCAGGCACTGGGTAAGAGCAAATACTTGTCCAATAATGGGAAGCTGCTGGTCCAAAAAATAAGTGAAAGCATAATGAATAGCTGTCATTTCATCACGTTTCGAGATACTGGTGAAATATATCAGTACGCTGAAGGTATATACAAGCCAAATGGCGAACAACTAATAGCATATCTTGTTCAAAGTGAACTGGGCGACCATTCTCGGAGACATCACATTGATGAGGTTATTAATTACATCAAGATTGCCACATACGTTGATAGGGATTCTGTAAACAACGATATTAATCGTATCAATGTCTTGAATGGAATATATAATATTCAGGATGATGTACTTGAACCTCATGCTCCTGATATTATTTGCCTTGTTCAGATTCCTGTAATATACAGTCCTAATGCAGATTGCCCTGAAATCACTAAGTTCTTGGGTGAGGTAATGCTTCCGGAAGACATTCCTGTACTTGAGGAATGGGCAGGATATATGTTAACAACCGAGACAAGCTTTCAGAAGTCGGTTATGCTATATGGTGATGGTGCAAATGGTAAAAGTACGTTACTCGAACTCATCACAACTTTTGTTGGTGAAAATAATATAAGTGGTGAGTCATTGCACAGACTTGAGAATGATAATTATTCTGTAGCAAACTTATACGGAAAGCTAGTTAACGTGTTTCCAGATCTTGCTAATACGACTATTTATCAGAACAGTATCTTTAAGTCAATCACTGGTGGAGATCGTCTGCGTGGGGAGAAGAAGTACAAAGATGTATTTTATTTCAATAATACTGCTAAATTAATGTTCAGTGCAAATCAGCTTCCTGCCGTGCCTAATGGAGGTCATGCATATTTCAGGAGATGGATATTAATTAGCTTCCCTAACAAATTTGAAGGCACAAAGGAGGACAGGTCACTGATTGGAAAGTTAACCACTCCCGAGGAGTTGTCCGGGTTCTTCAATATTGCAGTTAGTGGACTAAGGAGACTGAGGAAGAACAATCAGTTCTCATACAGCAGATCAACAGAAGAGGTCAAACGTGAATACATAATCAAAAGTGATCCTGTTGCAGCATTTGCTGATGAGTGGTTGATTTACTCCGAGGAACCCACACCGAAAATGGTTATGTACGGACATTTCAGCAAATGGTGTAAAGAACATGATGTTGCAACAATCAGTGAGGGCATGTTCGGTAAACGAATGAAGAAACTTGGATATGCTGATAAAAGGCAGTCCACTGGGGATCGACTAAGGTGCTGGGAGAATGTTACAATCAAAGGGGAATCTGTCCACGATGGTGAGGTTAACATGGACGAAGATAACCGAGATCAGTAGTCATCAAATATACAATTCGTCCAGGTGTCCATGTCGAAAAGACAACTGTATGATAAATCAACAAAGACGGATGTTGATGATGTGGATAATAGGGTATTACAAAACAATTGTGAAAATACCCTGTACACCTGGACGGATGAGTTAAAACAAATATCAACAGCTTGTGAAATGCCGTCCAGGTTAAATTGTGATTCTCGGACGGATATATTGAATGATCGTACAGAGCAAGGCAAAAAACAAGATCTCAATGCAGTCAGCACACCTCTGAAGAAACTAAATCCAATTAACTCACTACATATTCCTCTTTGTGTGGCATGTGGTGGTCAGGCTAGAAGTCAATCAATTGTGGATAGTTATGGTGTGGAGTGGAGGTGCGATGAATGTTATCGTAAGTACTACAATAGGAGTTCTGGATGGCATGCAGATAAGGACCAATCACAACCAAAAACAAGCTTTAAGGAGGCTTAATATGGTCAAAAAAGAAACTATAGCGCTTCCTTCTAGAGAAAAAATGGGACGTGAAGATTTACTTAATGTTTCTTCTGAAACAATCCGAGGTCTGCAAACACGGCTTGCTGTGGAACGTTTCCGGGAAAGAGAAGGAGATAGTACCAAACTACAATATCTCCGTGTCCTTATAGCTGCAATGCAAACTCACAACGCAATTTTGAGAGACAGTGAGCTCGAAGAGATGAAGTTAAGGATAGCAAGCCTTGAAGCTGCATGTGAGGCCAACAGATGAGTTTTATAGCACTTGAACACAAGCTCAAGCTGCTGGAGGAAAGTATAAAAGGTCCACCTAAGTCCTATTATTTCATATTTATAGAAGGTACCCCAGAAGAAGAGGAAGCCATGCTGCAGATTGCAGAAATTGAGAAACATGAACCCAATGCAGATGTGCTGGTAATTAAGATTTCGGGAGTTAAGAACGATTAAACCATATATTCTTGATGCAGTGGGATTCGTTACCATAATAGCATTAATCAACAGCATTAAGAGTAAAAAACTTTTTGATGTTCGCATCTAATATAAAGAATCGGGTGAAGAAAATGTTCCATGTTTGTGGATATTTTTTGAACTGCTGAAACAATATTCAGTTGGTACCACCAAAAACCAAACTCTCACCATAAGCAGTTGCTGTGAGATAGTGAGGTGGGAGAATTTGGGGAGTTTCATGGGGTACTTACAAGTGGTTCTTTCCGGGGAAGTGAATAAGACATAACACTGATAATACGTTTACCAGAATGACTGAAGCAGCCGCCCCATGCACATTAAAAATTGTTAATCTAACCATCGGCTATAAGCAAAAACGTCAAAAGCCCAAGATTCCCTTTATACTGTTTATGGCATGCAGATAACCAAGTATTGAGAATCGATAACCAAATTAAAAAAATAAAAAGACACTTCGACAACATTATCGAAGTGCTACTAAATTGATGTTAGATCCTTCGTCTCCTGAATCCGATAGTTATGGCACCAACGGCTAATATGACCAACACGCTGCCTAAAATATCAGCACCGGAGAAGGATGTAGACGACGAGGCTGAATCACTTGTTGTGGATTCTTTTGTCATTTCATACCCTTCAACGTAGTTGTCTGGTGTGTTTTGCTGAGAAGACTCTGTTGGCTGGTCGGTTGTAGTTCCATACCCTCCATCATTTACCATTGTCTGGTTGCTTGTGGATTCGACGATCGAAGCAGATGAAGAACTGCTACTACTACTACTACTACGAGTACTGGATTCAGATGATGGAGTCTCCCTCTGTGTGGCTTCCTGCATCAGTCTCTTGTACTCTTCTGCAGTTTCCTGTGATACAACACCTGGGACTGACATAACACCCTGTATGTAACTGTCAAGTAGCGGGTTACCGCAGGTGTGGTGACAGCATGTTACGCCGTTCTCGACCACGGATTCAACATATTCCCTCACCAGGTTCTGGATAACCTCGTCCGAGGCATCCCAGTGGTCTTTCCTTTCTGTTTCGATCATTCGTGCGGTCAGGGACTGGTATGCATACGCGTTGTGATCATCGAAGAAGTCATCCATGCCAAGATCATACTTGTCAGTGACGTAGATGTCGTATATCTCGTCCCAGTCAGAATCTTTGATCATGTCAGGGGTCATAACTTCCCAGCCCCACATATTCTCGGTGTACTTCGAGAACATTCTGGCACCGGCGTAATCGTGTTCCATCATTCCTGAGACCCATTTTGGATTGAAGAACCGTGAACGCAACTCTATCCTGCACGCCTCATTCAGGGTGATGATCTGGGGATTATCTACACTCTCCTGGCTGGATACATACATATCGGGAGTTTCACCTGTCAGTGATCTCACGGTGAGTCCAAGCCCTCCTAAATATCCGTAGAAACAATCCCCATCAAAGATTCCAAACAGGTTCGAAGAATCACTGTGTACAGCTGCATCCACATCTATCAGGTTCATCCTGAACACATCCTTGTAATTATCGCCCCACATGTCCTGTCCATAGATATTGGACATCCATGATAGATACAGGTCCGCAATTTCATCCTCGCTGTCCCATGTATCACTCGCGACCACCGGGCGCGAAACTCCGGGACCGTATGTACCCGGGGCTGGCGCGAATATCCTGGACCGTGCGATCGCCTCTGCTGTAGTATTGTTGTATCCACTGGCGATGAGTGCATCTTCCATTATCAGGGAGTTCCACCTGACATAGTTCGTTTCATTGGTCTCGTTGAGCGCTGCAACCGTTCGGACCGCCTCGTCGATCAGCTCAAGCTGATACGGGAATGTATCCCTGTACAGTCCGGAAGATGTGATGACCACATCGATTCTGGGGTGGTTCATGTCCTCCAGCGGAATTACCTCAAAACCTGTGACCCTACCCCTGTATCGTACGGGTTCGACACCAAGCAGAGAATGTATCTGGGCTTCCATGAGTCCATGATGACGCATTGTTTCCATAGACCACAGAACATAAGCCACCTTGTTTGGATAAGTCTCGTTGTGTGTCGTATAATACTGTTGCACCAGTTGATTTGCAAGGATCGTACCCATAGCTGTAGTTTCCACATCAGGGAACTTGCGCTGGTCGAAACTGTAGAAGTTCCTACCCGTTGGCAGAGCATCAGGATTCCTGATTGGACCGTTTCCCATACCTGGCTCAATATATCCTGCATTGAGGGCATGCAACGTCTCGCTGATCTCACGAGTGGTCTGGTTCAGAGCAATGGAATAATTCAGTGCCAGATTCAGATCTGCCGTGATGTTCGAGTCGGTTAAGTTCAGCACAGTTAACTGGGCAGTTGAAACATTCGTTCCATTGAGCAATGTAGCATTCAGAAGCTCGGTTGCATAAGCACTTGCCGTATTTCTCCAGTCCTCCTCATCTCCGGTAACTTTTGGGATCACATTTACGATATGATCAATGAAATCGCTGCGAAGCATCGATTTGACCATACAGACCAGTTTCTCATCCTGGGGTGCGACACCAAATGTATGGAGACCATAAGGCATGAGCGCACCTTGTAATTTATGCAGATGGAGGTGGAGAGTGTTTGAAACGAAGTTCGCATAATCATCTTCTGTCATTGCTCTTAGTTCATCGGGCGTCACATCAAGATCATGTTCCATCGAGAGGTTCTCGTAAAGCTGGATGGTACTGTTGCGATAGTGTCCCATCATTGCAGTATCATTGAGACTTGTTGCATCCTCATAACTATGTATCTTCTCGTGAATGGTAGCCAGCTCTCCATATAGGTCTGCCTCTGTCATCGATGGGATCAGATAGTCTATGATCACTGCATTGCCTCGGCGTTTGGCCTGAGTACCTTCACCCACATTGTCCATGATGTAGGGATATACCACGGGCGTATCTGCCACCATGATGGATGGATAATCATATCTCCAGAGCCCAACCTCTTTCCCAGGCAACCATTCCTGTGTGCCATGTGTCCCGAAGTGAATTATGGCATCGGCATCGTAGACGTTGTTGATCCAGAAATATGCAGCCATATACTGGTGTGTCGGTGGTATTGATTTGTCGTGATATATAAGCGATTCATTAGAGAGCCAGGCTTTGGTTGGTTGGGGCATAAAATTGATATTTCCAAACTGTACTGTTGGAATCACGAAATCTCCTTTATATACCATAATATCTCCAGGTGCCTCGCCCCATGTAGCTTCAACTTCAGCACGCACTGTATCTGGCAGATTGTTGTACCAGGAAAGATACTCATCTACAGGTACGAGAGTGACCTTACCCGAGTTTACAACTTTCTCAAGCTCACCTGGCGCCCATGAACCAACGTTCCTGCTCTCGATGAACAGGTCGATAAACTCGCTGCCATTTGGAATTGTGCCATTTCCAATATCATATCCCTCAGCTTGCATCTGCTCAAGCAATAATGTGAAACTGGAAGACACATCAAGGCCAGTTGCACCAATGTCGCTCTTGCCGCCTTCGTGATTGTAATATATAATACTAACCTTCTTGTCAGCATTATTGGCTCTCCCAAGATTCGCCCACGAAATTGCCCTGTCGCATAACCAGTCCACCTGGGACATCAGTGGTTCATAGTAAGTCTGCTTGGAATTATTTGGATTTATGACCTTACCTGCCACCCATATGTAATCGATGCAGCCATCGATCTCAGGCGAGGACACATAGTGAGGAATGGTCGATGGATTTAAACCACGTGCACTGGCATTGTACTCATCAGGTGTCTGTAACCCATCCTGCACAGCCTTGATGACCGGAACATCGTAACTCTTCAGATACTCCACGCCCAGTTCTTGATTTTTATTGTTCAAATAGAAACTTTTCAGAGAAATTATGGAATCCACGAGCACGGTTCCGTTTTCGGTGAAATATTCAACATCATCACTACATACTTTACTGGTGGCATAGATTACATTATAGCCTTTTGATTCCAGGTTCCTTATAATTGCATCATCTGTAGCAAAATAAATTTTTTCCTTCGCAATCTTATAACTGGCAATTATGCCGATTGTGGGTGCAGATGCATTATACCCGTTACCAGCATACCACTCAAGATATTCTGTACTATTCTCGAATATCCTAGGGAAAGCATCCGGATGATATATGCCGTGATCAGGGATTGCCGGGGATACGGCAGGAGAATACTCGATGTAGGCATCTTCAAGAGTTGCTCCGATACAGCGGATCCAGTTCTCCATGTTCGTGTACCCACTGTTGACATGATATTCTTTCATGGTACTGTGTGGCAAATCATCCATGTTGATGGTGCTGACATTCCACGGATCGGGCATGGGAATAATACCGATCTGTGTGCCATTATCCTTTGCAGCAAGAAGTGCGTCCTTGAACTCTGGAAGCTGGTTGCTGATCATGCCCAGCATGATGAAATCCTGATCGGAGACGTCAGTCAGGTTTGCAGCAGCTTCATAGCCATCCATCACGGTGACATTGAACCGATCCGTGATTATGTTTCTCTCGCCTAAAACTTTGAAAAGATAATAGTTGTCAGTATGATAATTCATAATGTAAGTTATATTGATCTTTGGACGCAGGACTACAGGTTCTGGAATTGTCTCGTTCGCCCATGCATCGCAGAACTCCTGTCCCATGAATTTGAGCATGGATTCCATGTTGGTGTCGCCGCCCTGTATCCAGTAGCGCTCGATGTCGGTGCAATCATCTGAGTACAGGTCTACATTGGCCACGGTGATGTTAGAGGGCAGATTGTATCCTATCACCTGACTGCCACTATCCTTGGCGGTGGTTAAGTTAGACGTTAAGTTCGCCTGCCAATCATTGACAACGCTCTCTGACTGCGATTCGATGAATATGACCGCATAGTTCGAGAAATTGAATCCTGCCGGAACAGTTTCTGTACTGTTGACGATCGTTACGGTCAGGTTGGATGTGATGTTGGAGTGCGAAGACATAGTTGTTAATGATGCTTCATTCACATCCGTGCCCAGCACAAACATTACATTCGTTTGGTTTTCTTCTGCCGATACCACTGGCGAAAACGCCAGTAAAATCAAAACACTTAATAGTAATAATTGATGTTTTAAATTACGCATATTATCACCTCGATAATGTGTAAGACATCCCGGCAATTTGCTTGGAGGCTTTTCCGGGATGTCTCAAAAATTCATCATCCACACATTTTCATTCTATTTTCTTATTGGTCATTCCACACTCTCTTGAAAGGATCAACCACCTGTTTCATTACCCGAATCCGGAACATAGACGACCCTTCCATCACCCAGCTGATAAGCAGTACCAAGAGCCTCACCGGTACCACCGCCGATCTGATCGGTCATATTCAGTACTTCGATATTCTGACCTTCCTTGACGATTATCTTCATATCGGGCTGACCCGGATTTTTAACGATCGTGATATCTGCCGTAGGACTTAGAAGCTCAGGGAGCTGGAAAGACATGACAAGAGCTATCATAAGTGCTACTGAGAACACCATGGCGATATCGAATAGATTCGCAACCCCGGTCAGAGGGTTCTGGTCTTCTTCCTCATAGAGGATGCCAGGCCTATGATAGCGTTT
>NZ_JAGSOI010000079.1 GCF_023684405.1 Methanococcoides seepicolus | reverse complement strand
GTGAATGCGACACTGATAGCCTCACGGCTGCCGGATGAGCATATTGCTTATGATGAGCGTGCAACCTATGGCAGAGAAGTAGTACCCGGCAGCAAAAAGGCCGGGGTTGTCTGGCATACTCAGGGGTCCGGTAAGAGCATCTTAATGTGTTGTTATGCAGGTAAATTATTGCAGCAGCCGGAAATGAACAATCCGACCATACTGGTAGTAACTGACCGTACTGATCTGGACGGACAACTGTTCAAGACCTTCTCCAATCTGCAAGAACTGTTCAAACAAGCACCGGTACAAGCTCAAGATCGGGAAGAGCTACGCCTGATGCTCTCTGAAAGGGAATCCGGCGGGATAATCTTTACCACCATACAGAAGTTCTCACCCATTGGGGATGAGACCACACATCCGATCCTGAACTCCCGCCACAACATCGTGGTCATCTCAGATGAGGCCCACCGCAGCCAATATGGCAGCAAAGGTCGTCTGGTTGACATAAAGGATGATGACGGCAAAGTAATAGGCAGCAAAACGGTATTCGGATATTCCAGATATCTGCGTGATGCCTTACCAAATGCTTCATTCATCGGATTTACAGGCACACCGATATCATCACAGGACAAAGACACCTATGATGTATTTGGCAGGGAAGTCTCGATCTATGATATTCAGGATGCCGTAGATGATGGTGCGACCGTGCCCATCTATTACGAATCCCGGTTGGCCAAGCTTGACCTGAACAATGCACAGATCGAAGAGCTATCTTCAAAGGTCGAGGAAATAGTCGAAGACGAAGAAGATATCTCTAATCGTGAAAGGACCAAAAGCGAATGGAGTCGTCTGGAAAAACTCGTAGGTTCCAAGCCACGTATTCAGCAGATCGCCGCCGATCTTGTCCAACATTTTGAAAAACGCAATGAGTCAATGGAAGGCAAAGCAATGATCATAGGCATGAGCCGTAGGATCTGTGTGGACCTCTATGACGAAATAGTGGCATTACGTCCAAAATGGCACGATACCGACCCGAAAAAAGGTGCGATAAAGGTCGTAATGACCGGCTCAGCATCCGATAAAAAAGAACTACAGCCACACATTTACAGCAAACAGGTCAAAAAAGACATTGAATACCGTTTCAAGGACAGTGATGATCCGCTAAAATTGGTCATAGTACGTGACATGTGGCTCACAGGATTTGACGTACCCTGCTGCCATACCATGTACATTGACAAACCCATGAAGGATCACAATCTGATACAAGCCACCGCAAGAGTTAATCGGGTATTTGGTAACAAGCCCGGGGGGTTGGTAGTAGATTACATCGGGATCGCGAACGAACTAAAAAGCGCACTCAATAACTACACCGAAGCCAAGGGCAGAGGTGAACCCACAAGAAATGCTGAAGAAGCCTATTCCATAGTACTGGAAAAAATGGATATTGTTCGTGGGCTTTTCCATGGCTTCGATTACAGCGGCTTTGAAACCCAAGCCTACAAACTGCTTGTACCCGCAGCGAACCATATCTTAGGACTTGATGACGGTAAAAAGCGTTATCTGGACACAGTACTCGCCATCACCAAAGCATATTCATTGTGCAGTACCTTAGATGAAGTTGAGCCACTCCATGCCGAAATTGCCTTTTTTGCAGCCATCAAGGCAGCCATTGGTAAATTCACATCCGTTGATAAAAAACGGACACAGGAAGAAAAGAACTCAATCCTTAAACAGATACTTGACAATTCTATAATTGCCGAAGGTGTCATTGATATATTCGAACTTGCAGGTTTAGAAAAACCAGAAATTAGCCTATTATCGGATGAATTTCTGGAAGATATAAGGCACATGAAATATCGTAACTTAGCAGTCGAATTATTAGAAAAGCTGCTAAAAGACCAGATAAGAGCAAGATCGTCCAACAATGTTGTTCAGGAAAAAAAATACAGTGAACGATTGCAGGAAACCTTACGCAAATACAACAATCGTGCCATTGAAACAGCTCAGGTCATCGAAGAGCTTATCCAGATAGCAAAAGACTATCGGGAAGGGCTGGAACACGATGAAGCTCTTGGTCTGAACCCTGATGAAATTGCATTCTATGATGCATTGGCAGACAATGAAAGTGCTGTTCGTGAGTTAGGGGATGAAACCCTCAAAAAGATCGCTGTAGAGATCACCGAAAAGCTACGCAAATCCACGACAGTGGATTGGCAGGTACGTGACAGTGTAAGGGCCAGATTACGCATACTTGTTCGCCGTACATTACAACGTTACAAATATCCGCCGGATATGGCCCCGAAAGCCATCGAATTAGTATTAGAGCAAGCTGAGACGCTTTCAAATTCCTGGACACAGTAAGATATAATCTTTAAAATTGGTCGATTTCAAATATCCCAAAACCTATCACAATGCATTAATAATCTCCACCTCATATTCTTTTTTATATTTATTCTATGCGTGGGGGAATGATATTTGAAAAAACCAATTTTATTATTTTTTCTTGGTATCGCAATAGTGGTATCTGGATGCGTGAACCTGATGGGGGATTCATACGACAGACCATCACAGGAGTACTTCTGGCATGAACCGGGATACATGTATCCTGATCAGTACGACCGACCTTTGCCTTCAGATATCGCTTCACAATTCGATTTGAATGGTGAGCTGATATATTACACAGGGTATAATGAGGAAGGACAACTGATTCCGGCAAGCGGGGGTCCGCACTGGCTCTATGTCCATGGTGGGAGTTGTGTAAGCTGTCATGGAGTAAGTGGCAGAGGCGGTGTTCCTATAATGATGGGGACAGATATTCCTTCAGATATAAGGTATAGTACTTTAACTGCTGAAGATGAAAATGCAAATGAGACTGTAAGTGGACATGATGAACACCCGGCTTATACTGATGAAACGATAAAAGAAGCCATAAGGGATGGTATCGAACCTGATGGAGAAGAGTTGGATTATACAATGCCAAGATGGGATATGTCGGATGATGATATCGAAGACCTCATCGATTATCTGAAGACACTTTAATTATTGCCAGTCTTGCATTTTTGCGAGGCTGCATACCTTTTTTATTAAAACGAGTTTATGTATAGATACGATCTTCAAAGACCGTTATGATCCTAAAAATAGAATGAAAGAAGAGATGCTCTTATCAGAGCATCTCATTAACAGCTTCCAAGAGGTCGTGAGCTCTCTCCACAGGGATTCCTATGATCATCTCGTTTTCTGCGACGTTTGCGAACTTTCTGCTGCCACCGCATCCAAGGGTGACGCTGACCTTTCCTTCCTTGTATGGTCTTACAACACCATCGGCACAAACACTCTGAATTCCTGCAAAGCTTGTCTCGACCCTGCCACCGTGCATGTATATAAGTGCCTGTGAGAGTTGCATTACCTGTTTTGGTGTAGTAATGATGACTATTACGTCAGGAGTGAATGTTGCACTCTCAAGAGGTCCATAAACAGCAGCTTTTATGGAATTGGACTCTAATCTAGTAACACTCTCCATTGTGCGTCTTGCTGCATTGATAGTGTTGAAACGTTTAAGTTTAAGATAGGTATCACCGGTAGCCAACTTGTGTGGCATTTCATTAAGTCCCATCATTGCGGAACCGCCTTTACATGCCTGCTCATCTGCAGTTGCGTAGAACTCCCTGCCGGTCTTTCTGACCATGTCCACCATCTGACAGTGTCTTGTAGTCTCATCTAGCTTCTCAATACCTTCAGGAATATCATGTCCTTCCGGAATTAGAGAGACTGCAACAGGCTTTGTCTTAAGGTTGAGTTTTTCTGTGAGTATCTTACCGAATTCATTTAGCTCTTTGAGATCCATATTGATTCACTCCATATTTTCATACATTTATGATCTGAACTGTATCTGTCTACTGGTACAGTAGGTTTGTTACGGTTATGGTCTAAATGTACACAACTGCTTATATTTAAGCATTTCTATAAATAGTTAGCACTGTTCACTGCTATCAATTGTGCTTATTGTGGTTAAAAAAAAGAAAAATAACGGCTCTGTAGAAATCCTTCGTTTTAATAAAATTCAATGAGTGTAATTAATTATTTGAACTTTTTCACCAAGTTTATTTTTTATGGATTCCTCAATTATTGCTGCATGCGGACAAGGAAAACCAATAGGATTTCCTCTAGTAATGCAGGACGCAAGTACTATAGTATCGGCACCTCTTTTAACCATTTCTTTGGCTCTGGTTACAACTTTTTTGCCAGGACAGCCTCCACAAGAAACCATGCCTATTATTTCAATGTTTTCTTTAATGCCTTCAAAAGCACATTTCTTTTCTCTTATTATTTTAAAATCCATAGTTCCAGGACACATATCTTCTGTTTGTCTACATCGAATTATTCCAATTTTCAAAACAAAGCACCACTTTTCATTTGTATAAATATTCTAACTTATTAAATTCCTGTAATCACATGACATACAATAAATTTTCTATTTAATCTTAGCTCCTTACATCATTTGAGGATTTCTACAGAGCCAAAATAACAGAGAATATTAAAACATTTGATATCCCTGTAGAGAAAATACGTATTCTACAGGGCATCATCATGCTTGATTATTATGATCTCATCCAGTCATTCCAGGTTCCTGCCTTCATTTCCAGGATATTAGTAATGTCCTCAAGCTGTTCTTCCGGAATACCGATAACCATTTCATCGTCCTTGAGTCCTGCATTCTTGGCAGCGCCATCACAACCAATAGAGATGTTAACTTCTCCGGTGGTGTATGGTGAACCGGTAGCATCGGCACATGTGGACTGGATTCCTGCAAAGTTTGCAGTCATACGACCACCACGTCTATAGATAACTGAATGTGCGATCCTTCTGGCTACAAGGGTGTTTCCAATCACGATAATAACATCAGGTCTTGTTGGTGTGTTGTCCAGGGGAGCAACGATCGTTGCAACGGTCGATCCGGGAGCAGGTCTTGGCATGTTGTCTACAACACGTTTAGCAACACTCAGAGATATTTCTTTTCCGAGTTTGTCGAAATAAAGTTCTCCGCTTTTGATCTTGTCAGGATAGTCCTGCAATCCTATGGCTGCAGCACCACCCTTGCAGGCATGCTCATCCATAGTAGCAAAAGTGACCTTATCATTGAACCTTGCATCCTGAAGCATCTGGCAGTATCTTCTTGGTTCTACGATCTTTTCCAGACCTTCAGGAATGTCCTTCTCTCGCTTTAGTAATGATATTGCTACTGGTTTACCATTAAGTTCCAGTGCCTCAATAAGTTTCTCACTCATTTTTGCATAATCCATGTTTATACCTCTGGAATTTGTACTTGTATCGAGGATAAAATTTCATTTATCCCTGGTAATTACGTATTCTATAATCTCTCATAGATGGATAAATATATAGCTTCGATTGGTAACCTTTATATATTTCCTCTCATGTGGGTAGTATATAACATAAAATAATTCAAAATGAGGAAATTATATGAAGATATGTGTAACAGCCACAGATAAAAATATTAGTGCAGCACTGGATCCGCGATTTGGAAGATGCCCCTACTTTATCCTCGTAGATCCGGAAACTATGGAATTCAAAGCATTTGACAACCCGGCAGCTTCAGCGGCAGGTGGAGCAGGTATACAGGCTGCCCAGAACATTTCTGACAAAGGGATCGATGTCCTCCTTACTGGTAGCATCGGTCCTAACGCCTTCCCGATCCTTTCTGCAGCCGGAATTCAGGTAATGACAGGAGCCAGTGGTTCAGTTACAGATGCGATCCGTCAGTACAAAGAAGGTCAGTTGCAGGAAACTGGTGGCCCAACAGCACAGGCACATGCGTCCATAGCTCCACCCGGCAGAGGGATGGGTGGACGCAGATCGGGCGGCTCCGGCAGAGGCATGGGAGGCGGCGGTGGAGCTGGCAGAGGCGGAGGAATGAATCTTTAAGTTAAGGACTATGAGGTGATAAGATGAAAATATGTGTACCTTCAAGCGGAAAAGGCGGACTCGATGATCTCGTTGGCCAGCATTTTGGCAGGGTCCCGACCTACACCATAAAAGACACTGAAACGAATGAAATCGGAACTATCGAAAATAAAAGTGAGCATATGGGAGGAGTGGGGCTTCCTCCAGAGCTCCTGTCACAGGCGGGAGTTGATGTCATGCTTTGTGGGGGACTTGGGAACAAGGCTGTACAGCAATTCGAACAGTTTGGTATAGAAGTATATGTTGGTGCCAACGGAACAGTAGAAGAGGCCATAATGGCATGGGAAGCCGGGAAACTTCCAAAGGCCACGAGTGAAAATGCCTGCCAGTCCCATGAACACCATCACCACGACTGAAAATAAAGTGTAAAAACTAAAACGAGATGAGAACAATGTCAGAAGAATATAAATGGTTCTTAAAGGATGCAGTTGTCGATACCGGAATGTGCACCTTATGCGGTGCTTGTGCGGCGGTTTGCCCCTATGAGATAATCGAATTCGATGAGAACGGGCCAAAGTTAAAGGAAGAGTGCTACAGAAACGGGGAAGGCGCTTGTAAAGATGTATGTCAGCGGGTCATGACAGATGCAGCCCGTATCTCGATGAACGTGTTTAATTTCAAAGCATTACCTCCAACACTTATCGGCCAATATCAGAAGATCGTTTCTGCAAGGGCTACAGACCCGTCAATAGCTGAAAACGGCCAGGATGGCGGCGCGGTGACCGCGCTTCTCGGATACTGTTTTGACAATGGCCTCATTGATGGTGCTGTCACCACTGCAGGTTTTACAAAACCGGATTCCTGCATCGTTGCAAGCAAAGAAGAACTCCTGAACACCCAGGGTGCCAAATATTCAGCAGTTCCTGTGATGGCTGCACTGCGCCAGAGCAAGGATGAACTGAAAAATGTTGCAATGGTAGGTGTTCCATGCCAGACATACGGAACCAGAAGGACACAGTTCTTCACAGGCCTGAACGTTCATCCGGTGGAAGTCGGAATGAATGGTGAAAAGGCTGACATTCCAAATATACCATATACGATCGGTCTGTTCTGCATGGAGAACTTTAACTATGAAAAGTTATCCGAGCACATGAAAAGCCTAGGTATCAACCTAGATAAGATCAGGAAATATGCTATCAGGCTTGACGAGATGATCGTTACTACCGATGACGGAGAAATTGAGATCTCCCTGAAGGACATCGCTGACTGTGTATGGGATGGATGCCGTATCTGCAGGGATGCTGTTTCCAAAGTTGCAGATATATCAGCAGGACATGTTGGCTCATCTACCGGATGGACAACTTTGATCGCCCGCAATGACAAGGGTCTTGAACTTCTTGAAGCAGCAGAAAAGGCTGGATACATAGAAACCATCGATGATGTCGATATCAGCATGATAGGGGACTTTGCAGCTATTAAGATGAGGAAGTTCAATAAAGAACTTGATAAACGTATTGATGATGGAAAGAAGGTGAACTTCTATTGGGTACGCGATTATCCTGGTGTAAGACCAGAGGCAAATGGAACGAATTTCGTGAAGATCAAAACCAACTCCGGTATCGTACAGCATGATTACATTGCCAGGGTTGCTGAACTTGCAGAGAAGTATGGTGACGGCAGCCTTGAGCTTACCACAAGGAAGAGCGTTGAGATACAGGGTGTCAAAGGCGAAAATGTCGATGGACTGATGGCAGATGTCTATGGCAGCGGGCTGAAGACCATTGGAATGGGTTATACTAATGCCTGTCCCGGGATGGCTTACTGTCCTGAAGGACTTGTTGATACTAAAGAACTTGCAAATGAACTTACAATGCAGTTCGCCCAAAAGCTCACTCCTCATAAAATGAAGATCGGTGTAGCAGGATGCCCGAACAGTTGTGTCAGAGCAGAGAGCAATGACATTGGTATCGTAGGTCAGCTCCGTCCGAAGGTCGATACGGAAAAATGTAACGGATGCGGAAGATGCAGTGAATTATGCAAACTGAACGCTATCTCTGTGATCTCAGGAAAGGCTGTCATTGACAGGGACCTCTGTATCAACTGTGGATGGTGTGTCCGGGGATGCCCACATGAGGCTGCTGTTGAAGAACAGAGAGGTTATTCTGTATGGATTGGCGGGAACGATGGAAGAAGACCAACAAATGGTGTTCTCCTGAAGACATTCTGCACAAAAGAGGAGATCCCATCCTTGATAGATAAAGTAGGTAAGACCTTTGTCAAATACCGAACTAAACCCGGAAAAGAACGACTTGGTAACATCATTGAACTGGTAGGAGAAGGTCAGTTCATCAGTGAAGTTCTGAAAGAATGATTACAACAAAAGGTCCCAATGAGGGATCATTTTTTCTTTTTTTATTGTTTATTAGTTATTGGGAGAATATAATGTGGCTGTAAAAGAAAAACTTTGGTTAGGTGTAAAGGCTTCAAGGAATTCTACTATTGCACTGGTTTTTCTTGCAGCAATAAAAGGTATCGTGGGGTTCTATTCAGGCAGTTCCTCCCTGATCGCAGATGCGATCCACACATCAATGGATATCTTTACATCCCTTGCAGTGTGGATCGGGTTAAGGCTAAGCCTGAAAAGTAGCGGGGAGCACTTTCCTTATGGTTACTACAAAGCAGAGAATCTGGTGGCTCTTTTTGTCTCAGTTATCATCATATTATCCGGGGTCGAACTTGTGCGTGGAGCCCTGAAAACTATAAAAGACCCTGTCGAGCTGGAATTCCAGGGACTGGCGCTTGGAGCGGCTGTGTTCTCTGTAATTACTATCTATGCCCTTTCACAGTATAAGTTCA
>NZ_JAGSOI010000078.1 GCF_023684405.1 Methanococcoides seepicolus | reverse complement strand
ATCATTGGTCTCTAGAGTTTCAAGTAAACTCTCGCAATTGCTACATTTGTGCACTTCATGAAGTACAATTTCATCAGGATCATCTACCATTCTGAGCGTGGTTCCAGGATGGCCTTTCTGACCACCTTGTTTCTTTCCACTCTTTTTTCGTCTGCTTTGTGGGTTTGGCTTCTCATGAACAAAAACATCAGTCGAAGGTGGTTTACTACTATTACGACTGTTTTTCTTGAGTTGGTCTTCCAATTTTTTAACTCGTTCTTCGAGTTCTGTTATTCTAGCAGCCTGTAACTCGATGATCTTTTGTTGTTCAGCAATTATGTCGTATAACGTGGTGACAAGAGTAACAACTGCTTCTGGACCTTGTTCATAAACTGCCAGGATTTCTTTGCGTTTCGTAATCAATCACCTCGTGCCTGGTAAAACCAGGTTGAATTTCAGGGAGTGACTAAAATAGAGGCATAGTATATTGTTTTTTGGTAAAATCAATATCAAGCACTGATGGAATTGTGTTGAGTATTCTAAGTTTATATCAAAAACGTGAGGATGGCTGAATAGTTACCTTCTTTTTAAAATTATGTTTGTTTTCAAAAATTTGAGCTAGGGGTTCTATAGCATTTTCCCCAATGTTTCCAAGTACTTCGGCTGCATTTGTCCGAATACTGATTTCAGCATCGTTTAATGTGTCTATGAGTGGGTTTATAGCTCGCTCATCCCAAATTTCACCAAGACTTGCTACCATACTCAGTCTAACACGCTCAGAAGTGTTATAAATATTTTTGAGAACTAAATCCATATTTTGTTTTTGATATAAACATCCTGCGCGCCTCAAAGCATTCGAGGTGACAATTCGAACGCTCTCTTCTTCATCATTTAACAGATTGAACATGTCCTTTGTTGGAGCTTTCTCTTTAGAAAATCCTAATCCGCGCACTGCCCACTTTCGGATTTTTGCGTCTTCATTATTTAAATTATTAATTAAAGGTTCAATCGCTTTTTGCGTCCCGATGTATCCAAGTGCATTTGCAGCACTAGCCTGGACAGTTAGAAGTCTATCAGAAAGAGATTTAATCAAAGCATCTGTAGCTCTTTTATCGTTTAATCTAACAAAGTGACTAGCAGCATATTTTCTAACTTCATCGTTTTCATCGCTCAAGTATTTTGTAAGCGAACTGATTGAATCTGATTGTTTGAAGTTTCGGAATGATCTTGCAACTTGTTTAAGATGAATTGGAATCTGATCATCATGATATTTATCCAATGCTTCAATTGCTTTTTTATCATTAAAATTTTGAAGTGCCTCTTCTGAATAATACCTTACATCATCTACTTTATCCGATAAAGATTGTATGAGAGGATCAATTGCTTTTGAATCAGCAATAAGACCTAAAGATGAAGCAGCGGAACTACGAGCTGCCCAGTATTTATGAGATAGTATTTTTATGAGTGGATCGACTGCTTTTTTATTCTTTAAGCCACCAAGAGACGAAGCAGCATAGTCAACTACACATTCATCTTCATCATTCAACGATTGAATAAGAGGTTCTACAGCCCTCAAGTCACCACATTCACCAAGTACTCTCGAAACAAATCTTCTTATGTCCTTATCTTCACAATCTAAAGACTGAATAAGGATATCAAGGATATCAAATTTTGCGACCTGCATAAAAGTATCTTCGGCTTCAGATCTTATTTTGGAATCATTATGATTTAATGCATTGAGTATTCCTTGAAAATCTTTATTTTTTACTAAAGATTGTATATTAGGCTCTGTAATTTCAGTAATACTTCCCATATTTAAGAAATATTATTTTAAGGCATTAAGAGATGTTGATAACTAATTACAAAATCGATCTGTCAATTGCTTGATAGCTCGCTCTTGCTGTTCTGCCAGTTTCTTCTTGTATTGGAGTGGATTGTGGATGTTATCGAGTTTGAACCGGCTACGAATGCAGCTGCTAACCGTAAAGATAAAGCTTCCGCTTGTTCGATATTGATTCGATTAATGATAATCTCAATATTTTTCCAAACTCGTTGATGTCAAGTTCTGTCGTTGATTGGAGAATAGGCACATGAGAAATAAGGGGGGGACTATAAAAAGGAAAGTTGAATCTAATTCAAAACACATATATACTGAAACGGCAACGTTGATGCAAACAATGTCGCTAATGCGATAGCTTTTAACTGTATAAGCAATGAAATCCACTCAATGACGCAAGCAATACAAAACAACTCGGTTGTTAAAAAATTAAAAAAATACAAGGGGGGAGATACTATCATGAAAATAAAAGCTTTAATTTATAAAATATTCAAATTAACTTTAATTTGCATTGTAATATATACGACTAATTCAACTCTTGCGTCACCTGTTGTGGATAGCTTTGCTTATGCAGCAAACGCTGTAGATTAATCTAATGATAATCAGAGGGTTCAAATCCCTCATTTGCGATAATATTATCTATTTTGAATTTCAGTCACAGAAACCTGAGCAAGCTTGTTCTTGTTTTCATCTGAAGGTTCAAGATATTCCTTGCTGGTGCAGTTGCATTATCAAAGTTCTCCAGTTCAAGTGATCTGACTGCTAGTTCAAGCTTGAGAACATTCGTGAATACAAATCATTCTATGCTCTTGGATATTGTAGCATCCACGGTCTGTGGGAAAACTGCGTTGAGGTCTGATCGGGTTTAACACCTTATCATATTTTTTCATAAATGTTCCAGCTTCATTCAACTCTAAGCGCATCCACAGGACACTTTTGAACGCACTTCATACAACTGATGCAGGCAGTGTCCCTGACAACATCCTTCTTTGACACATCTATCCACATCGGACACACCCTGTCACATATCCCGCATGAATTGCAAAGCGAAGCATCACGCTTTATCTTCCTGATCTTGACCAGGTTCGTCAATGAAGCTGCTGCACCTTCCTTACAGAAATACCTGCATGCAGCCCTGTCCACGAAAAAGGAAAGCAGTATCGAAACAACCATGATCACTAACAGACCATCTATTACCACAGATTCCATGAGAGAATCATCAATGAGCTGTAATTCATACAGCACCAGAGCGGTCAGTAGGAAGAGCAATACTACATAGCGGAAATATAGTAACGGCTTATGAATCCTTTTTGGGATAAGTTTGTTGTATCTTTTACCGAGGACCCTTTTTCCCATCGAACCAATGATGTTCTGGAACATGCCCCTTGGACACATCCAGCCGCAATAGACCGGACCAAATAGCAGAGCAACAGGAACGGACAGTAGCACAACATAGAATGTTGACTGTGAGCCAAAATAAATGAAGATGGCAAGGCCAATAAGCTGAAGGCTCAGCCTGAACCTCTCAACCTTTTCGACCTTTTCGATCTTTTGCAATCTTGATATGATATTTCCTGCCACTTTCAACAGTATTGCCTCCAATAATTGTTAGGACTTTATCGAACAATATAGTTGAAAACTGCCTATTCAATATATAATTTATTAAAGGTACAGCCAAATGTAAGATAGGGGTAATTGAAATGCCTACATTGATAAAAATCGTTACATTCGCCACAATAATGCTGATCATAGCAGTATCGGGCTGTACAACCACTGATACTGATGAACCTGAACCAATACCGGTAATAATTGAGAACGAGGATTATGTACCGGAGCGGGACAACAACGAAGAACAGGACATATTCACGATCTCGACCAGCGCCTTTGAGAACAAGGGGGAAATCCCCTCACGATACACCTGCGATGGGGATAACATTAATCCGGAACTTATTCTCGGCATCCTATCTGAAGATGCCGAAAGCCTAGTGTTGATAGTCGATGATTCCGATGCTCCGAAGGGAACGTTCACCCACTGGATAGTATGGAACATTGAACCTAGATCAATTATCAAGGAGAACACAATTCCAGGAGTACAGGGACTTAACGATGTTAAAGGAACAGATTATTTCGGACCATGTCCACTTTCAGGAACACATAGGTACTTTTTCAGGATCTATGCACTGGACACTATGCTTGACCTTGGATCAGGTTCCACAAGAACAGCTCTGGAACAGGCAATGCAGGAACACATCATTGCAGAAGGAGAGCTAATGGGAACATATTCCAGAGAATAAAAAGGAAAAAGAAGAAGACGTAGTCATTCCAGAAGTTCAGTATCTTCATGTGAATAAGCCGGAGAGCAGCAGCACAGGATCTTCAGGAATTCACTCCCGGTATTTTCAAGCTTGTGCGCGACACCTGAATTGATCAGTACGGTGTCACCGGCACTCACCTCGAACACCTCAGCCTCCAGGGTCATGAGACCTCTACCAGTTGTTATATGATAGATCTCCTCTGCAACCAGATGTCGATGTGCAAGTGTTGAACTGCCCATGGGAACTATGGCTTCCGCAACGCTCTGCTTCTCACTGCCACCGCCATCGGGGTGCATAAGCTCCCTTATTATAGAACCGTCCTTTGTTATGAACGGCTCGATCTTAGCATAGTCAGTTCTCATCCTTTGTCCCTTCGTCTTTGAAGCCTTCGATCATCTCAAGCATTCTGTCCTTTATCTCAACGAATGGAGCGATATCCTCAAGTCCCGAATCCAGAGGAGCCTTACCTTCAAAATCCGCATTCATGAGCTCAGCAGAGAACGGGATCTCACCAAGTACAGGAATTCCAAGTTCTGCAAGCTTAGGTTTGACATCTGCAGAATTTCCTTTATTAACAACAGCAGCAAGATGTTCCACACCAATACCAGATGCAAGGTCCTTTATCCTGCTCGCAGTTTCTATCGAACGCATTCCAGGTTCCACGACTATTATCATAAGATCGATACCACGTGTAGTTCCCCTACCCAGATGTTCGATACCTGCCTCCATATCCATGATCAGTGCACTGGAATCCTTCAGGACCACATGCCTTAGCAACGCTCTTAAAAAAGAAGATGCAGGGCACATACAGCCGCTTCCGCCACGTTCGACCGTGCCCATGACGAGCATTTTCACACCATCGGGTCCAACAACACCGAATTTGTCCGTGATATCATCGACCTTTGGATTGTACTTGAACATCCCGCCAGCCTCACCTGCACGTTCATCGATCATTTCCTTATAATCCGTAAGTGGCAGTGGCGGCTTAGCAATTCCCAATGAAGATGCAAGGTTCATATCCGAATCTGCATCAATAGCAAGCACATCATACCCATCCCTTGCAAGCAACCTTGCAATCGTACCGGACAATGTGGTCTTACCCACACCCCCTTTACCTGTAACTGCGATCTTTACCATTGGTTAACCCTCATGAATGATTCAACTATGAAAATTTGATTATTAACAAGATGTATACGTGATATTAACGCAATATAATTATTTAAACTGCTCCGAACCCCCAACATACCTTTATATGTAACCCAAATATATAATTGCGATATACCATGGACGAACGCTCAAGAAAGATCCAGCAGATATTAGCAGTTATACTGGTACTGAATTTCCTGGTCGCTTTTGTAAAGATAGTCTATGGTACACTTACAAATACCCTCAGTATGAAGTCAGACGGATATCACTCCCTCTTTGACGGAATATCCAACATCGTCGGTATTATCGCTATTTTCGTGGCAGCTAAACCTCCGGACAAGAGCCATCCTTACGGACATAAGAAATTCGAGACCCTGGCATCGATCATCATTGCGACCCTTATCATCTTCGTGGGTTTCGAAATAATTCACAATTCAATTGATAGATTCACTTCGGACATACGTCCGAATGTAACGAACCTGAGCTTCCTGGTTATGATAGGGACAATGGCCATTAACATGATGGTCACCGAATATGAACGCCGGAAAGGTGAACAGTTAAGCAGTGACATCCTGCTTGCAGATTCCATACACACCAGAAGCGATATATACGTTTCACTTTCGGTCCTGGTAGCATTGGTAGCTATAGAAGCAGGTTACCCCATAATCGACCCCCTGATATCACTTATCATAGCAGCGGTCATTGTCAGGGCAGGTGTCAGTATAATCCTTAACAGCAGTAATACCCTCTGTGATGCAGCCCAGCTTGAAGAAGACATGATATGCTCACTTGTCTACGAGATAGAAGGTGTGGAGAACTGCCATAAGATAAGGACCCGAGGGTGTATTGGAGATATCCATATCGACCTTCATATAATGGTAAGACCGGATATGCCGCTCTACGAGGCACATGCAATATCACATAAAGTGATGGACCACCTTAAGAGCAAAATAAAAGGTGTTTCTGAAGTTATGGTGCATATTGACCCTCTGAAAGAACAAAAATAAAATAGCATCAAATGGAATAGATAAACATGCCCGGAAATACCTTTGGCCATTCTTTCAGGATAACAACCTGGGGAGAATCACACGGACGTGCATTGGGAGTCGTTATTGACGGCGTCCCCGCAGGACTTGCCCTTGACACAGATATGGTACAAAAAGAACTTAACAGACGGCGTCCCGGCCAAAGCGCTGTATCCACACCGCGTTCTGAGGCAGACAAGGTGGAGATCCTTTCAGGGATTTTTGAAGGAAAAGCTACCGGTACACCTATTTCCATGATGGTATGGAACAAGGATGCTGATTCGAGTTCTTACGATAATATCAAAGACCTCCCAAGACCGGGTCATGCAGATTATCCGTACATGGAAAAATACGGCATCCGTGACCATCGGGGAGGAGGACGTTCTTCCGCACGCGAGACCATTGGAAGAGTTGCAGCAGGAGCTGTTGCAAAAGAGATCCTTTCAAATTTTGGTATTGATATCATTGCACATGTGACAGAACTTGGCGGTATTCGTGCAAAAGAGATGCCTTTTGATACAATAAAGGAAGACATTGAAAAGACACCTGTCAGGTGTGCCGATCTGGAAGCGGCACAAAGGATGCTCGAAAAGGTAGGGAAAGCACGGGAAGAACATGACAGCATAGGCGGTGTTGTCGAAATAATAGCCATCGGTCTGCCACCGGGAATAGGAGAACCTGTTTTCGATAAACTTGATGCCGATATAGCAAAAGCGATAATGAGCATCGGTGCTGTCAAAGGTGTTGAGATAGGAATTGGAAATGAGGCAGCACAGATGAAGGGAAGTCAGATGAACGATCCGTTCGTACTGCAAGATGGAAAGATAATCGCACAGACCAATAATGCCGGCGGGATACTCGGAGGACTTTCCACAGGAATGCCCATAATCTGCCGTGCAAGTGTCAAACCCACACCATCCATATCAAAAGTGCAGCACACGGTCAATACAAAAGAGATGAAGAACAGCGATATCATCATCAAAGGCCGCCATGATCCAACTATCCCGCCACGAATGGTCCCCGTTGCAGAAGCTATGATGGCATTGGTACTGGTCGACCACATGATAAGAAGCGGCCACATTCATCCGAACTCGCTTTTGAAACAATGATAGCCTTCGGCTGAACCAGACACCATTGTTTGAAAATTATCTTAAAAAGAAGAAGATATCGTTTTAAAAAAGAACATGGGCCACCGAGATGGTGGCACTGTTCTGTTATTTATTCTGCTATACGTTTATTGTAGTTTTTGTGGTATGGTTATTGCCTGACCTTAGATGGTAAGCTTATCCATTCTTGCCACAGCTTCTTCTATACGCTCTACAGACTGTGTAAGAGCGAACCTTATGTAACCTTCACCATATTCACCAAAGCCGACACCCGGAGTTGCAACAATACCGGACTCTTCGAGCAAGAGCTTTGAGAACCCCATGGAATCGTATCCATCAGGAGTAGGAACCCACATGTAGAATGTTGCTTTTGGTGCCTTTGCGTCAAGACCGATACCTCTGAGACCCTTGAGAAGTGCATCACGCCTTTTCTGATAGATGCTGTTCATATCAGCAACACACTGCTGTGAGCTTGAGACTGCAGTGATACCAGCTCTCTGAACTGCATCGAAAGCACCGGAATCGATGTTGGATTTTACCTTTCCAAAGCCTTTTATGAGGTCCTTGTTACCAACAGCGAATGCAAGTCTCCATCCAGTCATGTTGTAGGTCTTGGACATGGAATAAAGTTCCATACCGACATCCATTGCCCCATCAACACTGAGGAAGCTTGGTGCAGTGTAATCATCATAGACCATTTCTGAATATGCGTTGTCGTGAACAACGGTGATGTCATTGTTCTTTGCGAACTCAACGACCTCTTTGAAGAACTTCACATCAGCAGTAGCGGATGTTGGGTTGTTCGGATAGTTCAGGAACATGAGCTTTGCCTTTGCAAGCTTGTCAGCAGGAATTGCGTCAAAGTCAGGAAGGAAGCCATTCTCCTCAAGAAGAGGCATGATGTGCGGTTCTCCGCCTGCGAACTGGGTTCCGATCTTGTAAACAGGATATCCAGGATCAGGGATCAATGCCACATCGCCAGGGTTGACAAAAGCAAGAGGGATGTGTGCAACACCTTCCTTTGAACCTATAAGTGTCAATGTCTCCGTTGCAGCATCAAGCTCGAGACCGCGTGTATCCTTGCACCAGTTTGCCACAGCTTCCCTGAACTCGATCATACCGGTGTATGAAGGATATCTGTGGGTTGCAGGGTCTCTGACAGCTTCACACATGGATTCAACGATGTGTTCAGGAGTAGGCATATCAGGGTCGCCGATACCAAGGTCGATCACATCGACTCCTTTTGCTTTTACAGCGTCTTTAGCTTCATCTATAGTTGCGAATAAATAAGGGGGTAATGCGTTGATTCTATCTGCGTACATATATTCACCTTTTTAAATGGGATAATAATCTCCGTTTTTAGCGCATTATTGCTACAAACCTATTTAAGAATCATGGGTGAGCTGAAATTATCTGGATTGATAGTCGATCACCAGGTAATAGTTATCTCAGTCATCCTTTTCCACAACGCTCAACTCTTCCCCTTTGTCCCTTAGAAGATCGGCGGAAAGAAAATCATCATCGCTTGGAAGCAGAAGTTCAAAGCCTGTTGTGTGGTCTATGCTCACAGTACCATCGATAAGCGTATAATCAAGAACATGGCCACCTTCGACACGTTCTGAGTCGATAAAATGGAAATGATATCCGGGAACATTCATGCCCTCTATATAATAAGGAAGCCAGAAACCTACGATGCTGCCCTCCACATCCTCATGTTCGAAAACGACCTGTTCACTTGCAACGACATCCACAAGTAGAGGATATGGCCTTTCCTGTGCTGGAACGCTGCGAACCTTCATCGAGCTGAAATTGCCATCTATTCTAATAGCATACATGATATTCTTAGAAGGCAATGCCTGTTCCAGCATAAAAGCGACCTCTGAAGAATTTATCTTCTCTTGCATAACAATGACTTCATCTGCTTCAAAAGCAGTGACCGCCGCAAAAGGCGTAAGCATGGTATCATCTGCCAGATACGCGAGACCATCGGTCCTTATCTGATAGACCTCACCGTCTATCACTATCATCTCACCATCGAGTGTGTTAAAGGTTCCAAGGCCTGTATCGCCTTTTTCTTTTAGCTCTTTGATCGTTACCTCACCATCATAAAGTCCCTCAAGCAGGGCATCGATTGTCGATACCTGATAGAGCACATCGTTTTGCACGTCGGTCTGCACAGCATTGAGCTCATTGCCATTCTGTCCCACACATCCGGAGAACAGAAGAGAGCATGTCAATAGAATTATAGATAGCATCAATAAGGTCCTTTTAGCCATTTGTATATCTCCCGAACAATTACAACAAATACTACATAAGAATATGGCATTGTTAACTAAACATAGGTAACTCTTTATTTCTGTACTTCATCAAAAGAAGAACAGAGTACTTCAGCATTTCAAGACTCTTAGTATAACACTTTGACTTTCTTCTCAATCTTGCCAGAAAGTGCCTAATTATGCTGTTATATCCTTCA
>NZ_JAGSOI010000077.1 GCF_023684405.1 Methanococcoides seepicolus | reverse complement strand
GATTGAACAACAAGATTAAGACTGCTTTTAAGAGATCGTACGGGTTGAAGACAGAAATGTATAGGGATACAATGATATTCTTGATGGCAGGTAAACTGAGTTTACCCACTCGATGTTAAAGAGAACCATATTTATTATTGCTTTAATCATTCATGCATTATCTTTATAGTTTATATATGTTGTACAAATACCAAGTTTTATATATGTTAGTGGCAACACATATTCTTCTATGTAATATATTTAGTTAGAAATTATCCAACTATTCAACTCATGATATAGGTGATCTGGCAATGAAAAGAAAAATGAAACTTGTGAATGACTCCAGAGCAGTGTCTCCGGTTATAGGCGTTATGCTTATGGTGGTAGTTACTGTGGTTCTGGCTGCTGCAGTCAGTTCTTCCTCACAGGGAATACTTGATGGAACAGAGCAAACACCTTCTGCTGTTTTCAGTGCTGAGATTGTGAAAGATATAAATGCAAAAATGGGACCAACTGAGGGGACCATGTCGTATGTCAACATAAAGCATATTTCCGGTGATTCAATAGACACTAAGGACTTGATGATTATCACAGAAAACCCCAAAGCCCGTGGAGGCAATGGTTTTAGAGAAATATATCCAAATCAAGTGAACACTTACACAGGAAATTATAATGGCACAGCACCGATGTGGAATCAAGGAGGTCTTTTCCAAAGCCAATCAGATTCCTTCTTTGGAGAATATTCACTTGAACCAGGGAGAAGCATGATGGCAGATGATTGGTCTAATTACAAGATGGAAGCTGAATGGGAATATAGTGAAGAAAGTGAACAATGGGATTATTTATGTGATGGTTTTGAAGTTGAGCCAGAGAATGGTCAGATAATATCAGGAATGCACGCAATGTTTGCAGATTGGGACAGTGTTGAAAGCGGAGATCATCTTAACATAAAAATTATACATACTCCAAGTCAGAAAGTAATTTTTGATTCAGATGTGAGGGTGATCTGAATGTTTCCTTCCAGATCATTTACAAACGACAAAAGCGGAGTAAGCCCCGTTATCGGTGTTATGCTGATGATAGTTGTAACAGTTATCCTTGCTGCTGCTGTTAGCTCATTTTCCGGAAGTATTGCAACTAAAAATGATGTTCCATCAGCTACGTTCAAAGCATCAGCATCATTTTCAGAACAGAACATTACAATTGAACATCTTGGTGGCGATCCGATATATAAGAATTTTGTCAAATTTGAGATCAGCTATGGTCGACCCACAATGTCCAACTATGTGGACAAATCGAATGTGACATTCTATCCGAAAAATGGCAAAGATTTTGCAGAAGATGTGCTCGGGCCAGGAAAAGTGGCAAAGATCAGTTTTCCCATTAAAGCCCTCGTACCAGGTGACGAATATGCTAACGTTGCCGAACAAATGATAGCTATCGGACAACCTTTCGAGATAAAAGTCATTGATCGTGAAACCGACCTGGCAATATACTCTACAAAAATCATAATGGGGCCTTGATCATTTAGAGGGTTCCATTTTGATTTTTTTTGTGAGAACGACTGATATCTTAGAACTTATCAATTATGAAAGAAATTGTTGCTAATATCAAAAACTATCTCTCTACCGTCGACCCAAATTTGAAAAAGCCCTCCTTTTCAAGCTTTTTTGAATTACTGGATCTTAAGAAGAGAAGTTTATCAAAGGGACATGATGTTTCTGATAGCCATAATCTCTTAAATGAAGATCTGGTATCTTTCACTGTACCGGAAGGTCACAAAGAGATAGAAAAGTACTGGGTGGATGAACCCTATTCATTTGTATCGATCCTGTATGACACTATCCGCAGTGACACCAAGTATGTCGTGGTCGAGCCAAAGCTCAACAGGTTCGAGAAGACCCTCCTTGAAGAGGTCATAATGATGCTTGAGGACGTTTTGACCTTAAGGGGTGTTGACAATATAGATGAGTTCGAAAAGGTCGACAGATCTGAACTTTTAAGGCAAAAAACAGCCGGGATTCTTTCAGAATATTCTAAACTTGATACCAGATCGTTTGAAAAGATATTCTACTATGTAAAACGTGACTTTGTAGAGTTTGGTAAAATCAGTGCCATAATGCGTGATCACAGTGTAGAAGATATATGGTGCAATGGAGTGGGCATTCCTATCTATGTTTATCATTCCGGATATGGTGATCTGCCAACGAACATCGTATTCGATACGGACGATGAGCTTGATTCCTTTGTCATGCGTATTGCGCAGCAGGGTGGGAGACATCTGTCCAAGTCCAACCCGATCCTTGATACGGTCATGAAAGAAGGATCCCGTATCAATATAACCTATGGCCATGACATAAGCCCCAAGGGCAGTTCTTTCAGTATACGCAGACAGAAGAAGGTCCCGCTTACACCTCTGGATCTTATTGCATGGAAAACGTTCTCAGCTGAAATGATGGCATATTTCTGGCTCTGTATGGAGAACCGCAAGAATATATTGCTATGTGGTGGAACTGCAACGGGCAAGACATCTGCTCTGAATGCTATTTGTATGTTCATTCCTCTGAACATACGTATTGTGACCTTAGAGGATACGCGTGAGATCCAGCTTCCTCATGAGAACTGGATTCCGACCGTGACCAGAGATGGTGTTTCCAGCATTGATGCTGCGACCATAGATCTGGAAGACCTGCTCCGTGCATCCCTCAGGCAAAGGCCGGAATATCTCCTTGTTGGGGAAGTAAGGGGCAGGGAGGCCGAGATATTGTTCCAGGCAATGAATGCCGGCCATGCAACCTGTTCGACCTTCCATGCCGGAACGCCCAAAGAAGTTATCAACAGGTTCACGAACCCACCGATCAATGTGCCTGCTGCAATGTTCACTGCTCTTGATGTGATATGCATGTTGAGCAATTCCTATGAAAATGGAGCTGAAAAAAGAAAAGTCTCAGTGGTTGCAGAGGTTACGGGTGTAGGTAAAGACGTTCATACAAAAGATGTATTCCACTGGGACTTTGTGGCAGATGGTTTAAATTTTGCAGGTTCTGGTGTACTCGATGACATCCGGAGACGCAGGGGCTGGAGTGCCGAAGAAGTTGAAGATATCCTGGAAATGCGTGCAAAGTTCCTGGTAAAGCTAATTGAACGTGGTATTCGGGACTATGATAGTGTCGTTCGCTGGATCAATGCATATTGTAAAAACCCTGTCGACACGATGTCACTTCTGGATGGGGATGGTTCCGATCCCATGCATTCCATACTCTCCGGGAATTGCCTTCTGAATATCGATGAATGCGAAAACGAAATGCTTGTCTCACAGGGGATATAATGAGTTTCATCAGTCGTTATGTGAGAAGGAATCCTGGCAAATATGGTGATCTCCAAATGTCCATCAGGTCTGCAAGGATGGATATGCATTATTCCACTTTTTATGAGAAGGCTGTATCATATGGAGTTCAAACATTTCTCCTGCTCTTCATTTTTTTCTTTTTAACTCCCTACATGTTTTTGACACCATATTTCTCAATCCTGGAGCCATACAGTTCGATCATTGTTTCTGATATTGTTTTGGCACTTGTTCCCCTTGTGATCGGGTTTGCAGTTTTTCGCCTTTATCTCATGTATCCTGCTTTTACAGCAAATTCACGCAAAACGAAGATCGACATGGTCCTTCCCTATGCCGCATCATTCTGCTTTGGAATGAGTAAAGGTGGTTCATCCATATACGAGATATTCAAGGAACTGATGAAGAACCCGCACATCTATGGTGAGATTGCAACAGAGGCATCATATGTTGTCAGGGATGTGGACATGATGGGTAAAGACCTTGTCACTGCAATAAAGAACACTGCAAGTGTAAGTCCTTCACCTGTCTTTAAAGACTTTCTGGAAAACCTGATCCCGATGATGGAAGGTGGAAGTAATATCCACCATTATTTCGAACTAAAGACTGATCAGTATTTTGAACATGCAAGAAAGACACAGGAGATGTTCCTGAAGACACTTGAGCTGATCTCAGAGGTCTATGTTGTAGCCTTTGTGGCAGTTCCGATCTTTCTTCTAATAACTCTTGTGACTATAGGACTGCTCAATCTGGAACAGGCACCTTACCTTTTTCAAGCTCTTTATATCGGATTGCCAATAGGATCAATTGCACTGATAATATTGCTGGATTCCATATCTCCCAAAGAAGATCTTGGGATGAGGTATGTCGAGAAGGTCGTCTTGCGAAAATCCATGTCTATAGATGAAGAAGAGATAAATGAAAATGAGTATGCAACGAAATTAAAATTCTACAACAAGAAGAAACTCTATAAGAAGATATTAACGCAACTGAAAAATCCTCTTGAACCTATCCTCCGAGAGCCACTCAAGGCCTCGGTCATAAGTCTTCCTCTTATGCTGATACCATTCATCTATCTTGATCTAAGCATCAACAAGCAGATTCTCCTCTCTGCACTTCTTGCACTTCTTCCAGTGGCAGCAGCTTATGAATATAAGATGAGGACGCTTGCAAAGCTCGATAAAGCGGTTCCGGATTTCCTTCGTCGTCTTGCAGAGATCAACGAAATGGGTCTGACATTGAATAATGCAATAGGCATGCTATTGAAATCGGATATAGGTCGTCTTTCAGGAGAAATAAACAGGGTATGGCTTGACATGGAATGGGGGGGAGAGATGAAAGATGCACTGGTACGTTTTGAGAACCGTATCGGAACTCCTTCATTAAGGCGTGCGGTCACTCTTATTGTAAATGCCAGTGTTGTAAGTGAGGACACAAGGGATGTCCTCTTGATCGCTGCAGAAGATGCTGAGAACATGTTGTCTTTGAGAAAACAAAGACTTGAAACCAGTATTATTTACATCGCAACTGTATATCTCGCATTTGGAACATTTCTTTATGTTTGCTATTCTTTCTCTACCCAGTTCCTCCCTTCTGTTACCAGTCTTGGGGGACAGAATTTGCTTGATGTGGAGCACATAAAGACGACGATGTTCAATACATGTGGAATACTTGGCTTTTTTTCAGGTCTTATACTTGGCGAAATGGCTGAAGGTAGCATCCTGCATGGATTAAAACACTCCATTCTTTGTTTGTTGTTGACATATGCATCCTTTACTATACTAATGGGTTATTGAGTGGTGATAAAAAATGGTCTCAGAGATTATTGGGGAAATGTTGAAACTTGCGATAGCAGTAACGCTGGTGTCCGTGCTCTCAATGGCAGTATATGGAAATATGCCTGATGAAAGGGTGCCTTATATTGAGATTGAAATAACCAATGTAACGTCATCTTCGGCCGATATAACGCATGTTGGTGGTGATCCGGTACATTCCACATATATAAAAATTCTGGTCTCCAATGCAAGTGGGACATACCCTGAAATAAAGCTGAATGATGGATACTCCGTATGGAAGATGAACCGAACCTCAGGTTCATGGGAAAATGATACTTATATGGAATACTGGAAGTTCGGTGATACGCTTCATTTGAATACCAGCCTTACGAACATAACAAAAATTTATGTAGTACACCCCAGAGCAGTTCTTGCAACAGCAGAGGTGAGGCCTGTATGGTAATTGCTTTGTTCCGTGACCGTCAGGCAATAACAGCGGTGGTATCAGTACTTCTTGTTCTGGTAGTTCTCACAACCTTTGTTACGGCTATACGTGCTTATTATATTCCTGCTCTTGCTGCAGAGCACGAGATCGATCATATGCAGGAGGTTCACAAAAGCTTTAGTGAATTTGCTGCAAAAGCATGTTCTGACACTTCAAGTGGTGTAGTTCACATTCCTCTTGGGGACGGTGGGTTGCCTTTTTACTCCTCGCTTTCTTCGAGTGGGATAATAACTCTGGATCCGGGTGGCAGTAGTATCAATATATCCCTGGAAAACATTTCTGAGGTAAGTAAGGATGTAGAAGGTTTCACTACTATCCACAATATCACGAATGTTTCATCCTTAAGGATGTGGACCGATGATCTGGAACCGGGTGAGTATACGGTCTTTATCAATAATAATACTGAGAACAGGACTTCAATATTTGTGTATCCAGACGGTGGCTTGGTAACTAGAACATATTCAAATAACAGCTCCATTGGGCTGAGGGAAATAAGATCTGGAAATCTGGGCGATTCTCTGATACTCGGAAACACGTTTGGTATGGACCTTTTGAACATGAACCAATCTTATTTTCCCGTGATCCTGAACAACACTTACAATGACCCTGAAGCTTTTCCTTTCTCTTTGACCTTTAATGGTTCCTTCCAGGTAAGTTACAAACCTGTGAACGAAACGTTGAACGTTAGTACGGGATATTTCAAATACAGGGCATCCAATAATTATTGGATCGATCAGGAGCTGATCTTTGAGAATGGTGCAGTGATACTGAAACAAGGGCGTAACTCAGAGATAAGGTCCTATCCGTTCATGTCCTTTGAGAACAATGGTTCCCTGCTACGTATGTCTGTGTTCAACATCACCGGCAAAAAGTCCAGCCTCAGCGGGAATGGGAATTCGATAGTCACTCTTCGGGTTGTTGGCAGTGAGGATCATATTTATTCCAATGTTAGCAACATACGTATGAATATGAGATCAGAACAGGCAGATGCATGGAAAAAATTCATGATATTAACGGATAATAATGCGAGTATCGAGAATAATACGGTTTATTCTTCTTTCCATAATAAAACAGTATGGATAACAACAAGGGAGGTTGAGGTAATCCTCCCTTGATATTTAGGATTTCTTTATTGCTTGTAGCGATTTTCAATATTGGGGGTCAGGCATTTGGAAGGATCTGTTCAATGGCTCTAAACCTCGATCTCTATATCCGGTCGAGCTTCTTCTTCTTTTTTTTCATTGATCCCGTGCTTGGGTTAAGGTTCTGGAACCAAACACTTGAATTTGTAGAGGATCTCCCTCACAATCGTTAACATCGATTCTTATATTTTTCATTCGATGTCGATTTGTCGTGGTTCTTTAAAATCCATATAATTGATGTGTAGTTGTAAGTGAACAAATTACTACCTGACTCGGAGGCAATCTTTCTCTTCTATTGACCTGTTCCAGGCCTTCGAACAACTGAACGGTCACATCGACTGTCTTATCCTGAAGAATTTATGTTCATGGGAACTCAAGACAGGATATTTATTTTGTTAGAAAAAACGATATCAAAAATGTAGCTATGTAAAAATAAAAAAGAATTAAAAGGAGACTAAACTGTCTCCTTTCGAGTGTTTTTCGCTTAGTCTTTTCTTCGTCTGAGATACATGCCAACAACGACAATAGCGCATGTTCCTAGAACGCCATCCATCATAGGCACGTTCCTGGCATTTTCTTCATTGTCCTCCGTCTCAGATTCGACACTTGGAGCTGTTGTTTCGGACTCGACAGATGTGGTCTGGTCACCAGATGGCGTACTTTCCTCTTTATCCTGTGCTTGCACTTCTTCTTCAGTATCTGTAATTTCAGTAATGCTGCTGATGATGCTGGCTCTTGAACTGCTACCACCACCTGAGGAATGTCTTGGTGTTTCTGGGACTTCAGCTGGTTCTTCTGGGACATCTGCTATTGCTGCATAGATGGAGAAGTGTGATACTTCTACAACCCAGAATTCTTTATCACCAATGACAACGACCTGTGTCTCATTGTCGAGTGGCTCCCATTCGGATGTTGTTTCATTGTAATAACGGATGCTAACATCGTGTTTATTTATTGTTTCAGGGAAGTCTTCTGGTATTGGTATTCTGATCGTAGCATTCTCCATCTTTTCTGTAAGATTACTATCAAGTTCTACATTTATGAAATGGAATCCTACATATTCATCTGTCAGATTTGCCATTGGTTCCATACTTTCTGTCACAACAATGCTAGCACTGGTGATGTTCGCAGCATTGAATGCGATGGATGTGCCAAGCGTACTGTTGTTGAATTCTACAGTTCCGTTTACAAATTCTACTGTTCTTATAATGGCTGTATAATTACTCATGCCAATGTTGCCTGCAGTGTCAGTACCAGTTACACTGACATTGAATGTATTTTCACCGTCAAGCAGGAATGATCCGGTCCACATAAGATCGCCGTTAGGAACAATCACTATTGGATTAGGATTAACATTTACTTCTAATTCTGCAATGTTTTCAGAAGATGTTACATCAACCATTCCATGAGTGCTATTATGGGTGAAAGTTGAATAGATCACAGGTGCAATTGTGTCAAGCACGATCTGTGTTGTCTCAGTATCTGTGTTACCTGTGGTGTCGGTAGCAATCACTTCAATCGTGTTTATTCCCTCTTCAAGTGTCAGGTTTGCTGAGTATGTGCCATCTCCAATTGTAGCGTTTATGCCATTTACTGTGATCTGGTCAAGGTGCTTTTCTACAAAAGTACCTGTGATCATTATATTGTTCACATTTGTTGGAGTTGCAACTTCATCGATAGTGACCACAGGGGCGATGTCATCAATAATCTTAAGTGTGTCCTGAACTTCATAGGACCAATGTCCGATATCGTTCTGTACCTTGAAGTAAATGGTATGTGTTCCGATCGAAAGATCTGAAGTGCTGAAATTATCAGAGGTGCTTAACGGACCATCAATACTGGATGTCCAGTTGTAGCCTACAACAGCGCCATCGTCATCCTCTCCGCTTCCGTTGAATGTGACCTCCTCACCTTCAGCAGCCGGGTTCGGTGTGATTGAGATCAACGTTGCTACAGGGGATATTTTGTCAATAACATTGATAGTCACGGTAGCCTTTACATCCCATTCGTTCAGTGCCCATGTAACAGGATCGTCACTTGCGAGGATAAGCTCAACAACATCGCCATGTTCAACGACAGTCTCTGCCACTCCGGTCATGGAATAAGCACCGTTCAAATAGAGGTGCCAATAGTTACTTTCGTTATCCCAATCAGCCGCATAGCCGCCTATTGAATCAACCATGCCATTATCAGCAAAACCAATTTCCATTCCTGTTCCATTAAGTGCTCCAAGAGCAGTTCTCTCATCCGGATAAAGTGAAACGGTACCACTGTAGACTTCAACTGTGTCTCTGGAAACAGTAATCAGGTCTTCTTTTGTTTCAGTGTCTTCTCCATATGAATTGTTTGCCTTAAGGGAAACTGTATAAATTCCGGGGTTTGTGAATTCATACACAGGGTTTTGTTCAGTTGAATCGATGATGCTGTCATTGTTAAAGTCCCATGCCCATGTATCAGTATTTGTCGAGAGGTCGTTGAACTGGACGGTCAAAGGTTCAATTCCTGAAGTAGCATTTACCTCAAAGTCAGCTTCTGGAAGCGGGGGGGTTGGTCCTGTTACGGTTAGTTGTGTCTGTCCGGTTGTGGCTATTGGAGTTATTTCATAACCAGATGCTGCTCCTGTGATCGTGTAGGTTCCGCCGAATGTTGATTCAGGTATCTCTAGTTGGTATGTAATACTACGGGTAAATCCTGCTGGGTACTCTGAAGACCATATCCATTCGGAGGTGTTGGATTTGAATTCAGCTATGTAATCTTTTTGCCATGAAACCGTCCAGCCATCTGGAACATCTGCTTGATATGTGGGTGCTGTTACATTAGTGTTCGTTGTCCACTGAACAGTCACATCAATCGTATCACCAGGATTGGCTGTGCTCGCAGAAAGTGATTGTGTTGCTGTTATCTCATTTCCAGTAGATGCCGCGGCTGGAATGGATAATAACATCAATGTTAATAAGATAATAGTTATTTTGTTAAAAAACACGTTTGTTTTGTTTCTCTCCATCTGTTCTCACCTATATATATCATAATTATAATTGGCATTGGTATTTAAGTAGAGTTTTTATGTTATTAGGACCTATATTTATGCATGAACTGTCCCAGGTGCAAGAGCTCCAATCATAAAAAGAACGGTAAAATCGATGGACGTCAACGCTACAAATGCCATGATTGTGGGTATAACTATTCAGTGGAGATTA
>NZ_JAGSOI010000076.1 GCF_023684405.1 Methanococcoides seepicolus | reverse complement strand
ATGAAATATAGTCTTTTCAGGAGTGTTGCATTCTTCTCTAATTTTATCTGCTTGTCTAACTCTTCAACGGTCATATGCCGTTCAATAAAGATCCCCTCAGGTCTAACCATGGAACAGTCTATATAACGAATTAGTCTAATAATTTGGGGTTTTAACTATAAAGGCGTACCGGAATGTTCTTTGCCTTGAGGGCTTCCTTTACATCGCGTACAGTATATTCTCCGAAGTGGAAGATACTTGCAGCAAGTCCTGCATCGGCCTTGCCGTCAACGAATCCCTTGTACATGTGTTCAGGATTACCCACGCCACCGGAAGCTATTATAGGAATATCAAGTTCTTCAGAGAGCTTCTTTGTAATAGGAATATCAAAACCATCATAGGTGCCGTCACGGTTCATGCTCGTCAGAAGGATCTCCCCTGAACCGAGCTCTTCCACCTTCTTCGCCCACTGGACAGTATCCAGTCCGGTAGGTTCCCTGCCACCGTAGATAACCACTTCATACCAGGCAAGAGTACCATCCTCAAGCTCAAGTATGGTCTTGTCCTGATTGTTCTCGACATCGAGGTTACGCCTGCAATCGATAGCTGTTACAATACATTGTGAACCGAAGATCGTAGAAGCCTCGCGAATAAATACCGGGTTCTTCACTGCTGCTGTATTGATGGATACCTTGTCAGCACCTGCCCGGAGGATCTGCCTGACATCCTCGACAGAATTGATACCTCCGCCGACCGTCAGAGGAATAAATACCTCATCAGCGGTCCGCTCGATGACATCTATCATTGTGGAACGGCCTTCGTGGGATGCGGTAATATCAAGGAAAACAAGTTCATCTGCACCCTGCTCATTATAGCGCTTTGCAAGATCCACGGGGTCACCTGCTTTTTTCAGGTCAACGAATTCAACGCCCTTGACCACGGTCCCACCTGCCGCATCAAGTGTAACATCAAGACAAGGAATGATCCTTTTTGTTAGCATAGCTTACGTAATGAATGTTCTATAATTAAATGTTATTGAGAGATGAAACAGGCAAAGCAGTATATGAATGTTGGAATATAAACAGTATATTTAAACGGTATGAAGCACATAAAAGCCTGATGCATTTGAACCGGCCTGTCCTCACAGGCATTGTATCCTTTTTTAATGTGTACGACAGTTTCTGCCTTTGAGATCCAGTATGAAGAGATCTGGGTACATCAGGGAATCTTTGGACTTTCAGATAATGATAAAGCGTCTGCATGAAGTTGAAAAGGATGTTAGTTTAAGTGATATTTACACCGGTGAAGAAGTAGATGTCTCGATAAAAATACGTAACATAGGTACTAAGGATGCAACTGTGTCTTTTATAGAGACCAAAACCGAGCATGTACGGCTTGCAGGTGGGGTCGTACCGATCAACAATTACCATCTGCTATTGTTCACATGGTCCACGATCATCGGTATCATACTCTATACCGAATTCCTTACATGGTACCTTTCGAAGAAAAAAAGATCGAATTAAATAATGGAAATAAAAAGGATGAGATATTCACTCATCCAGCTTGTAGTAATAATATTCCCCTTTTGCTTTCTGTTCTCTGTCAAGACGTGAATCTTTTTTATTGACCCTTGGTCTTGTAGTATCCTCATCCCTTCTGAAAGTGATACCAAGGTCTGAAAGGAATTTGTTCATTCCAACCTGCATTGAAGAGGGAGGATGTGCTATACCAAAGACTGCCGGTTCACCTTCGAAAACGATCAGGCGTTCACTGAGCATATCGATCATGTAGATGTCATGGTCTACGACCATTGCGGTCTTACCATTATTTTCTGCAAATCTCTTTATCGCCTTTGTTGCGAGTGAACGCTGCTCTACGTCAAGGTGCGCACTTGGTTCATCGAGAATATACAGATCAGCATCCTTTGAAAGACAAGCTGCGATGGCAACCCTCTGCAACTCACCGCCACTCAGATCGTTCAGCATTTTATCAAAGAGGGGCTCAAGCTGAAGTGGCTTGATTATCTCAGCTTCATAATAGCTGGTATCGAACCTGCGGGTGATGCTCCTTAAGAACTGTCGTACCTGCATGAAAGAATCCACTTTGATGTACTGAGGTTTATAGGAGATGGAAACTTCCGATTCCAACTCACCCTCATCGGGTTCAACCTCTCCTGCAAGTATCTTTACAAAAGTGGACTTACCAATACCGTTAGGACCGACAATTCCGATCACTTCACCTTCTTTTAAAGAACCGCCATCGGACTTAAGTGAAAAACCGTCACCGTACTTTTTGGAGAAAGCATTGTAATCCAGAAGAGTGGCAATGTCAGTTGCAACACGTGGGGGATGCACTTCAAAGGTAATGGCATCCGGCCTGACACGCACGTTCTCTTCAGGCAGATAACCCTTGAGATATTGGTTGATGGCGATCCTGACACCCTTTGGATGTGTGATCACACCATAACCGCTTGGCATACCGTATGCTACCTGAACGACATCAGAGAGCATGTCCAGAATTGCAAGGTCGTGCTCAACAACAAGAACGGCCTTGTCCTTTGCGAGTTCCTGTATAAGCTTTGAGGAATTGATACGCTGGTAGATATCCAGATAGGGACTTATCTCATCAAAGAAGTAAAAGTCTGCATCCCTTGCAGCACATGCGGCAATGGCTACCCTCTGCAATTCTCCGCCACTGAGCTCACCTATATTTCGGTTGATTATGTGACCCAGGTCAAGCTTTTCGACAAGTTCATCCATTACACCGCGCTCGTCGGTACCTTCAAGAAGATCACGGGTCTTGCCGTTGAAAGCCTTAGGGATCATATCCACATACTGCGGTTTCTGGGATACTTTGATCTTGCCATCGATGACATTCTTGAAATAGTCATACATCCCAGTACCGGCATAGTGTTCCAATACTGTGTCCCAGTCACCTTTTTCTTCTCCGAAGTTCGGAACAAGAGCACCTGAGAGTATCTGTACTGAAGTACTCTTACCAATACCGTTCGGACCAAGAATACCGGTCACCTTACCCACCTGAGGGGTTGGCAAACCATAAAGGGCAAAACCGTTCTGACCATACCTGTGGGTCGGCTTGTCAAGAGCCTCAGGCAAACCGATTATCATAATAGCGCTAAAAGGACATTTGTTGACACAGATACCACAGCCGACACATAGTTCCTCAGATATGATGGCTTTACCATCATCTCCGAACACGATCGTCTCGTATCCTGTCCTGACCCTAGGACAGTATTTCTCACATTCGTGGCTACATCGCCTTGGCTGGCACCTATCCTTATTCAATATTGCAATTCGCATGATGGATCACTGAAGTTGTTAATGGGATATTTAATAAGCTGTACGCAAAAGAAAAAAAGAGTAGCATGAATACTGTCAGTTCAACAGCAATACCCATGTCACAAGGCAGAAGTCGATAACGATGAATTCGACATAGAACCAATCCTTTAGTCCGAACTCTTTCGTGTTTATATTGATAGCTGGATAGATGAAGCGCTGCGCATAATATGCCAACACACCGACAATGACCAGCACTGCATACCATTTGGTTTCGGTACCTGCACCGAATTGGAGGAATGCACCAAGACCGGCGATCATACCAAGGAATGCTGCAACAGCAGTCTTGATGATACCCTGTATATGTGCTACCTTGCGCTCTTCCGGAGTTTTTACTTTGATCGCAGCGGGCTTTGTGGACACTGCAGGAGCGTCAGTCTGAACTACCTTTTTGGTGCCATCCGACTTCACTTTGCTTTCCTTTTTCAATTGGCATCTTCTCCTGAGTTAATTACTAAGATTGGTTGTTATAATCATCAGAACATATATAAACGTTTATTCCTGCAGAGAGTAGATCAAAGAAACTCATTACTTAGAACATTGCTGACCTGATCAAGGGATACAGCTTCTCTGCCTACACTATTTAGATAGGAAGCAAATTTTTCCGGCCTTTCTCCTGAAGGATGATACACAATTGTCAGCTCAGGGTCTATATCCTCCACCATTTTGGCAAGGCCATTAGCATCAAGATGGTCACTTATCTGCAGGGCAGGGTAGCTATAATCCAGCCTTCCTGTCAGCACATATTTTTTCATCGAATGAGGCAACTTCTTAAGGTCCCACGGCGGTACGATGCAGACCTCGCCCTCATCACATTCCCCGATAGCCACTATATCCCCCGCATTATCCACAAGGCTGCGTGTCAGAAGCAGTGACTTTTCTTCCATTGCGATCGTCCCATGGTAACCAATATCACGCAAAAGCTCCACCGCACGCTGGGCCTTCCCAAATGCATAAGCACCGAAAGCAACCTGGGAACCACATTCCATCACATTTCTAAAGCCTTCAATATCATCCTCGAAATGGCAGGACGGGTCAGAATGATCGCCATAGTTCGCTTCAGTTATCAGCACGTCACATTTTGGCAGTGCAGAAGGATCCTTAACATCCCCGGTGACAAGAATACGGGTACCCACATCGTTCACCCAATAGAAGCCAACCGCTCCTGCAGTATGTCCCGTCTGATAGGTCTTTACGGTCACACCATTGATATCAATGGAATCCCCACATGCTAACGTACGCCCCTTGAACTCACGTTCATGGCGTATCTCAAGTGCTTTAGCGGTCTTTTCCGTGGAAACTGAGATGTCAGAGAGCATTGCAGACTTGCCGTTATGGTCAGAATGAGCATGCGTGACGAGATAAGCGTCCGGTTGCGGCTGTTTTTTAGGGACACGTGTCGAATCAATGGAAAAAGTGCAAAGGTTCCCATCATCTGCCCGAAATTTTACGGCAAGATGGGGTTTGAACGTCCCTCGTGAATTCTTCTGGCGGAATGCCAGAACTCCCATGTCTGCAAATCTGTTCAAATGATACCTCTGGCCAATGGACGAGTTCAAGTTATTTACATGTTGTCAGAAGAAGAAACAATGAAAAAATAGAGGAAGAATAAATGAAAAGGAAGTTCAGATAAGAGCATTCAGTTCTACACGAAGTACGTCAGCACTGGTAACACCTGTATATCGCTTTACCACTTCGCCATCTTTCTCAATGATGAGAGTAGGTACTGCACTAATGCCATACTTGCCTGCAAGGGCATTGTTCTGGTCAACATCGACCATCTTGAACTCGACCTTGTCCCCCAGTTCACCCTCGAGCTGTTCAAGGATAGGTTTCTGTATCTGGCAAGGCCCACACCACGTTGCTGTAAAATCCATTACTATTACATTGCTCATTGAAGATCACCTTTGTAACTGAAAAATATAAGTAAGCGGTATTGCACGCTTCGTACAAAACCATTGGTTGCATTCTATAAATAGCTTTTGATTGTGACACTGACATCAATTATGACACTCGCTAACAGAACAGCCGCAAGATCGAGATCTTTTTTGAAGACCATTCTCAGAAGAGAGAATGGAAAGAGGCAAAAGGTATTCTCACGTCCTTTTGATATTGCTGTAATACATGCACTCTTCCGGCGTGAACAGTGGCATCTCCTCAGACCCTTCACACATTTCCACAGGAGCTCCGCGAATCAGCACACATGGGATGCATTCATCTGCCTCGCCCATCAAAAGCTGAGCAGCAGATACCAGATTATCCGCAACCGCCTTGCGTGTTATATGAAGAGGTTTCCCAAAAAGATCATGTGAGCCACGTGCATCTTCAACTGGAACTATACCGGAAGTCCCAAGTGCGACCCCCATGCAACCAAGACGCAAAGGCTGGGTGCGGCTATCTCCAATGATAACACCCACATGGCAGGAAGAGTACTCTTCAACGCCCTTCCTTATGTAAGCAGCACTTTTCTGAGCATCCTTAGGCAAAAGCACAACATGCCCTTCCGGGGCGTTGGAAGCATCAATGCCTGCATTAGGGGACAATGTCCCATTGGTCAAAGTGAGAGCAGCCCCAGGCACACCCCCAATGATCTCATCGCATTCACAAAGAACGAGCTCCATCTCCCTGGGATCAAGACAATATTTACCTGCAAGTTCCTTTGCAATTTTCCCCGGAACTACGGTCGATAGCTTTACCAACCTGCCTTCTGCAGTCGCTACCGCGGATTCGGCAAGAACCAGGATATCGCAATCTTCCAGAAATACCCCATGCTTTTCGAACGCTTCGCATAGAATTTCCACGATATCGTCACCTGCCCTAATGAGGGAAGTTCTGATACCGACCATCTGCATCGAGGGGAGCTCTAACACCAATTCAGACACCTTCTGACAAATAATCAGCCATTATCTTGATGGCACAGTATTCGCCACACATGGAACAAGGACCTGTCATAGGACACATCCCCTTAGGCCTATCAGGATCAAGTGCCAGTTCCATCTGCCCTTCCCAATCGAAATTGGCACGCCTGTCAGCAAGCAATTTATCCCGCTCATCGAGACCGTATTTCATGGAATCGCCTATATGTGCCGCGATCTTAAAAGCAATAAGGCCTTCACGCACCTGTTCAGGTGTCGGAAGGGATAGATGTTCTGCCGGAGTTATGTAGCAAAGATAATCAGCACCATTGCCACTTGCAATGCTCGCACCAACTGCCCCGGAGATGTGGTCATACCCCATACCGACATCAGTCGGCAACGGACCTGCCACAAAGAGAGGGTAATTGGAAAGGGAGCGGTGAGCCTGAATGTGGGGGACAATATCATTTGCCTGCACATGACCGCCCATGCCTTCAATGATTACCTGGACACCAGCCTCATTAGCCTGTTCTGCAAGTTTTGCGTTCTTCCTGATCTCCATCATCTGCGGATTATCACACACATCATGAACGCAACCGCTACGCATCGTGTTCCCAAGGGAGAGAACGACATCGTTCTTCTTCAGTATAGAAAGGACCTCATCGAAATTCTCAAGGTAAGGATTCTCACAGCCGTCCTTCAACATCAGAACACTGGTGAAAGAACCGCCCTTTGAGACCATCCCCATGATACGCCCTGTACCTTTGAGCTTCTCAAGTATCTGCTTTTCTACACAATGGACCACGACCGAACTTACACCTTCATCGACCTGCTTCTTAAGATAGGAAAGGACATCGTCACCGGATGTATCTTTCATCCCACATTCAACAACTGCCTGGTAGACCGGAACGGTTGTGATCGGTAAAGTGGTGTTATCAAAGACCATTTTTCTAATGTCAGAAATATCGCCACCCATTGACAGGTCCGTTATCGTATCTGCACCGTATTTTTCCGCGATCTTCACTTTTTCCAGTTCAGCATCAGGGTCGATGCTTGCAGAAGAGGTTCCGAGATTGACATTTATCTTCGTCTTAGCCCCTTTTCCGATAGCTACCGGAGGACAGCCATCGCGAACCATTATCACGAGGCTGCCATCTGCAACCCTTGACATTACAGTTTCCACATAAATGGACTCGTGTTCGGCCACATATTCCATTTCCGGGGTCAGCGTACCGTTCTTTGCGTATTCTACCTGTGTGGGTCTCATAGTATTCGACTCTTAAAATCGTTTTTATGTATTATCTATAATAGAGGCCTGCCATCTCAAGAAGCCTTTGTGTATTGCCATGACCGCCGATAGGCATAAGATGAATGCCCCTGCACATATCCCGAAGTTCACGGATACTTTCTGCAGCGATCTCAAGCCCTTCCTGTATCGGGTCCTTTGCATTTTCCATGCGCTTTATAAGTTCATCCCCGACCCGTATTCCAGGAATGTTATTGTTCATAAAATGTGCCATTGCGGCAGACCTGAGAGGAATTATACCGGCCATGACCGGAACGTTCGGATCCATTTGATCCATAAGATCACTAAAATCGTTAAAACTTTCAACGTCATAGACCGCCTGTGTCTGAATGAACCGGGCACCGGCATTTATCTTTTTCTTAAGCTTGAGCATCTGCATCCGTTTTGTCACATCAGTGTTGGACACCGCACCAACAGTAAAGGACGGAGCACCTGCAAGTTCATTGCCTGCCATATCAGACCCACCCATCATCTTGGTGATAAGGGAGAGAAGTTGCACAGAATCCAGGTCATAAACAGCCTTTGCACCCACGTGGTCGCCTTTGGTGGTATAATCCCCGGTCATCACACAGAGATTCTCAATACCCAGAGCCGATGCCGCCAGAATATCAGATTGTAATGCCAAACGATTGCGGTCACGACAGGTAAGCTGCACGATCACAACATGTCCGGCATCCATCAGTAGTTTGCCGACAGCGATAGGACTCATGCGCATTACTGCACGCTGATTGTCCGTGATGTTGAGGGCATCCACCAGACCCCTGATAAGTTCTGCATCCTCAAGTGTAGCCGAGATGGCAGTACCCTTTGTAGGTGCCACCTCTGCGGTCACAATGAAGCGGTCTGAGTTGAGGGCATCGTTGAAAGTTGAAAGCATCGTGGGATAAATATGGGGGATTTGTTTTTAAAGGCATCGAGACAGGGAAGGAAGATGTTCAAACTATCAGTTCATCCTCATCGATCGAATAAGAAAAGGGTTCCATTGAACATTCGCTCCCCATCCCAACCGCTTGCTGATATATCTCTTCTGTCGCACTAACATATTTTTCGGCAGGATTTCCACAATTATCAATTCCTCTAAAGACCCACACTGGGTAGTAAAATTCCTGATCTGCACCGGAAATATCCGAGAAGTATCCGACCTGTATCTCATCCACATAAGTTATCGATCCTGAAACATTTGCAGAACTTAGAACACCGTTTCCATCGTTCAATCTTTTAATAGCCACCTCAACAGGAACTATCGCCACATCTCCCGACCTCTCTAACTCCCTCCAGTTCTTGAAGAAATACAGAACTTCTCCATCATCACCAAAACACACGGTAATCGAATCTCCCGGACCCACCACCGGATAACCATCGATGAGACGACTGTATGAGACTTCCACAAACATAGGTTCAGCTCTTTCCAGATCCAATGAGCCGGTTTCATGATTAAGATATTCAATCTGCACTGTTTCCACCCTATCAATGTAAGAATCATAAGGCAATTCATCGATCGAGATCAAATAGGCATTTGCCAGTTCTTTTGCTTCTTTTTCATCTGGGACTGAACTTCGAATCCGAAACCGATTAAAGTTTTCTTCATGGAGAACACTCTCATTCAGCACCTTATAAACAGGGTATTTATCTAAAACATCTGGAGCATGAGCTTCAATGAACAGATTTTCATAACCCAAATCTGCAATAGGTGGTTCCTTAAGACCAGAATTATGGAAATCGATCAATGAAGTAAAACCCGCAAGAATTACCAGCACGAACAGGGAGATTACTACTAAAATTATATTTTTGTTTATTTTAACACCACTTTAGAGTATACGAATAACAGGTCATCACTCCGGATCATAATTCAGAACTGCCCATACGAAAGATACACCCAGAACAAAGATCGCAATCATATTACACTTTAGATGATACTTGCTTAATTTGGTTTCCTGTGAATTGTTTTCTTTTAATGAGTGCGTCTATTGAACCAATTAATATCACAGATATCAATGTAAGGTATAGCAACAATGGACTGAAAATATCACAGAACCATAGCTGATATGCATGATAAAGTGCTATTATAAGAGGCACTAGACGGTATATTTTTCTAAATCGTTTCATGATGAATTTCCCCAATGTTACTTATTAACTTTTCTAAATAATACTAGAATAAAAGCTATCAAAACAATTATTACCAACGCAAAAAGGACACTACCAATGGTCTGTCCTGTAAGCATAAAGAACGTATCATATTTATTTGGACAAAAATACTCCATGCAATAGTATAAAATTGGTAACTATTCAGCCTAATTATCGTCAATCCTGTATCAACTCTAATACAAAAAATTAATTTGCAACCCTAAAATCAAACAATCGTTGGAACAAATGGCTTTCCATCGATTGCATCTTGAATAGCTTTCATCACAGAAAGTTGATTCTTCTTAACAGTAGAAATGTAGCT
>NZ_JAGSOI010000075.1 GCF_023684405.1 Methanococcoides seepicolus | reverse complement strand
CCGATACGATAATTCCATATCTATTTTTCAATGTATCACCTTAAATAACGTTTTATTCTACCTTCAGGTCCGTTCTCTGATGGAAATAAAATATAAAAGAAGGATGAAAGAAGGGATCAAAGGAAATTTGAAGATCAGTTCTTCATTTCCTTATTTCAGTTTCCTTCTTTCACTTTCCTTCTTTTTTACAAATTTTCTTTTGTCCTTTCCTCTCTTCAGACCACCAGTTCAAACAGGTCCACAATATCGTCAAAGTCGATCCTGCCGTTACCGTTGAAGTCAGAGCATTCCACAGGCATGTTTGCATCGATCCACTCTTTATTGTTGAAGAAAACCTCGACATCCACAAAGCCAAGCTGACCGTCTCCGTTCAGGTCTTCATAGAGTCCGTTACCGCCAATATCCTGTGCTGAAACTGTCTGGCCTGGAAGCGGTGTCATGGTCACTTCAAGTGCTCCTGTTGAGAGAGTTGCATCGATCGCAGTACCGGAGTCATCGTCCAGTCCATCAACACTAAGGGTAAGACCGGTTGAACCAAACTCCTTTCCTGAGACTGTGAGAGTTGCAAGTACAACGCCCTCAGCTCCTGCCTCTACCTGGCTGCTGCCGTCAAGGGCCTTCAGGGAGATGGAAGTTCCAGGCATAGAAGAGGTCTCAACGATCGAAGCCCATTCAGGGTACTCGACATCCACGATCTCAGCAACGGCCGGATCATCGATCACAACGCTCAGGTTGTAACCGGCAAGACCTTCTGGGAATGCACTTGCCATGATCTGGATCTGGGTTGTCTGGTCCTCGATCACTGAAGCATCTCCAGGGATAAAGGAGAGAACATATGGTGTGACTTCGATGGTGTCAGTTGCTGCATCCCATGCGCCCATGAGTGGGTATTCCTCGACACCGCCATAACTACTTGTAATATTCTCATCACCTACACCATCGGCATTGGTATCATTGCCTGTGTACTCGGAGTAATAGTTACCGAGATAGCCGGTGTGACTTGAACCCGCATAAGTGTAGGTTACCGGAGTAGGGGTACTACAATTTATTCCTTCATAGAGCTTATATGCGTAGGCTCCATTGAAATTATTCAGGTAGGCAGTTACGTTAGTACATATCTGCACCCTTCCAGTGCCTCCAACATAAGTGAAGTCATTCAGGTAGCAAGTTGATTCATCCCATAGACGCACATATTCATTTGTATCAATTATAGTGGCTTCATTCTGGTAAGCTGTGCCTTTAAAATATATATCGCCAGTAGCATTCAGGAATTTATTGTTCCGAATGATGGAGGACGGAGATTTGTAGATTTTGACGTCATCAACTCCATCAATAACATTATTTTCGACCAGACAAGCTCCACTACATGCAATATCCTCAGCATTAGTTATTGTATTATCTGTGATAGTTACATTCTGGCAATACGTGTCACTGGTGGCGCCTGTAAGTCTATAGTATCCACGATAGATATCCAGAGAACTACCAACGTTGTTTTCAATTCTTACGTTGTTACCACGCACATCTAATCTACGGTGACCGTTGAAAGTACAATTCAGGACAGATGAGTCGTTATACAGAGCAATCATATCACTATCATCGCTATTCGATCCAACGAACGTACAACCTTCAAACATTATATTGCTGATTCTTTGATTGGGTTTGAAGTATTTTAGGTCGTTCTCGGACCTATCACATTTGAGACCCATTGGTTCAAAAGTGATACCCTTGAAAGTTATTCCTGAAGCATCACAACCCGAAGTGTCATTTAGATCTACCCTACCTGGAATAATGTTACCATAAACATAACTTGTTGCTGGAGCAATGATCACTTCACCGCCGTCAGCCATGAAGGTCAGGTCACTCTTGTTTATGAACAGGAAGGTATCATTACCTAGGTACGAATCAATAAATACCTCCGGAATCAAGTAGGTACCCGGTGCCATCATGATGGTGTCACCGTTCTCTGCAGCGTAGATCGTGTCCTGCAGGGAGTCGCCTGGGCCAATGTGGACTATTGGGTTGTGAACATATTCGATCGTGTCAGTTGCTGCATCCCATGCGCCCATGAGTGGATAGGAATCGAGACTAAAGGCATCCTCACCAACACCATCACCATTGGCATCACTGCCTGCGTAGCTGGAGTAGTAGTTACCGAGATAGCCGGTATAACTTGCACCACCATAGGTGTAGGTTACCTCAGTGGGTGTATTATAGGTTGCGGAATACAGGACAGGAGATGTATCTATGAAGTTGTTCAGGTAGAAACTACATGATCCGGCTGGATAATTTAGCTCAACAACGTCGCAACTACTAAATGTATTCTCGTAAAGCTGCCCGCCCAGATATAGATTGCCGGTGGTGTTTGCGAATACATTGTTACGAATATTAAAGTTCTCGCTGTCCGTTTCCCAAACTAACTCGGTAGATGCCTCTAAAACATTGTTTTCAAATAAGATTTCATGACCAGCAAAGTTAGAATCAAGCGAAGTGAATGAATTATTCCTCACAATTATACCTAATAGCCCGCTGTTATAACCATTACCGAAATAAAGGCCTGTAACGTCATTGTTCTCAAATGTTACATTGTTCCCGTCCAATCTTACCTCAGTTTCGGAGAAAGTACAATTTCCCACATATGCATCGTCATATAGATAAAATTTGACATTTACTTCTGAATCCACCCAGTACGTTGGGTCTGGATCGCCGATGAATGCACAATCTTCAAAATGCATATTCATGGTGTTGGTATACTGATTATTTAAGGCACAAATATTAGCAACAGTAATTCCCATTAAGGTTAATCCATTAGCAGAATGAGTCGTGCCGTATTCATCCTTGCCAAGGACGATCCTTGGGGTTGCAGAAATACCTGCAGATCCAAACTCCCCCTGAGGACCAATGATTACTTCCCCTCCGTCAGCCTGGAGAGTCAGGTCGGTTTTATTAATGTGCAAATGTTGGTAACTCAATGAATTAGGAGTTATATTGTAGTAACCTGGTGCCATCATGATGATGTCACCGTCATTTGCAGCGTAGATAGTGTCCTGCAGGGAGTCACTCGAGCTGATTGTTATAGTCGTTCCAGTTTCTGCCGAGGCTGCACCTGCAGAGACGAGCATCAGCATCAGGACCATGCTTATCATGATCCCATATTTGAATATTTTTAGTTTCATATTGTATCTCTCGTATTTTTTATATAGGATTACGGCAGCAATTCAACATTGCTGCAGTAGGTGTCTTGCTTTCTGCAGAAAATAAAGAAAACAGGGAAGGATCAGGAAAAAGAAGAGATTAGAGTACCTTCTTCCTCAGTTTGTTCTTCCCTGTTTTCACCTCTCTTCTTGCTTGCAGAGACATATCAGAGCGGCAGTACTGCGATGCCGCCGTGAATGTGATTAAATCGGCCGGTGAACCTCCGGGCATTGTACATGTCGATGACCTTGCTTATGGTCACCACTTCAGCCGTACCGGGTGCAGAGTTGGTGTGTCTTTGGGGGACGTTTCCTGTATTGCCATCCGGTGCCCTGGGGGAACCGGACTCCCGGTCACAATTAACAAAGACCTTTCCTTTGGCAACAACAGGTGAAGCATCAAAGACAGCTTTTCCGTCATTGCTGGTCCGCGAAAGTTCATGAGCTTCCGGAATTGTTGACTGGTACAGGCTGGAATGTGCCGCATCCTTGTGGAACTGGTGCCAGAAAACAATAGGGATTATTGTTGATTCCAACTCTTTATTCATTGAAAATTGCCTCCTGGACATCATATATTCCGATCCAATGCGAAATTACGTTTAACGACCATACCCAACCACTAGATTTCATTCAAAGGATTCTATAATAAAATCATTCTTTTTTATTTTCGAGTATGAAATTTTTACATATAAAGTTATCCGTAAGAATAACGTAAGTTAGCAAAATTGATAATAATAAATGATTATTTATATATCTGTATAAATTCAATTAGGTAACCTTTGCATTTCTAAAAATAAAAACAACAGGTTTTTATATAAGTTTTATTATGTTGCAAAATTAATTTTATTATCAAAAAAGATAATAAGGGCTGCTAGACTTTAATTTAAACAAGTTATTGTGGTCATTGAAACACAGAATCTTTAGGAATTCCAGGCAAAGAAAACATACGATCCTGACATACAATGACAAAAATGATAGAATGATGAAATATAGATTTTGAGTATATGGTACAAAATTATTGTAATTAGTTATAATTTTTACTTCTTTTCCCGGGGTTTATCGAAATTCTCCCATATCTATTTTTCAATATATAACCTTAAATAACGCTTTAGTCTACCTTCAGGTCCGTTCTCTGATGGAAATAAAAAAAAATAAAAGAAGGATGAAAGAAGAGAATTAAAGGAAATTTGAAGATCAGTTCTTCATTCCCTAATTTCTTCTTTCAGTTTCCTTCTTTTTTACAAATTCTCTTTTGTTCTTTCCTCTCTTCAGACCATTTCAAACAGGTACACGATATCGTCGAAGTCGATCCTGCCGTTACCGTTGAAGTCGTAGCACTCCACAGGCAGGTTTGCATTGATCCACTCTTTATTGCTGAAGAAAACCTCGACATCCACGAAGCCGAACGCATCGTCTCCGTTCAGGTCTTCATAGAGCCCGTCACCGTCAAGATCCTGTGGTGAAACTGTCTTGCCTGGAAGCGGTGTCATGGTCACCTCAATTGTTCCTGTTGAGGGCAGTGCATCGATCGCAGTACCGGAATCATCGTCCAGTCCTTCAACAGTAAGGCTAAGACCGGTTGAACCAAACTCCTTTCCTGAGACTGTAAGAGTTGCAAGTAGAACATCTTTGGCTCCTGCCTCTACGTTACTTTCACCGTCAAGGGCCTTCAGGTAAATGGAAGTTCCCGGCATGGAAGAATTCTCAACCATCGTAGCCCATGCAGGGTACTCGATATCCACGATCTCGGCAACGGTCGGATCATCGATCACAACGGTCAGGTTGTAACCGGAAAGACCTTCTGGGAATTCGCTTGCCATGATCTGGATCTGGGTTACCTGTCCTTCGATAACGGAAGCATCTTCAGGGACAAGGGATAGGCCTGGTCCAAAAGCATACACTTTCTGGAAACCTACTGTATAGAGTATTCCATCATGGAGTGCTGGTGTTGAACCACCGACATCGGATTCCCAGATCAAACTACCGTCAAATGCATCCAGTGCTACTGTGCGTGTGAAGGATCCCATGCCGCCGGCACCGGTGAAAAATGACTCTGCGCCTGCATATACAACACCGTCAGAAACCACCGGGGATGTGAACCAGGAACCAGCTTCACTGGATACCCAGACGGTCTCACCTGTGAAAGCATCGAAGCAGTAGGTGTTCTGGTCGATCATATCCATACCGGCAGTGACATATACATACCCGTAAGCGACTGCTGGTGTGCAGTCTGTACCGGTCATCATCTGATCAGACATTGTTGCCTGCCATACGACATTACCGGTGGACTCGTCCAGTGCATAGACGTACTGATCAGAAGTATAGCCCATGTCGTAGATCGTAATGTAGACATTACCATATTGTACGCTTGCAGAACCGCAGATGGTTTGATCAATTGCCCTGGTCCATACAACATTGCCATCCATGTCAACGCAATTTACCTCATCGTATGATGTGAGGAACAGATGACCGTTGTTGTAAGCAGGAGTACCCTGTGCGTTTCCATTCACAGAGATGTTCCAGAGCTCAGCTCCGGTTTCCTCATCGAAGCAGAAGTACTGCTCTCCGTCCCAGTTACCTACAATAACCTTTCCTTCAACGACAAGTGGGCCACCGTTAGTGTCCATTGGCAATGGTCCCCATTTGAGAGTACCGTTGTTAGCGTATCTTGCACCATCTCCGGCTGTGAATACAACACCATTGTTGTATGCAGGAGTAGCCCATGAATCCATGGAATTGTAATTACCATGATCCCCATCTCCGAAAGTGACATCCCATGCCACTGAACCATCCTCAAGGCTGATAGCTGAGAGGTTGTTGTATCCTACGCTAGCCCATGGGCTATCCTTTCCATCACTGATCACGAACATAAGCCCAAGATCATCAGCAATAGCTATTGATGCTCCATCTTCTGCATCGATATTTGCTGTTTCCCAGAGAACATTGTTGGTCTTAGGTCCTGGTGAAGTAGAATATCCTGTGTGCTGCAGATCTCCCATGAAATGTTCCCAGCTATCACTGACAACCTCTGCAACAGGTGAACCGGTGATCTCTGTTGAAAGATCTCCTTCACCAACGCTGCTGACAGCACATACCTGATAGTAGTATGTCTGACCGTTGGTAACGTCATGATCTGTGAATACAGTTGTATCTGCAGAAACTGTTTCGTACAGTGTTTCTGCTCCTGAACTGGTAGCCCTGTAAACATTAAATGAAGTTATTGCTTCATCACTTGCAGGTGTATCCCAGTTAAGATATACACATTTGTCAACCACTGTGTATCCCAGTGCAGGGGCTTCAGGTGCTGCTTTGATCGTGTCGGTTGCTGCATCCCATGGGCCCATGAGTGGGTAGGAATCGGTACCGCCATTAGAACTGTCAATTACAGCATCATCGCCAATACCATCGCCATCGGCATCACTGCCTGCGTAGTCGGAGTAGTAGTTACCGAGATAGCCGGTGTAACTTGCACCGCCATAGGAGTAGGTTACCGGAGTGGTGGCATTATAGGTTGCGGAATACATCTGAACATTAGAGCAATCTATGAAGTTGTTCTGGTAGTAAGATCCACCAGCCTGTAGCTGGAACCCAGTCATGGCGTTTATACCAGTAAAAGTATTCTGGTAAACCTGCCCGTTTAGCATACTCACCGGATTATTGTTGTTTGTGATTTCATTGTTGCGTATAATAGTCGCAGTGTTACTGCAGACAAGGTTAGTATTATCCACAAATACGTTATCTTCTATTAAGGCTTCACTATCAATGGAAACTCCAAACGAACTGATTATGTTATTCCTGATGATTAAACCTTGATTATCGGCGACGGCTCCCCATACACTGCCTTCATTACCGGTGTTACCCTCAAATAATGTGTTGTTACCATATACCTCTATACCAGCATCAGCGGCGAAAACACAATTGAGTACAGATGAGTTATCATACAGACAATAATTTGTATCGCTGATGAATGTACAATCTTCAAACATCATATCGCTAAGACATACATTGGGCTTAAGTATGGAAGGTTCATCAGCCAATTTGTAATAGTCACCAAAAGTGATTCCCTTGAAAGTTATTCCTGAAGCATCACAACCTGTATTATCAGTTGGACCCTCTCTACCAGCCCTTATGCGAGCGGAACTATCAGCTGGATCAGGACTAATGATCACTTCACCGCCGTCAGCCATGAAGGTCAGGCCGCTCTTGTTTATGTACAGATCGCTATCACCAGCTGCAAAGGAGGTAACATAGGTACCTGGTGCCATCATGATGGTGTCACCGTTCTCTGCACCATAGATTGCTTCCTGCAGGGAATCACCGGGGTTGAGCATTATGGGTTTACGCAGTGACTCAACTGTTGCAAATCCGAACATATAATCGTCATCGGTGCCGAAGAAGATCCAGCCGTCCGAGATTGCTACACCGGCCAGGGTATACTGCGTTTTTCCAGACTCTCCCCAGGACCACTGCTCAATTCCCGTTTCGTTGAGACAGTATACGCCTATTCCTCCCCAGTTATCGGTGAAGTAGATATAGATCTCGCCGTCACCGTCATCGTATGCCGTACTGATCACAGGGGATGACTGGATTTGTCCATCTACTGAAAATCGCCAGTCTATCGTAAGATCATTTGCGTAAAGACAGGTCAAGTAGCCGGAGCTACCGACATACACCTTGCCGTTGTAGACAGCAGGTGTGGATGTGCTGTAGCCTATGTTTGCATGAGCCTTGTCAGCGGTATTGAAGGTTCCGTCCGGATTCATACCGAGAGCGTATATATAGCTGCCTTTGGATGTGAAGTATATGCGATCCAGATCCTCAACATAATTGATGGATGACCTGATCTCATTTGCCGTGACACCAAATTCTGCGGATACGTCCAGCGTGTCCTTAGTGGTACCATTGGCTTTGTACACGGAAGTGAGGTTACCAGCATCATCTCCATAGACCAGGTAATCGCCTATTATCGCAGCACCTGCCCAGTAGTAACCGTCACCACTGGTAGAAGTGCGGTTCCAACACATTGTTCCGTTATCGTGGTAGCAATAATATTTCTTGCTTTCCCAGCTACCGAAGTATATCTTATGGTCTTCATAGACGACAGGGGTATTCATCTGGCCCGATTCAGTTTTAGACCATTGAACATCACCTGTGTTTATATCGATAGCGAATATCTTTCCGTCGCTGGTCGGAACAAATATGCTGCCATTTCCTGTGGCCATGTTCCCGAGAATGCGGCCACCGCTTGTGGGGGTTACCCATTTTTCAGTGCCGTTGGTCTTGTACAATGCCCGTAATTTGTTATCGTCACCGGCCACGTAAGCCATGTCACCTATTACTACAGGCGCGTTATCAAAACCTGACCCTGTACCTCCGAGTGTATACGAGTTCTCCCATGAGATGCCGTTTCCAACCGGATAGGTTATAGGAGCTTTGTCTGATGTCAATCCGTTATTGTACTTGTCTTTCTGGAATTGATCCCAGTCAGATGCGGATGCTGCTGGTATTAATAACATTACAAGCAACATCCCAACAAAAAGTATGGTCATGTTGGTTTTTTTTAATTGGTTCATTAAATTCTCACTTCTCGATCTATTTTTTCAGTCGAGGATGAAACGCATTTTAAGGCCATGGACTCTGTTTTAAATATTTGTGTCCTTTGTCTGCCTCTCATTTTTAGACAGCTTACGCTATGCCATTAATGAGAGCTAACGTTTCCACCTGACCATTAATTCAGTGTTGGCCATTCCATAGTAGCTTTTAATCTCCGGATTATTCAGAGAATTTCCAGAGATATGCACCAATGGCTCTGATCTATGTTATCTAAATGGGTACGAATGATTAATTTACACGTCTGTATAAATTAACAAACCCGTATCCCAATAAATTACACAGTCATGGGCACTTCAACGCAATGTTATATGTAGTTACCTAAATTGAATACATAAGTTACTTAATTTGATAATAATAAATAATAAAAATTAATGTTTAAGGATCTCATCAACATTGAGCTGTTTATTTAATATTTGTCTTCTCAATTCAATTGGCATGTAGGTTAAAGAGCTTATTCAACTATGTATTAGGATTCTCATGTGGTTGAAAATCCTGAAAATCTGTCGAATAGAGCTATTGCTATAATAAAATCAATCAAAGAGCTGGATACTAAAAAAGTTAAAGTTTATAGGTTAGTTTGACCTTCAATGTTTGTGGGAAATCAAAAATGGAAGTGGAAGGATAATATCCTGAAAAATAACATTACTGGGGGTATACAGTAACATCAAGGAAAATTTTAAACTTACAAAGATGATAATATGAATTCTTATGGGATACTGGAATTAATTAAGGAAAATATCAGTAATGGGGTTGTCGAAGGATTGAACAACAAGATAAAAGTCGCTTTTTAGAGATCATACGGGTTGAAGACTGAAATGTATAGGAATACAATGATATTCTTGATGGCAGGTAAACTGAGTTGTCGGCTAAGTCGGAGGGATTACTCCCTCTTTCTCGCCTAAGAACTGTACGTGAGACTTTCACCTCATACAGCTCAAGCATCTCTTAACCTTTACAGGCAACAGTTATTTGGTCAATAACTGCCTTCGTAATCCTGACTTGTAGCCTATTAACATGTGTTGGATGTCTGTAAGTTTCTCATCGTTAAGTTCAGCATGTCCACTAAACACTGTTTTTGCTTCACCTTTTGATGTATTTGAATAGCTTACATTCATAGGTCATACCTTCATTCTTACGTTTTGATACCATAGAGTAAGTCTGCATCCTTTCGGATTAGGGCAAATCTTGAACCCCTATATAATTCATTACAAATTATCATTCGCTTCCTACTCCTTTCCTCTACCCTCTATGTCATCGTCATTCTTTGCAGGATTCCTACCCCGAAGGGAACATATAGGGCTTACCAAGTTCTA